>NZ_MPOB01000005.1:0-300000 GCF_002148795.1 Oceanibaculum nanhaiense | reverse complement strand
CCATCGAGGCCGCGCTGTCGGACGGCATCGTGCTGGGCGGGCCGAACCTGCTGGAGGCCCGCTTCGCCGCCGCCTTGTGCGACCGCTTCCCGGCGGTGGAGCGCATCCGCTTCTGCAATTCCGGCACCGAATCCAACATGTTCGCCCTGTCAGCGGCGCGCGCCGCGACCGGCCGCGACAAGGTGATGGCGTTCCGCGGCGGCTATCATGGCGGCGTGCTCTATTTCGCCGGGGCGAATCCGCTGAACGCGCCCTTCCCCATGGTCATGGCCGACTATAATGACGCGGAGGGAGCCGCCCGTCAGATCGCGGCGGAGGGCGAGCGCCTCGCCGCCGTCATCGTCGAGCCGATGCTGGGTTCGGGCGGTTGCATCCCGGCGGAACCGGAATTCCTCAAGGCGCTGCGCGACGCCACGGCGAAGACCGGCGCGCTGCTGATCTTCGACGAGGTGATGACCTCCCGACTCGCCCCCGGCGGGCTGCATGATGAGCTGGGCATCACCCCCGACCTGGTGACGCTGGGCAAATATCTGGGCGGCGGCCTGACCTTCGGCGCCTTCGGCGGGCGCACCGAGATCATGGACCGGTTCGACCCGCGCCGGCCCGGCGCCTGGCCGCATGCCGGCACCTTCAACAACAATGTGCTGACCATGGCGGCGGGGCTGGCCGGCCTGACGCAGATCTACACGCCGGACACCGCCATCGCGCTGAACCGGCGCGGCGATGCGTTGCGCGCCCGGCTGAACGGCATTGCTGAGGCGATGGGCCTGCCGATCCGCGCGACCGGGCGTGGCTCCATGATGTGCCTGCATGCCGTCAGCGGCCCGGTGCGCCGCCCCGCCGATGTGGCCGGTATGCCGAAGGCGCTGCGCGACCTGCTGCATCTTGATCTGCTGGAAAAGGGCCAGTACCTCGCCCGGCGCGGCATGATCAATCTGTCGCTGCCGATGGAAGCGCCGGATATCGATGGTCTGGCTGCCGCCTTCGCGGAAGTGCTGGAATCCCGCGCCGGGCTGATCGAGGCGTCAGTCGCCTAGCCGCGCCGCCCTGATCTTCTGGTCGGTGTTATGCTGCGACAGTGCGTAGATCGCCCAGAGTGCCGCCGGAATCCAGCCGATCAGCGTGATCTGCAGGATCAGGCAGATGATGCCGGCGATCGGCCGCCCGATCGTGAAGAACAGCAGGAAGGGCAGGAAGATCGCGAGGATGAGACGCATCAGGCTGGTTCCTTTTGAGCGGTTGGGTCTTTGACTTTCAGGATAGCCCCGGCCGCGCCGGCAATCTATCCGAATACCGCACTCAGGCCACCTTCGGCAGCCGGTCCCGTCCGTGCGGCGCATCATGATCCAGCACCGGCCCCAGCGGCACGATGCCGCTGCCGTTGATCTGCCGGTGGCTTTCGTAATAGTGCCGCTTGATGTGGGTGAAGTTCACCGTCCCGGCCACACCCGGCACCTGATACAGCTCCCGCGTATAGCCCCACAAATTGGGATAGCTGGCCAGCGTGCGCAGATTGCATTTGAAATGGCCGACATAGACCGGATCGAAGCGGATCAGCGTGGTGAACAGCCGCCAGTCCGCCTCGGTGATGCGGTTGCCGGCGATGTAGCGCTGGCGCGCCAGCCGCTCCTCCAGAATGTCGAGTGCGCCGAACAGGCTGGTGACGGCCTTCTCGTACTTGTCCTGCTCGGTGGCGAAACCGGCCTTGTACACGCCGTTATTCACCCGGTCATAGACCATCTCGTTGATCGCATCGATCTCGGCACGCAGCGGTTCGGGATAGAGATCGAGGCCGGGATTTTCCGCCACTTCATCGAAGTCGCTGTTCAGCATGCGGATGATCTCGGCGGATTCATTGTTCACGATGGTCTGCTTCTGCTTGTCCCACAGCACCGGCACGGTCACGCGGCCGGTATAGCCGGGCTTCGCCTTCAGATAGACCTCGTAAAGCCGCGTCGCCGCGGTCAGCTCGTCAGGCTCCGGGAATTCCCAGCCTTCCTTCAGCATCAGCGGATCGACGACGGAGACGCTGATCGCCTTTTCCAGCCCCTTCAGGGCGCGAAAGATCAGCGTGCGGTGCGCCCAGGGGCAGGCCAGCGAGACGAACAGGTGATAACGCCCGGCCTCGGCGGGAAAGCCGGAGGAACCATCGGCTGTCACCCGGCCACGGAAAGCGGAGTCCTCGCGCTTGAAGGCGCCGCCGGTCGATTTCGTGTCGTACCAGACATCCTTCCACTCGCCATCCACCAGCATGCCCATCGGCCATTCTCCCGTTTTGTCGTGATGGTCCTGATGTTTGGCGATGCGCCGCGATTGCAAGGGATGCTAGGGTAAATGCCTCGCCATTGCCTTGTTCCGAGGGATTATGCGCCTTATTGCCCTGATGGCCATACTGCTCAGCCTGTCCGGCTGCGGCGTGGCCGCCGCTCCCTGTCGGGGCGTCTCGCTGGTGCTGAAGATGATCCCCTATGTCGGGCACGCGGCGGCGCAGCCGACCGATGCCTGCGCCATGGCCATCGACCCCGAGCTGATCTAGGAAGATCCGCTAGCCCGTGAAGATGTGATTGTCCCAGCGCGCACCGGCGAAGCCGCTGTCGAGCGCGCGGGTCCGCCCATTGAGGGGATCGTATTCGACCAGCGCGCCCAGCCCGTTGCTGACGATGAAGCGGCCCGGCACGGGTGCTGCGGCCAGCCCGCAGCCATCCGCCAGATCGAGCGGCGGCAAGGGCCGGCGCGTCGCCGCCTCCCAGAACAGTGCCCGCCCGCCGCGCGGCGAAGTGACACCCAGGATGGTGCCGCCGGCATCGACGGCCGCACTGCCGCAATAATTGCGCAGGCGCGACCAGGCAGCATCCGGCATATCCAGCATCTCGATATCCCGGCCCGGACGCGCCAGCCCGACCAGCGGCACCAGATCGTTCGACGGCCCTTCATACTGCATGGCGATGACCGTCTCGCCCTCCGCCGTCACCGCCATGTGGCGCAGGCTGAGCTGGAAGAACTCGCCCGGCAGGCGGCGCTGCTCGATCAGGCTGCCGTCGCGGATATCGATGAAGGCGACGGAGGAGTCCATCGAATCGAGGTTCAGCTTCATGCGCTGCACCTCGGGATGGGTCAGGATGCCGCCATTGGCGACGATCAGCGTGCGTCCGTCCGGCAGCAGCCGCAGATCGTGCGGGTCCAGACCGCCGGTCTGCCATTCGCCAATGCGGCGGAACGAGTCGGCGGCGTCGTACAGGCCGATCAGCCCGCGCTTGCCCGCATAGTCGATCTCGGTCGCCAGCAGCAGCCGGCCGCCCTTCACGAACAGCCCATGCCCGGCGAAGGCGCGGTCCTCGATGGCGGGGATGGTGTGGGCGACTCTGCCGCTGGCACTATCGATCACCAGCGCGAACCGGCCGGGCCGCCGCCCGAAGAACACGGCCTGCCTCCCACTGGGCCGCCCGTCCGGGCTGACTGCGGAGCCATGGCCGCGTGCTGGCATCGGCAGGTCGAACAGCTTCGCCCCATCCGCGTCGAAGCCGCTGGCGAAGAATTTCCCCTCGCGGTCGGCGCGGGCGCTGAGATAGAGCCCCTTCGCCTCGCGCGCCAGCACCCGTGCATCGAGACCCGTCAGCGCGCCGGCGGCGGCGAGGCCGGCCAGCGCGGACCGGGTCAGCAAATGGCGGCGGGAAATCGGCATCACACTCTCCTCAGTCACCGTCGAGGGCGTTGAAGCCGAGTGGAATGTCCAGCGCCCCGGTCAGCCGCGTCGCCAGAAGCTGCTTCAGCGCCGCTGTTTCCTTGGCCAGCTGCACCAGCTTCACCCGCTCCTCCTTGTCCTTCACCGCCTCCTTCAGCGGCAGGGACACGGAGTCGGCGGTGGCGATGGTCTGCTTGAAGGCGCGGCGGAACAGATCGTCCAGCTTCTTGTCGCCGGCCACGTCGCGCACGAAATGACCGAAGCCCTGGCCGCCGCCCTCGCCGAGATACAGCGCCTCGGCGGCGCGCAAATTCAGGCGGATATTCTCCATCGAGCGGCCGCTGCGCCAGGATTCGCCGAGCTGCGGCTTCGCCTCCTTCGCGCTGCCGCCCAGCGGGCGCGCCAGCTTGTGGTCGGCCACCAGCTCGACCGCCGTGTGCAGGCTCTTGAACAGATCCAGCGTCGCCTCGCTGGCGCTCTGGTAATGGGTGCCGGCCTCGCCCGCCTTCGCCACGGTCTGCGCATAATCCTCGCGCCAGGCGCGCAGCACATCGGTTGCCATGCCGGCCAGATTACCGGATATCGCGGTCACTGCCTCGCAAGCAAAACCGGCAGGCGGCGCATCGTCATACAGCAGCCGTTCCAGCGCCGGCAGCCCCTGCACGGCGACGCTGCCGGTCTCGAAGGATTTCTGGCTGATACGGTCGCGCTCCCCCGATTTCAGCATCTCGGCCAGCTGCCTTCCCACCGTGTTGCGCGGATCGGGCCACATGGCAAAGCGCTGCTGGCGCATGAACAGATCGACCGGGCCGAACCGGATATGCTGCACGCCCTGCCAGGCATCGGACGCCGCGCCATAGGCCGTCCGCAGCGCCGCGAAGCCGGCATCGGACGGGGCGGCGCAATAGGCGCCGGCGGCCCGGTCGAAACCGGCCAACGCCGTCTCCAGCGCCGCATAGCGCGGGATCACATGATGCGTGACCAGATCGCTGTTGAGCTGCCGGTAGGAAGCAGGATCAGCGGCCAGCGCCACCGGCGAAACGGCCAGCAGCACGGCAAGAATGGCAAGGAACCGGAATCGCATCGCGCTTCTCCTACAGGGGGTTCAGGCCTAAAGGGAGTTAAGAAAAGCCAACAGCGCCTCGCGGTCGGCCTTGCTCATCTCCACCACCTTCTGCTTCGCCGCCTCGGCCTCGCCGCCATGCCACAGGATCGCCTCCAGCAGGTTGCGGGCGCGGGCATCGTGCAGGAAATAGGTGTGGCCGCTGACCGTCTCGGTCAGGCCGATGCCCCAGAGCGGCGGCGTGCGCCATTCCTGACCATCTGCCTGCGCTTCCGGCCGGTTGTCGGCCAGCCCCTCGCCCATATCGTGCAGCAGCAGGTCGGTATAGGGCCAGATCAGCTGGAAGGCCTGTTCCTCGCCGTCGAAATCGCGCGCGGTCACGAATTTCGGGCGATGGCAGGACGTGCAGCCGCTCTCGTAGAACATCTGCTTGCCGCGCAGCACCTTCGGATCGTCCACATCGCGCCGGGCCGGCACGCCGAGATTGCGGGCATAGAAGGTGACGAGGTCCATCATCTGCTTCGTGACCTCGGTGCCTTCCAGCGCATCGTCCCCGGTGGGCGCCTCGCGGCAGGCCTTCTGCGCCGGCGTGCAATCGCCCGAGGAGGCCGGCACCAGCGGCGTTGAGATACCGATATCGCCGACGAAGGCATTCGCGGATTGCTGATGCACCGTCGGCTGGCCAGCCTTCCAGCCGAACCGGCCGAGCGACAGCCCACCCTTCACACTGTCCCACACGCGGTTGGGCCGGCCGGAGATGCCATCGCCATCCTTGTCGTCGGGGTCGGCCCAGGCGAGGATGTCCTCCTCCGGGATGGCTTCCAGCAGGCCCAGCCCGATCATCGGCGAGGCGACGCGCGGCGACAGCATGATCTCCGGATGCATCGGCCCGTACTTCAGGTTGGCGACGCTGTAGGTCGGCCGGCGCAGATTGACCACCTCGCCATCGGCCAGCGTGACCGGCACTTCTTCATACTCGACGACCATCTCGCCTTCCGGCTGATGTCCCTGGATCGCGAAATTCTGCAGCTGCGTGCCGTAGGTCGGGTCGCCGATCAGCGCCGCCTCGCCCTTCGCCAGCAGGGTGCGCTGCGCCTCGTCCTGCGGCGGGACCGACAGGCGCAGGAACAGTGAAACCGCCTGCTCGCCCGCGGCCGGCGGTCCGCCGCGCCCGTCCTTCAGATGGCAGCCCTGGCAGGAGCGCGAGTTGAACAGCGGACCCAGCCCGTCCGAGGATTCGGTTGAGCTTGGCGCGGACACCCAGATCTTGCGGAAGATGCCGTCGCCGACCTTGAAATCCAGCTGCTTCTCGAAAGCCATATTGCCGGACGGGTGCGAGAAGATGCTGGTGTTCAGCGGCTTATAGACCGTCGCCGCACCGCCCTGGTTCTGCTCGAACTTCTCCGCCTCGGAGAAATCGGACGCCGGTTTGGTGACGGCGGCGATGCGCGCCTTTTCCGCCTTGCTGCCAGTGGAATCGGGGCCAGTGGAGGCGGCGCCAGCCGCGTTCACCGCCAAACCCAGAAAAGCTGCGAGCGCCCCGGCGATAAAGCCCAGCGAAACGGTACCCTGCCAACCCGATCGAAACATTTTCATCACAAGAATTACGGAATGAAAGACGAAGCGTCCCGCAGAACGCTCCGTCAGCTATTGGGCACCCTGTCGGCTTACTGGAAGACGGCCGCCGGATTATCGAGAGAGTCGGACCCCTCAAAGGCGATCGGCTGCAATTCCAGCAGCGCCACCGCGCGCTCGAAGGAACGGGTCTGCGCGCTCAGCGCATCAATGACCGCCTGCAGCGTCGCAGCGCCCGCTTCATTGCCCGCGGCCAGCATCTGGTCATAGGCCTCGACCGCCTCGGCGCGCTGCTTCATCGCCAGGGCCGCCGCTTGGGTGGCATCCAGCGCCTGCTTGATTTCCGCCGCCAGCGCCGGATCGCTGGCACGCACCAGATCGTGCAGGCTGCGCCCGTTCACCACGCTCTTGCCATCGATCCGGGTATAGCTGCCGAAATAGACCGCGCGCATTCCGACGATGTCGTAATAGTGCGAATTGTGGGTGTTGTCGGAGAAGCAGTCATGCTCCTCCTCCGGGTCGTTCAGCAAAAGGCCCAGCTTCATGCGCTCGCCCGCCAGCTCGCCATAGGACAGGCTACCCAGCCCGGTCAGGATGATCGACAGGCCACCTTGCGGGCCGGCTTCCATCACCGTCTTGCGCGCCTCGCCGTCAGCCGCCCAGTTGCCGGCCATCTCCGCCAGATCGTCCACCAGCAGGTCGGTGGCAACCGTCAGATACTGCGCGCGCCGGTCGCAATTGCCGCTGGTGCAGGCCGGCCCCTTGGCATAGTCGGTCCAGGGCCGGCTGCCGGCACCCGGGCCAGTGCCGTTCAGATCCTGGCCCCACAGCAGGAACTCGATGGCGTGGTAGCCGGTGGCGACATTCGCCTCGACACCGCCGATCTCCTGCAGCTTCTCGGCCAGCAGTTCCTTGGTGATGGTGGAGGCGTCGATCTCCTCGCCGCCATGGGTGATCTTCGGATTGGCGATCACATTGGCGGTGTAGAGCGGGTTCTCGTCGGAATCGGTGCCGTAGGAGGAATCGACATAATCGATCAGCCCCTCGTCCAGCGGCCAGGCATTCACCTTGCCTTCCCACTCATCGACAATGGCGTTGCCGAAACGATAGACCTCGGTCTGCTGGTAGGGCACACGCGCGGCCAGCCAGGCCCGCTTGGCGACCTGCATCGTGGCGGCGCTGGGCGCATCGGTCAGCGCCTGCACGGCGGCCTGCAGCTCCTTCGCCTTGGCAAGCGAGTCGGAATACATCGCCTGGGCGATATCGGCATAGTTCGTCAGCATGGCGCGCACCGCACCGTCGCCTGGCGCTGCCGATGCCGGTGCCGCAACAGCCAGCAACCCTGCTGCTGCCAAAGCCAGAATGTTCCTACTCATACCCTTGCCCCTTCCTAAAACCTGTCGCACGCAAGCCGGCCAACCCCCTGGCCAGCGTGGCTTGCAATAATATGATGGAGCCAGATGATAATGAGAGTGATTTATAATCTCAACCAATACCGGTCAGGACACATGGCCGCACCGCGTGCCAGCCATGCAATCCGGCCGCGCGGCATGGACAAGTACCGCCGGAACCCCTAAGCAGGATTGGGTTGGCTTTCCGTCAACGCCCCAGCCGCAAGCGCCGGAGACGGATGGACGCGATCAAGAGCCAGTGGGCGGATTTGCCGCCGAATGTACGCGGCATCCTGTGGGTCGTGCTGTCCGGCCTGCTGTTCGCCAGCTTCATGGCCATCGTGCGCCATGTCGGCACGACCATGAATCCGATCCAGATGTCGTTCATCCGCTATGCCTTCGGCATGCTGTTCATGCTGCCCTTCTTCATGCGCATGCAGCTGTCGGATTTCCGCGCCGCCAACATCAAGCTGCACGCCACACGCGGCATCCTGCACGGGCTGGCAGTGATGATGTGGTTCTACGCGATGAGCCGCATCCCCATCGCCGAGGTGACGGCGCTGGGCTTCACCTCGCCGATCTTTGCCACCATCGCCGCGGTGCTGCTGCTGGGCGAGCGCATCCGGCTGCGCCGGATGGTCGCGGTGCTGGGCGGGCTGCTTGGCGCCCTGATCATCCTCCGGCCGGGGGCGGCGATCATCGACCCCGGCGCGATGGCCATGCTGGTGGCGGCGCCGATCTTCGCCTTTTCCGACGTCATGGCGAAACTGCTCATGCGCAAGGAGAGCGGGCCGGCGGTTGTTGGCTACCTGTCGATCTTCGTCACACTGGTGACCATGGTGCCGGCACTTTATGTCTGGCGCGCACCAACGCCGGAGGAATGGGCGCTGATGGCGCTGACCGCCTTCATCGCCACGCTGGGCCATCTCGCCATGGTGCAGGGCTTCAAGCTGGCCGAGGTTTCGGTGACACAACCGGCCAAGTTCCTGCAGCTGATCTGGGCGACGCTGATCGGCTTCCTGCTGTTCGGCGAATTCCCGACAGTCTGGACCTGGATCGGCGCGGCCATCGTGGTCGCCGCCGTCAGCTATATCGCGCACCGCGAAGCTGTCGCCCGGCGCCACGACCAGCGCCACGACCAACCCCACGAATAGACCGGGATAATTTTCGCGGCTTTGAATCTATTTCCCCGCGCCCATATATTAGGAGAACGCAAGAACAAGGCAGCCCATGACGGTCTTCGACACAAGCCGTACGGAAATCACCTACAGTCTGGGGCGTGTCGCCTTGACCGACATTCCGGACGAAAGGCTGCGCAAGCTCGCCAGCTACTGGTGCAGCCAGCGCGCGGGGCGCACCTTGCCGAGCCGCGATGACGTGGACCCGCTCGACCTGCCGAACGGCGTTCTGGCGAACATGATCCTCCTGGATATCGTCGGCTCAGAGCGTTATCGCCGGTTCCGCTTCCGGCTGGTCGGCACCGCCATCTACACCCATGTCGGCCGCGAACTGACCAGCCTGCATATCGACGAGGCGCTGCCGGAACCCTACCTGTCCTATGTCAGCTTCACCCATGCGACAGCGGCGGACCGGCGCTGCCCGGTCTATTCCGAGACGCTCTATCACGATCAGGGAAACTTCGTGAACGGCATCACCTACCGGCTGGTGCTGCCACTGGCCAGCGACCACGAGGCCACCGACCGCATCATGGTCTGCCAGTTCTGGGTGCGGCGCGGCGACAAAAGCCGCTGGGAAGGCGACTGGCGCACCGTGCAGCCGCTCACCCAGCTGGTGGATTTCGGCTAAGCGGACCGGAGCTTTTCCACTAGCACAGGCAGCGACTTGATGTCGAAGCCCTTGCCTGCCGCCTCGGCGACCAGCGCGTCGGCATCGGCGCCATGCTTCAGCACCTGTGTCGCACCATAGAGCAGATAGACCCGCGTGCCGGTACGGCAATGCGCCAGCACCGGCTTGCCCACCGTCGCCAGCATCGCGTCGAACGCTTCCACATCGGCCTTGCCAATGGTCGAGCTGGTGACCGGCAGAAAGTGATATTCGAGGCCCAGCGCCTCGGCCTGCGCCTTGGCGTCGGCCATCGCCATCTGCCCCGGCTCCTCGCCGTCCGGCCGGTTGTTGATGACCGCGCGATAGCCCATCGCCGCAATCTCCTGCAGTGACATGCTGTCCACCTGCGCGCCGGTATCGATGCCCGGTGCCATCTCGGTCGTCTTGAAGCTCATGCCCGTTCCTCCCCTGTTATGGATTTATCGTCTGCCGCTGCCGGCTGGCGCAGCGCCGCAACCAGCCCCATGACGAAGCCGATGCCGGCGGTTTCGGCATTATACAGCACCAGCCCCGCGCCGCCGGCGGCCAGCGCCGTATGAATGGCCCAGACCGGCCTGCGCCATAAGGCCAGGACTCCGGTCAGCACGGCCAGGATGCCGAAGCCGCTATACTGGAAAAACAGGATCAGGCCGGTGCGCGGACCGCACCACCAGGGCCCGTCGCCGGGGTCGCACAGATGGCCGATCCAGTGCTGCTGCACCACCAGATAGCGATAGGCAAGGCCGAAACCGATACCAAGCGCCGCCCAGAGCAGGGCACGGCGGCGCAACGGGGTGATCTGCAACACGGTACCGGTTTCCTTTACGGAAGACGTAAAAACGTCCCGCAGCAAACCGACCCTTGCCGCCCCGGTCAAGCGCTATCCGACGATGCCTGGCCGCGTCCCATCGGTACGAAGCCCAGATCAGACCGTGAGGTAGCGCCGGACCTCGCTCTCCACCAGCTCGGCCCTGGTGCCCGACAGCACGATCTCGCCGCGGTCCATCACGGCGAAATCATCGGCCAGGTCACGGGCGAAGTCGAAATACTGCTCGACCAGCAGGATCGCCATGTCGCCGCGGTCGCGCAGGAACAGGATGGCGCGGCCGATATCCTTGATGATCGAGGGCTGGATACCCTCGGTCGGCTCGTCCAGCACCAGCAGCGAGGGCCGCATCACCAGCGCCCGGCCGATGGCGAGCTGCTGCTGCTGACCGCCCGACAAATCGCCGCCGCGCCGGCCCAGCATGTCCTTCAGCACCGGGAACAGCTCGTAGATATAATCGGGGATAGTCTGGTCCTTGCGCGGCAGCGGGGCGTAGCCGGTCTCCAGATTCTCCTTCACCGTCAGCAGCGGGAAGATTTCGCGGCCCTGCGGCACATAGGCGATGCCGCGTCGCGCCCGGTCGAACGGCCGCAGGCCGGTGACCGACTGGCCGTTCCAGCCGATCTCGCCGCGGCTGACCGGATGATGGCCAACAATCGCGCGCAGCAGGCTGGTCTTGCCAACGCCGTTGCGGCCCATCAGGCAGGTGATGCGGCCGATCTCGGCCTTTAGCGAGACCTTGCGCAGCGCCTGCGCCGCCCCGTAATGCAGATCGACATCGCGGACATCCAGCATGCTCAGCGCCCCAGATAGACGTCGACGACACGCGGATCGGCACTGACATGGTCGAGCGAGCCTTCGGCCAGCACCGCGCCCTCATGCAGCACCGTGACCTTCACGCCAAGGTCGCGCACGAAAATCATGTCATGCTCGACCACGACGACGGAATGGGTCCGGGCGATCTCGCGCAACAGATCGGCGGTCTCCGCCGTCTCGGCGTCGGTCATGCCGGCCACCGGCTCGTCCACCAGCAGCAGCTTCGGGTTCTGCGCCAGCAGCATGCCGATCTCCAGCCATTGCTTCTGGCCATGCGACAGCGCGCCGGCCAGTTCGTGCCTGCGGTCCTTCAGGCGCACGATGCCGAGGATTTCCTCGATGCGGTCGCGCTCCGCCCCTTCCCGGTGGAACAGGGTCGCCAGCGGATCGCGCCGGCCCTCGATGGCAAGGTCCAGATTGTCCCAGACAGTATGGCTTTCGAACACGGTCGGCTTCTGGAACTTGCGGCCAATACCGAGCTGCGCGATGGCAGCCTCGTCCTGCCTGGTCAGGTCCACCTTGCCGTCGAATACCACGTCGCCTTCATCCGGCCGGGTCTTGCCGGTGATGACATCCATCATGGTGGTCTTGCCGGCGCCGTTGGGGCCGATGATCGCCCGCATCTCGCCGGGCATCACGGTGAAGGACAGGCTGTTCAGCGCCCGGAAACCGTCGAAGCTGACGCTCACCCCGTCGAGATAGAGTAGCGCGCGGGTCATCAGGTCGGAGGTCATGGTGCTACTCCGCCGGTTCCGGCGCCGGGTCGCGGCGCGCGGGTTTGCCGTTCTTCTTCATCAGGTCGGACGCCGTGCCGACGATCCCCTTCGGCAGGAAAAGCGTGACGGCGATGAACAGCCCGCCCAGCGCGAACAGCCAGAATTCCGGGATGGCGGCGGTGAAATAGGTCTTGCCGAAATTCACCAGGATCGCGCCGACCACCGGCCCGATCAGCGTGCCGCGCCCGCCGACCGCGACCCAGATCACCATCTCGATGGAGTTGGCCGGGCTGAATTCGCTGGGGTTGATGATGCCGACCTGCGGCACGTAGAGCGCGCCGGCCACCCCGGCCATGCAGGCCGACAGGGTGAAGACGAACAGCTTGTAATATTCCACCCGGTAGCCAAGGAACCGGGTGCGGCTCTCGGCATCGCGGATGGCGACCAGCACCTTGCCCAGCTTGGAGCGGATGATCGCCCGGCACAGCAGGAATCCCAGCGCCAGCGCCAGTGCCGAGGCGAAGAACAGCGTCGCCCGCGTGCCGGCCGCCTGTACCGGATATCCCAGGATATCCTTGAAATCGGTCAACCCGTTATTACCGCCAAAGCCCATATCGTTGCGGAAGAAGGCCAGCAGCAGGGCGAAGGTCATCGCCTGGGTGATGATCGAGAGATAGACGCCGGTGACACGCGAGCGGAAGGCGAACCAGCCGAGCGCGAAGGCCAGCGCACCGGGCACCAGCACCACCATGATGGCAGCGAACCAGAACTGGTCGAAGCCGTACCAGTACCAGGGCAGCTCCTTCCAGTTCAGGAACACCATGAAGTCCGGCAGCTCCGGATTGGCATAGACGCCGCGCGTGCCGATCTGGCGCATCAGATACATGCCCATCGCGTAACCGCCCAGCGCGAAGAACGCGCCATGGCCCAGCGAGAGGATGCCGCAATAGCCCCAGACCAGATCGATGGAGAGTGCCAGCAGCGCGAAGCAGAGATATTTGCCAACCAGCGACACGGCATAGTTCGGCACATGCAGCGGATGATCCGCCGGCAGCAGCAGGTTCAGCGCCGGCACCAGGATGCCAACCGCCAGGATGATGGCCAGGAAGATCAGGCCGCCGCGGTCCAGCCCGCGCAGCAGGAAACCGCCCTTTAACGCCCTCCCGGTCATTGCTCCACCGCCCTGCCCTTGAGCGCGAACAGCCCGCGCGGGCGCACCTGGATGAACAGGATGATGAAGACCAGCACCAGGATCTTGCCCAGCACCGCGCCGGCATAGGGTTCCAGGAACTTGTTCACCACGCCCAGCGTGAAGGCACCGACCAGTGTGCCCCACAGATTGCCGACCCCGCCGAAGATCACGATCATGAAGCTGTCGATGATGTAGCCCTGCCCCAGATTGGGGCTGACATTGTCGATCTGCGACAGCGCCACCCCGGCCAGCCCGGCGACGCCGGAGCCAAGCCCGAAGGTCATCGCATCGACCCAGGGCGTGCGGATGCCCATCGAAGCCGCCATGCGCCTGTTCTGCGTCACCGCGCGCATCTGCAGGCCCAGCGGCGTTTTGCGCAGCATCAGCATCAGGGCGGCGAAGACGATCAGCGCGAAGACGATGATCCAGAGCCTTCCATAGGTCAGCGAAATCTGGCCGATATCGAACGCCCCGGACATCCAGGACGGGTTGCCGACCTCGCGGTTGGTCGGCCCGAAGATGCTGCGCACCGCCTGCTGCAGCACCAGCGACAGCCCCCAGGTCGCCAGCAGCGTCTCCAGCGGCCGGCCATAGAGGAAGCGGATGATGCCGCGCTCGATGGCGACGCCGATGGCGCCCGCCACCAGGAAGGCCAGCGGCAGGGCGATCAGCACCGAGACGTCGAAGAGATAGGGAAAGGAGGTGCGGATCACCTCCTGCACCACATAGGTCGTGTAGGCGCCGATCATCACCATCTCGCCATGCGCCATATTGATGACGCCCATGACCCCGAAGGTAATGGCGAGCCCGATGGCTGCCAGCAGCAGCACGGAGCCCAGCGAGATGCCATAGATCGCGTTCTGCAGCACGCCCCACCAGCGCAGATTGGCCTGGATTTTCTTCACCGCGACCTGCGCCGCCTCGGCCACGGCCGGGCTGGCATTGGCCGAGACCTGGCCCAGCAGCGCCAGAGATTCGCGGCCGCCGCGCTCGGTGATGATGTCCAGCGCGGCCAGCTTGGTGGCATCGTCGGCAGCGCCGGACAGCTGGATCGCGGCGCGGGCCAGCTCCATCGTGGCGCGCACGCGCGGCACACTTTCCTTGGCGAGGGCTTCTTCCAGCACCTCCAGCGCCCCGGCGTCGCGGCCCTTATAGACCGCCTCGGCGGCGGCCTGGCGGATTTCCGGCTTCGGGCTGAGCAGGGTCAGGGCGCCGATGGCGCTGCGCAGCGCCCGGCGCAGACGGTTGTTCACGCGAATGCGTTCATAGCCGCCGGCGGGCTCGGTGCCCAGGCTCTCGCCGGTCAGCGGATCGGTCAGGGCAAGGCTGCTGCCACTCTCCGTGGCGATCACCACGGTGCCGCCAAGCTTGCGTGTATAAAGGGCGCCATCGCCCAGCGCGGTCAGGGCCGGCACCGCCTCGCTGGCGCCGCTGGCGGCCAGCGCATCGACGGCCTTTTCCAACTCGCCATAGCCTTTGGCATCGCCGAGCGCCTGGATCAGGGCGGGCAGGTCTGTGTTCTGGGCGGAAAGATTCTGGCCGGAAAGATTCTGGCCGGAAAGATTCTGGGCAAAAACCGGGGCCGGCGTCGCGGCAAACGCGCACAGCACGGCCATTGCGTACAGAAAATGACGCAGCACCAACGCCTCCCGTGGGTTCTTCTTGCCGTGGGTTCTTTTTGCTTGTCCGGGAGAGACGGCCGGCGGCGGGGCCGCCGGCCACTCCACAAACTTATGGCGTCAGCTCGCGCCGCCGCATTTGCCGGTCTTGACGTTGAAATTGCCGCACGACATCGGCGCGCGCCAATCGGAGATCAGATCCTTGCTGTCCGGCAGGAAGTCCGACCATTCATCGCCAACCACCAGGCCGGGCGTCGACCAGACCGTATCGAACTGGCCGTCGCCCTGCACCTCGCCGATCAGCACCGGCTTGGTGATGTGGTGGTTCGGCATCATCGCCGAGAGGCCGCCGGTCAGGTTCGGCACGGCCACGCCGATCAGCGAATCGATCACCGGATCGACGTCGATGGTCCCGGCCTTCTCGACCGCCTTCACCCACATGTTGAAGCCGATGTAATGCGCCTCCATCGGGTCGTTGGTGACGCGCTTGTCATTCTTGATGAAGGCCTGCCACTTCTTGATGAAATCCTTGTTCTCCGGCGTATCGACAGACATGAAGTAGTTCCACGCTGCCAGATGGCCGACCAGCGGGCCAGTATCGATGCCTGCCAGCTCCTCCTCGCCGACCGAGAAGGCGACGACCGGGATGTCCTCGGCCTTGATGCCCTGGTTCGCCAGCTCCTTGTAGAACGGCACATTGGCATCGCCATTGATGGTCGAGACCACGGCGGTCTTCTTGCCGGCCGAGCCGAACTTCTTGATCTCGGCGACGATCGACTGCCAGTCTGCATGGCCGAACGGCGTGTAGTTGATCATGATGTCGGAAGCGGCCACGCCCTTGTCCTTGAGGTAGGTCTCCAGGATCTTGTTCGTGGTACGCGGATAGACATAGTCGGTACCGGCCAGCACCCAGCGCTGCACGCCTTCCTGCGCGGCCAGATAATCGACCGCGGGGATCGCCTGCTGGTTCGGCGCGGCGCCGGTGTAGAACACGTTGCGCGAGGATTCCTCGCCCTCATACTGCACCGGATAGAACAGGATGCCGTTCAGCTCCTCGAACACCGGCAGCACGGATTTGCGCGACACGCTGGTCCAGCAGCCGAACACAGCAGCCACCTTGTTCACGGTCAGCAGTTCGCGCGCCTTCTCGGCAAACAGCGGCCAGTCGGAAGCCGGATCGACGACCACCGCCTCCAGCTTCTTGCCCAGCAGACCGCCCTTCTTGTTCTGCTCATCGATCAGCATCAGCATGACGTCCTTCAGGGTCGTCTCGCTGATCGCCATCGTGCCCGACAGCGAATGCAGGATGCCGACCTTGATGGTGTCCTGTGCCTCCGCCTTGCCGGTCATCGCGCCGAACAGCAGCGATGCACCGACCATCAGCCCCGTCAGGAGCTTTGCCCCTTTTTTCCCAGCCATTTCTCGTCTCCCAGTTATTCGCGGTTCCATGCCGCATTGCAGCAAGAACGCAAGGCGCGTGCCACGGAGACGCCATCTTCATTAACGGCGGGAAGCGTTAAGTATTTTCCTCAACTGCGGGGTTTCGCCCCAGGCGCGAACAAGGGTGCGCCGCACAATTTTTAAGCAAGCCGGAATTAAGCTGTCTAAAATTTAGACTATGCTAATTCCGAGCTCCCTCATCCTCGCGCAGCGACAGATTGGCCAGCCTCTCGCTCAGCAGGGCGAGCGCGGTATGGTCCGCCCCCTTGCCGAGCATGGCGTCGGCCGAGGCCCACATTTCCCGGCACAGCGCGGCGAAGGGCGTGGGCACGCCGCGCGCCTTGGCGACGTCGAGGGCGATGGAGAGGTCCTTCACCATCAGGTCCAGCGCGAAGCCGGAATTGAAGGCGCCGGACAGCACGAACTGCTTGAACTTCTTCTGGGTGCTGTTGTTCATGCCGGTGGAGGCGTTCAGGATATCGACCATCACCTCGGGATCGAGGCCGAATTTCTTGCCGACCAGCATGGCTTCCACGCCGATCAGGAAGCCGCCAGCCGAGACCAGATTGTTCAGCGCCTTCATCGCCTGGCCGCAGCCCAGCGACCCGGCGCGCTGCACCTTGCCCATCGCCTCCAGTACCGGGCGGGCGCGCTCGATATCCGCCTCGGCGCCGCCGGCCATGATCGCCAGCTCGCCGGTGCGTGCCCGCGCCACGCCGCCGGAAACCGGCGCATCGATGATCGCGATTCCGCGCGCATTCAGCGCCGGCTCCAGCGAGATCGTCACATCCGGCACGCCCGAGGTCATGTCGATGACCAGGCCGCCCTTTGCCATGCCCTCGGCAATTCCGCCACCCCCAACGTCTCCGTCACCCAGCAGCACATCGGATACGATCTTGCTGGTCGGCAGCATGGTGACGACGATGGAACAGGTCCGGCCCAGCTCGGCGAGGGAGGAAACCGTCTCGCCGCCGACCTCCTTGGCGAAGGCGGCACTCTGTTCGGGCCGTGCATCATAGGCGACGACCGTAAATCCAGCCTTCGCGAGGCAGGCCCCCATCGGCCAGCCCATCATGCCGATGCCGACCAGGCCGATTTTGGTTTCCGCGCCCATATCCGTTTCCTTCCCTGAAGCCTGTGCAATTTGGCGGCAAGCCTAGGGGCCGGGTTCCACAAGCGTCAACGGCCATCACCGGCAGGCCGCCACGGAGCAGACGCATGGGTCTTCATTCTTTAAATCGTTATTGCTAATGTACCAATGGTTTTATAATTTATAACAATACAATTGAATAAGCCGGTCCGAAAGGCCGGTCCGTTCGGGGGGAGGGGCGCATGGCACACGCGAAAGTCCGCAGGTTTACAATGCTGTTGGCGGTCGGCACGATCCTCAGCGCCTGCACTGCCCCGCAAGGGCAGAAATCGGCCGGCGCTCCGGACCAGCCGCCCTTATTTGAGAAAAGCGATCCGCAACCAGGAGCCAGAGACGGGGGTGCCGGGGACAACCGCCTGCCGGTGACGCGCTTCATCCGCACCGAGGTGCTACCGAAAGATACTACCAGTACGGCGAAGCCCCTGTGCTTTGATTCCTACAAGCGCATGTACAGCCGCATGGAACTGACGGGCAACGTCCGGCTAGCCCAGGCAAACGACAAAACAGACAACCCCGACAGCTTAGGACGCCGGATCGCACGCCTCGTCATACAGCGTGAGAGTACCTACAGCGTGGTGTTCGCCACGGTCGCCGATGGCGGCCTGCCGGCCGTTACCCGCCCCCTGCTGACCATCGCGAAGAACGACGATGGCGGCAATGGCCGGGAATGGACGACCGACGTGATCGTCTCCTCGGTCCACACCCCCTATTTCCGGGTCGAGGAAGGCGCGCGCATGGCGATCTCCTTCCAGGTGAAATACCAGAAGGCAATGACCTCCTCGGCAACCCGGATGCTGGCCAATGTCGTGCAGGAAACCATCAAGGTGACGGCGCCCGGATCAGAATTGCTGACCTCCCTCACCCGGCCGCAGATCGAAAAGGAAGCGCGTATCATCGATGCCGCGGTGGGCAAGGCTTTCTCCTCGACCGATACGGAAACCATGCATCACGACCTGGCGGTGGCCACGGTGACGCATGGGACCGGCCTGTCCGTCTTCGCCCTCGCGCTGGACGAGGACGGCGAAACATTGATCCCTGCAGGTGACTGGGCGCTGCGCCTCGCACCGCCGAAGCCCTCCATCTTCTCCGACCGCACCGTCGATACCGATCAATTGCCCGCCACCGAATGTGACCAGCGCACGCCGGCCCGTTTCACGGCGATAGAAGCGGCCCAGATTACGGCGGCGAAACTGGCGGTGAAGGACGTGACCCCGGACAAGGCCCTGAACACGCTGGTCGGGGAGAACACCACCATCCGGGAATATCTGCGCGCCAAGAGCTGGTACAACGAAGCCATCGTGCAGGTCGCGGGAGCGACGGACACCGCTGCGGCGGACTGGAAGGCCGGGATCGGCTCGCTCTGCGGCAATGTCCTGGCCGACCTCGCCGCGCTGGGGCTGAACGACGTCGATACCCATGTCGGGCTGTGGGCGGTGTTGTCCACACTGAAAGGCCCGGCAGCAGTTTCCGCGCAGACGCTCGCCACGGTCCAGCCCTGCGCCGGTGCCAGGCAAGGCTTCGTCAGATACGGCATCCAGCTCTAGCGGATGCCCTAGCGGATACCGGCGCGCAGGAAGGCCTGGATGAACTGGCGCTGGAACAGCAGGAAGGCCACCATCAGCGGCGCGATGGTAAACAGGGTGGCGGCGCTGATGACCGCGATGTTCACCCCGCTCTCCGGTGCCGCGAACAGCGACAGGCCCACGGTCAGCGGCCGCGTCTCGTTGGAGTTGGTGACCACCAGCGGCCACAGGAAATTGTTCCAGTGGGTGGCGATGGAGACCAGCGCATAGGCCAGATAGACCGGCTTCGCGGCGGGGATATAGACCCGCCACAGCACACCGGTCCAGCCGCAGCCCTCGACGCGGGCGGCTTCCTCCAGCTCGCGCGGCACGCCCTTGAAGGCCTGGCGCAGCAGGAAGATGCCGAAGGCGCTGGCCATATAGGGCGCGCCGATACCGAGGATCGTGTCGAACAGGCCGAGGCGGGAGATCATGGCGTAATTCTCCACGATCAGCACTTCCGGCAGGATGAACAGCTGCAGCAGCACCAGCATGAACAGCGCGTCGCTGCCGGGAAAGCGGAAGCGCGCGAAGGCGTAGCCCGCCAGGGTGCAGAAGAACAGCTGCCCGGCCAGGATCACCGTCACCAGCAGCGTGGTGTTCAGGAAATAGCGCGGCCAGGGCGCGCCGGCCCAGGCGGTGCGGAAATTCTCCAGCGTCACCGGGGCGGACAGGTCGAAGGACAGCGCGCCCTGCGGCGTGTGGAAGGCGGCCCAGACGGCGAAGACCAGCGGGGCGATCCAGATCAGCGCCAGCAGGATGGCGCCCACAGCATCCAGCGTGCCGAGCGTGCGCCAGATGGGAGTACGCCGGGCGGGCGTGCGGCCAGCGGGACGTACCGCGACGATATCGGTCATGGGCTGCTCTTCCTCACCGGTAATGGATGCGCCGTTCCAGCACGGCGAACTGCAGCACGGCCAGCACGCCCAGGACGATCAGCACCAGCACGGTCATCGCCGCCGCCGAGGGCCGGTCGAAATAGCTGAAGGCCATCTCCCAGATCCAGTACAGGATCAGCTTCGAGGCATTGTCCGGCCCGCCCTTGGTCAGGATGAACAGATGGTCGATCAGCTTCACCGAGTTGATCAGCGCATTCACCATGACGAACAAGGTCGTCGGCATCAGCAGCGGCAGCAGGATGCGCCGGAAATAGGTCCAGCGCCCGGCGCCCTCGATCAGCGCCGCCTCCTTCAGGTCGGGCGGGATGGTCTGCAGGGCCGCCAGGTAGAAGATCATGAAGAAGCCGGCCTCCTTCCAGATCGTCACCATGATGATACTGGCCAGTGCGGTTTCCGGCTGGCCCAGCCAGTTGATGCCGCTGATTCCGAACAGGCCGAACAGCCGGCTCAGCACGCCGATATCGGGCGTATAGAAGAACAGCCACAGATTGGCCGCCGCCACCATCGGCAGCATGGTCGGGGTGAAATAGGCGATGCGCACCAGCGCCCGCGCCGGAATCCGCGCATTGGCCCACAGCGCCATGCCCATCGCCAGCCCGATGGAAACCGGAATGGTAACCCCGGCATAGATCAGATTATTGCCGACCACCTGCCAGAAGCTGGGGTCGGAAAACAGGAAATCGTAATTGTCGAGGCCGACGAACTGCGAGGGGCGGCGCACCGTGCCCTTGGAGAACAGGCTGGCCCAGAGCGTCGCAACCGTCGGCCAGAAGGCAAACAGCGACAGCATGAAGACCGACGGCAGCACCAGCAGCGAGCCATAAATCGCCAGCTTGCGGCTTTCGATGCGGTCGAGAAGCGGGGCGTCGGTCATCGTCGCAGCCTTCGGAAAGAATCACCCCCGGCGCCCAGTGAAGCTGGAGCCGGGGGTGACGGTTAGCGATACTTACCGGAACGGCTTCAGCAGCCGCTCGGCATTGGCCTGCGCGTCCTTCAGCGCCGCTTCCGGCGTCTGACGGCCGGTCAGCGCCGCCTGGATGGCATTGTTCAGGCCTTCACGGACACGGCCGGTCTCGTAGGTCGAGAACTCGGCGACCGCATGCTGCAGCTGGTCGCGGGCAACCAGCGCCGGCGGGAACTCGGCGGCATACTTCTTCAGCGACTCGGTCTCGTAGGAGGCCGGGCTGATGCCGACATAGCCGGTGGCCTTCGACCATTCGGCCGCACGCTCCGGTGCGGTCATCCAGCGGATGAAGGTCAGCGCGGCCTTGCGCTCGGCGTCGGTCGCCTTCTTGAACAGGTAGAAGTTACCGCCGCCGGTCGGCGAGCCGGGCCGCTTCTTGGCCGGCAGCATGGCGACGCCGAAATCGAACTTGGCCTCCTTCTTCACCGCCGTCAGATTGCCGGTGCTGTGCCACATCATCGCGGTCTGGCCCTGCACGAAGGCCTGGCGCAGCGTGCCCCACTCGACAGTGCCTTCCGGCATCACCTTGTGCTTGGTGCCAAGGTCGCGCCAGTACTGCAGCGCCTCGATGGCGGCGGGATCGTCAAAGAAGGTCTTGGTGCCGTCGCCCGACATCAGCTCCAGGCCGTTCTGGATCGCCAGCGCCTGATACATCCAGTAGGGATAGCCGGTGGAGGGGATCATCACGCCCCAGCGGCCGTCCTTGGTCAGCTTCTTGGCGGCGGACGCCATCTCGTCCCAGGTCTTCGGCGGCTGGTTCGGGTCGAGACCGACTTCCCGGAAGGCGTCCTTGTTGTAGTACATGACGATGGTCGAGCGCTGGAACGGCACGCCCCAGACCTTGCCATCGATGGTGCCATTGGCCATCAGCCCCGGATAGAAGCTGTCGAGCCAGGCCTTCTCCTCCGCCGTCGAGACGACGTCGCTGAACGGCACGATGACGTCCTGCTCCATCAGGTCATAGACGTCGATGGAGAACATCACGGAAAGCTGCGCCGGTTCGCCGCTCTTCAGCGCCGACAGGGCACGGACGCGGGTGTCGTCATAATTGCCGGCATAGATGGCATTGACCTTGATGTCCGGATGTTCTTTCCGGAAATCACTCACCATCCCATCGACCACCTGGGTCAGCGGGCCGCCGACCGCGATCGGGTAGTACATGGAAAGCTCGACATCGGCCATGGCGGGTGAGGCCATCCCGGCGAGCGCGGCGGCAAATGCCGCCGCCCTTACGCGCTGCATCGTCATGTGTCACAATCCTTTCATCATCCAGGCTACGGGTGATCGGCCCCCGCAAGGGACCGATGGGCCAGCGGGACCTTGCCCGTTCCGCTGGCCCCTTGCTCCGCCCGCCCGCCCAATACCCGTGATTCGGGGGCCAGCGGATCGGAAAGTCGGCGGCCATCGACAGCATCGAACAGATGCCGGCTGGCCGCATTCCAGGTAATTTCGGCGGTGCCGCCGCGCACCAGCGCCGGGCGGCCAGGCAGCTTGGCGATCAGCGCGCCGGCCTCGGCCGCGCAATAGACCAGTGTTTCGCCGCCCAGGAATTCGATGCCCGTCACCTGTACCGGCAGCGACGGTTCGTCCGCGGCGGCAAGGCGCAGCTCCTCCGGCCGCACGCCGACCAGCACACCGGCGCCGCCCGAAGCCACGCCCTCGCGCAGGCCCACCGGCAACCGCTCCGCCGGCAGCAGCGCCATCGGCGGGCTGCCGACAAACCCGGCGGCGAAGGCGCTGACCGGGCGCTCATAGAGCTGCTCCGGCATGCCCTGCTGCTCGATCCGCCCTTCCTTCATCAGCACGATGCGGTCGGCCATGCCCATCGCCTCGGTCTGGTCGTGCGTCACATAAACGACCGTCATGCCGAGATCCTGCTGCAACTGGCGGATTTCCTGCCGCACCTCATGGCGCAGCTTGGCGTCCAGGTTGGACAGCGGCTCGTCCATCAGGCACAGCGGATGGCCGGCGACGATGGCGCGGGCCAGCGCCACGCGCTGCCGCTGGCCGCCGGACAATGCCGCCGGCCTGCGATCCTCATAGCCGGCAAGACCGGTCAGCCGCAGCGCCTGATCGAGGCGCGCCTGCCGTTCGGCGCGCGGCAGCCTGCGCACCTTCAGCCCGAACACGATGTTCTCGGCGACATTCAGATGCGGGAACAGGGCATAAGACTGGAACACCATGGACAGGCCGCGCTTTGCCGGCGGCAGCGCCGTCACATCCTGGCCGTCGATCAGGATGCGGCCCGCCGTCGGCGCCTCCAGCCCGGCAATCAGCCGCAGCGTGGTGGACTTGCCGCAGCCGGACGGTCCCAGCAGCACGACGAACTCGCCATGGTCGATGACGAGATCGACGCCGGCAACGCCGCGGCTCTCGCCCCAGCTCTTCGCGACCGACTCGAGGGCGATGAAGGGAGCTGCGCTCATGCCGTCACCTCCTGCCCGGCGACGATCAGCCGGGCGCTGGATTTGCGGATCGCCGCCGCGATCTCCTCCGGCGGGGCCGCATCCGTGACCACGATGTCGGCATCCCAGATCATGCCGCCCTGCGCGGCGGCCAGCCGGCCGATCTTGGAAATATCGGCGACCAGGATGGCGGTGCGGCAGCTCTCGCGGATCGCCTCGCGCGCCGACACCTCGTCCCGCTCGAAATCCAGCAGCGTGCCGTCGCGGTCGATGCCGCCGACGCCATAGACGCCGTAATCGGCGCGGTAACTGCGGAACATCGTCTCCACCTCATGCCCCAGAAAGTCGCGATCCGGCAGGCGCAGCACGCCGCCCGGCAGAACAATGCGGTTCGACCGCGCCGCCGACAGCGCTACCGCGACGTTCAGATTGTTGGTGACGACGGTAAGATCCTCATGCCCAGCCATGGCCAGCGCCACCTGCTCCGGCGTCGTACCGATGCCGAACAGCACCGAGGCGCGGCTGGGGATCAGCCCGGCAACGGCGGCGCCGATGCGGCGCTTCGCCTCCAGATTGGTCACGCGGCGCGATTCGTAGGGCGCATTCAGCGTGCTGCCCAGCAGCTCCGCCCCGCCATGACGGCGGCGCAGGATGTTGGCATCGCACAGGCTGTTCACATCGCGCCGGATGGTCTGCGGCGTGACCGCGAAATGATTCGCCAGCGCCTCGATGGACTGGAAGCCCTCGCGCCGGATCAGCGCAATGATGTCCGACTGCCTTGACGACAGGTTCATTTGAACGAAATTCCCCCCGGTTCGATCTTTTTTCAGGAGTATACCCGGCGAATGACCCCCTCGCGACAGTTAGGTTACATTCAAATGAAAACTCGCATGTGCGAACGCGCCTCCCCGCGCAGGGCCGGGAGCATGCATCCCCGCCGTGCCGCACAACCGGTAATACCAGCCGGATTGTCCTAACCCCCTGCCCGGCAATCGGCTTTTTTACTGTTTCCCCGATGCGCGCGATGCGGATATTGTGACGCGCACTAGCTAAAGCAGGCGGAAACAAGCCCATGCAGTCGGCACCAGACGAAACCCGCTTCGCGGAAATGGTCTTCCCGGAGCTGGCCAATCACTATGGCACGCTCTATGGCGGCAACGCGCTCAGCCTGATGGGCAAGGCCGCCTATATAGCCGCCAGCCGCGCGGCGCGCTGCGACATCGTCATGGCGTCCAGCGACAAGATCGCCTTCCACCGCCCGGCCCGGGTCGGCCAGCTGATCGAGCTGATCGCCCGCGTGACGCGCCGGGGCCGCACCTCCATGACGGTCTCCGTCGAGGTCCATGCCGAGACTCTGGCCACCGGCGAACGGACGATGACCATGAGCGGCACCTTCGAGATGGTCGCGGTCGACAAGGAAGGCCGCCCCACCGCCATACCGACCAACAAACCAGACACGACAACCCCAGAAAAGATCGAGGAACTGCCCCGTGAAGACGCATAGCGTTCGCACCTACAAATCCGCCGAGAAGCTCGCGCGCGAGGACCAGCTGGCCTGGAAGATGGCCGCCATGGCCGCCGAGACCGTACCGGTAGAGGCCGATGTCGCCGAGATGATCGGCAACCGCATCATCGACAATGCCTCGGTCGCCGTTGCCTCGGTGGCGCGCCGTCCGGTGGCAAGTGCCCGCGCCCAGACCATGGCGCACCCCTACAGCCCCGGCGCCACCGTGTTCGGCCTGCCGTCCGACAAGCGTTTCTCGCCGGAATGGGCAGCCTGGGCGAACGGCGTTGCAGTGCGCGAGCTGGATTATCACGACACCTTCCTCGCCGCCGATTATTCGCATCCCGGCGACAATATCCCGCCGGTGCTGGCCGTCGCCCAGCATGTCGGCCGCAACGGCCAGGATCTGATCCGCGCGCTGGCGGCGTCCTACGAGATCCAGGTCGATCTGGTGAAGGGCATCTGCCTGCACGAGCACAAGATCGACCATATCGCCCATCTCGGGCCGTCCGCCGCCGGCGGCATTGGCGCGCTGCTGAACCTGCCCGCCGAGACCATCTATCAGGCGATCCAGCAGGCGCTGCACGTCACCACCACCACGCGGCAGTCGCGCAAGGGCGAGATTTCCAGCTGGAAGGCCTATGCCCCGGCCTTCGCCGGCAAGATGGCGATCGAGGCGGTGGACCGGGTGATGCGTGGCGAGGGCGCCCCGTCGCCGGCCTATGAGGGCGAGGACGGCTTCATCGCCTGGCTGCTGAGCGGCCCGAAGGCGGAATACCAGGTGCCGCTGCCGGAGAAGGGCGAGCCGAAGCGCGCCATCATGGATACCTACACCAAGGAGCATTCGGCGGAGTACCAGAGCCAGGCGCTGATCGACCTGGCCCGCCGCATGGGCCCGAAGGTCGGCGACTTCGCCAAGGTGAAGAGCATCGTCATCCACACCAGCCATCACACCCATTACGTGATCGGCACCGGCGCCAACGACCCGCAGAAGATGGACCCGAAGGCCAGCCGCGAGACGCTGGACCATTCGATCATGTACATCTTCGCGGTCGCGCTGCAGGACGGCGGCTGGCACCATGAGCGCTCCTACGCTCCGGAGCGCGCGCAGCGCCCGGACACGGTGGCGCTGTGGCACAAGATCAGCACCCTGGAAGACCCGGAATGGACCCGGCGCTACCATTCCCGCGATCCCAAGGAGAAGGCGTTCGGCGGGCGCGTCGTGGTGACCATGGAGGACGGCTCCACCATCACCGACGAGCTGGCCGTGGCCGACGCCCATCCGCTGGGCGCCCGGCCCTTCGCCCGGCCGCAATATATCGCCAAGTTCCGCACGCTGGCGGAAGGTATTGTCGCCCCGGCCGAGCAGGACCGCTTCCTGGAGGCGGTCGAGAAGCTCGCCACCCTCAGCGACCTCAGCGCCCTCAACGTGACCGTCGAAGCCGGCAAGCTGGGCGCGCCCCGGCCGACCGGCATCTTCGACTGGAAATAACGGAAAAGGGAGACACAACCATGGCGGAAAATCCGACCTTCAAGCCGAAGAAATCGGTGGCGCTGTCCGGCGTCACCGCCGGCAACACCGCGCTGTGCACCGTGGGCCGCACCGGCAACGACCTGCATTATCGCGGCTACGACATCCTGGACATCGCGGAGAGCTGCGAGTTCGAGGAAATCGCCCATCTGCTGGTGCATGGCAGCCTGCCGACGCAGGCCCAGCTCGATGCCTACAAGACCAAGCTGAAGGCCATGCGCGCCCTGCCGGCGGCGGTGAAGGACGTGCTGGAGGCGATCCCCGCCTCGGCGCATCCGATGGACGTGATGCGTACCGGCGTCTCCGCGCTGGGCTGCGTCCTGCCGGAAGCGCATGACCACAACCATCCGGCGGCGCGCGACATCGCCGACCGGCTGATGGCCTCGCTGGGGTCCATGCTGCTCTACTGGTACCACTACGCCCATCGCGGCCAGATCATCGATCTGGAGACCGACGATGACAGCATCGCCGCGCACTTCCTGCACCTGCTGCACGGCAAGCCGGCCTCGGCCTCGCATATCCGGGCGATGCAGACCTCGCTGATCCTCTATGCCGAGCACGAGTTCAACGCCTCGACCTTCACCGCACGCTCCATCGCCGGCACCGGGTCGGACATGTATTCAGCCGTCGCCGGTGCCATCGGCGCCTTGCGCGGGCCGAAGCATGGCGGCGCCAACGAGGCCGCCTTCGAGATTCAGCAGCGCTATGCCGATGCCGACGAGGCGGAGGCCGACATCCGGGCCCGTGTCGCGGCGAAGGAGGTCATCATCGGCTTCGGCCATCCGGTCTATACCGTGTCGGACCCGCGTAACGAGGTGATCAAGCGCGTCGCCCACAAGCTGTCGAAGGAAGCCGGGTCGATGCAGATGTTCGACATCGCCGCGCGCATCGAGACGGTGATGGCGGATGTGAAGAAGATGTTCCCGAACCTCGACTGGTTCAGCGCCGTCTCCTATCACCTGATGGGTGTGCCGACAGCGATGTTCACGCCGCTGTTCGTGATCTCCCGCACCTCCGGCTGGGCGGCGCACATCATCGAGCAGCGCACCGACAACAAGATCATCCGCCCGTCGGCCAATTATGTCGGGCCGGAGAATCTGACCTTCGTGCCGATCGGCCAGCGCGGCAAGAAGGCCGCGAAGAAGGCCGCCGGAAAGAAAGCCTGAGGAGAACAGTATGCCCTATCTGATCGCCGACGATCTGCCGGCCGAACCGGCCGGCCAGCGCTTTCGCAAGCTGGTCGAGAGCCCTGGCATCCTCGGCATTCCCGGCACCCATAACGGCATGGCGGCGCTGCAGGCCAGCAAGGCCGGTTTCGAGGCGCTGTACCTGTCGGGGGCGGCGATGACCGCCTCGATGGGCATCCCCGATCTCGGCATCATCACCGTGGACGAGGTGTGCTTCTTCATCCGCCAGGTCGCCCGCGCCAGCGGCCGGCCGGTGCTGGTGGACGGCGACACCGGCTATGGCGAGGCGCTGAACGTCATGCATATGGTGCGCAGCTTCGAGGATGCCGGCGCCGGTGCCGTGCATATCGAGGACCAGCTGCTGCCGAAGAAATGCGGCCATCTGAACGACAAGAAGCTGGCCAATGCCCACGACATGGCGGCCAAGGTCGCCGCCGCCGCGAAGGCCCGGCGCAACCTCTACATCATCGCCCGCACCGATGCGGCGGCCAGCGAGGGCATGGACGGGGCGGTCGCCCGCGCCAAGCTCTACATGGAAGCCGGCGCCGACGCGATCTTCCCGGAGGCGCTGAACAGTGCCGAGATGTTCCGCGAATTCGCCCAGCGCATGCCCGGCGTGCCGCTGCTGGCCAACATGACGGAGTTCGGCCGCACGCCCTTCTTCACCGCGCAGGAATTCGAGGAGATGGGCTACCGCATGGTGATCTGGCCGGTCAGCAGCCTGCGCGTCGCCAACAAGGCGCAGGAAAAGCTGTACGCCACGCTGAAGCAGAACGGCTCGACCGAGGCGATGGCCGGCGAGATGCAGACCCGCGCCGAACTGTACGACACCATCGACCTTGCCAAGTACGAAGCGCTGGACGCCTCCATCGTTGCGACGGTCCTGCCATCCTGATCCGGCCATTTCAGGCTGGCCGTTTCGCACAAAAAAGCGCCGCAGCGGTTGAAAAACCCTGCGGCGTTATTGCGTTCGAAGGAGAGGGCCAGAAGAACGGAGAATTACGGGCGCTGTATCCGGGGGGCCGTAATCAGACAGTGATATCCACACGGCCTTCCGTGCCAGACGACGCCGCGACAGGCGCCGGCGCCTCTGCAGCCTGGGGGGACACAGTCTCGCTGAGCTGCTGGCGCAGCTGATTGATATTATCGAGATTGGCGTACATGCTAGTAACGCTGGCCTGCGCCACCGTTGCCATAGATTGATAAACGAAGCCGATCTGAGACATGGCTTTCTCCATATCCTATATCGTGCGGTTTTCTCGCACGCTCTAATGTAACTTTAGATAAAATGTATTTTATAGGCAATTCATTTTTTATTAATCATGTTTTTAGCCAACAGGCAGCCTGCAACAGCTTGATACAATTTGTGATTCGTCTCCCGCTGCGTTCTCGTGCATGGTCCTAGCCTGACGCCGCCCCCTCACCCGGCGGCCTGTTTTCATAGTTTCCAGGAGCGGTTTCAGGCATGTGCGGAATCATCGGCGTGGTCGGCAAGACCGATGTGGTCCCCTCTCTGATCGAGGGGCTGAAGCGGCTGGAATATCGCGGCTATGATTCCGCCGGTATCGCCACGCTGGTGAATGACAGCATCGAGCGCCGCCGTAGCGAGGGCAAGATCGCCCGGCTGGAGGAGCGCGTCGCCGGGAACGGCATCCATGGCGATATCGGTATCGGCCACAC
Source organism: Oceanibaculum nanhaiense (assembly GCF_002148795.1). NCBI lineage: Bacteria > Pseudomonadati > Pseudomonadota > Alphaproteobacteria > Rhodospirillales > Oceanibaculaceae > Oceanibaculum > Oceanibaculum nanhaiense. The sequence continues at coordinate 270,974 of NZ_MPOB01000005.1, read as the reverse complement.
GCGCTGGGCCACGCATGGCGTGCCGAACGAGCGCAACGCCCACCCGCACGCCACCGACAAGGTGGCGCTGGTGCATAATGGCATCATCGAGAATTACCGCGAGCTGGCGGCGGAGCTGTCGGCGCTGGGCCATGTCTTCGCCAGCGAAACCGATTCGGAAATCGCCGCCCACCTCATCACCCGCTATCTGAACGAGGGCATGACGCCGCAGCAGGCGGTATCCACGGCGATCAAGCGCATGGACGGCGCCTATGCGCTGGCGATCTTGTTCAGGGGCGAGCATGACCTGATCGTCGGCGCCCGCAAGGGCAGCCCGCTGGCCGTCGGCTGGGGCGAGGGCGAGATGTTCCTCGGCTCCGACGCGCTGGCGCTTTCCCCCTTCGCGCGCCGCATCTCCTATCTGGAGGAGGGCGACTGGGTCGAGCTGTCACGCGCCGGCGCCATTTTCCATGACGAGCAGGACCGCGTGGTGGATCGTCCGGCCAAACCGACCGCACAGTCCGGCGCGATGATCGGCAAGGGCAACTACCCGCACTTCATGCTGAAGGAGATCTACGAGCAACCGGGCGTCATCGGCGACACGCTGCGCAGCATGTGGAACCCGGCCAGCGGCGCCATCGACCTGCCGCCGCTCGATATCGACCTTGCCGCCATCAGCCGCATCACGCTGGTTGCCTGCGGCACCTCCTATCTGGGGGCCATGGTCGCGAAATACTGGTTCGAGAAGGTGGCGCGCATCGCCGCCGACATCGATATCGCCTCGGAATTCCGCTACCGCGACACACCGCTGGAGGAAGGCGGCCTGGCCATCTTCATCTCGCAATCGGGCGAGACCATCGACACGCTGGCCGCCTTGCGCCACGCCAAGGCGGCGGGGCAGAAGACCATCGCCATCGTGAACGTGCCGGAAAGCACCATGGCGCGCGAGGCGGACGCCGTGCTGCCGACGCTGGCCGGGCCGGAGATCGGCGTCGCCTCGACCAAGGCCTTCACCTGCCAGCTGGTGCTGCTGGCCTGCCTGGTGATCGCCACGGCGCGGGCACGCGGCGCGATCTCCGGGGCGGAGGAAGCGCGGCTGTCCAACGCCATCGCCGAGGTGCCCTCGCGTGCCGCCGAGGTACTGAACGGCGACGAGGCGATCCAGGCGCTGGCGGCCGAAGTCGCGGAAGCGCGCGACGTGCTCTATATCGGCCGCAACACCGGCTACCCCATCGCGCTGGAAGGGGCGCTGAAGCTGAAGGAAATCTCCTACATCCATGCCGAGGGCTATGCGGCGGGCGAGCTGAAGCACGGCCCCATCGCGCTGATCGACGATACGGTGCCGGTCATCGTCATCGCCCCCAGCGACGCGCTGTTCGAGAAGACCTTCTCCAACATGCAGGAGGTGATGGCGCGCGGCGGCAAGGTGATCTTCATGAGCGACGCCAAGGGCTGCGCCCATATCGGCAAGGAGGCCTTCGCCACCATCGAACTGCCGCATGTCCACCCCTTCGTGGCGCCGATCCTCTATGCCATCCCGGTGCAGCTGCTGGCCTACCATGTCGCCGTCATCAAGGGCACCGACGTGGACCAGCCGCGCAACCTCGCCAAATCCGTGACGGTGGAGTAACCGGCTATCCGGCGAGGATATCCGTCGCCTTGTGATCCTCGCCGACACGGAAACCGCCGCGGCAATGCGTGGCCTGCTGGGTTAGATCCCTGGGCTAGGTCCATTCCAGATGATTATCGATGCCCTGCTTGCCGTCGCCGCGGCCAAAGATGATGCTGACCTCGTCCAGCATTTTCAGGATCGTGTCGAAACGCAGCGACAGCGGCTTATCGAGGGGGGTGTATTTCCGGATCCGCTCGAAGGCGTTCTTGCAGGCGATGATCGAGAAGCCGAGCACCCAGTAATTCTGATGAGCGCTCATCAGGAAGTGCTTGAACTGCCGTGCATCGTTCTTTTCGACAAAGCATGTATAGGCCTCGTCATAGGCAGCGAAAATATTGCGGCACTTATCCACCGCGTCACGCAGCCGCGAGTAGAGTTTCGCCACCTTCGCGTTCAGCAGTTCGATATCGGTGCCGCTGTACAGCCGCTGATCCAGCGGCACCAGATTGCGGCCCTTCAGATAGTTGAAGACCTTGCGCAGGGAGCCGGCAATGCCCTCGAACTGGATCTGGTAGAAGGTGATTCCCTTCCAGGCCGTAAAGATGGCACCGGTCTGCGACCGTTCGATGCCGAAGGATTTGATGAAGATTTCCGCTTCCGGCAGATCGGGGTTCCACAGCACCTTCAGGAAGCGCTGCTTCTGCGCGAGGCTGATATTGGCGTCACCGCCGGCATCCTGAATCGCCCGGTTCAGAATGGGCTCGATCTTCGATTCGATGCGCCGGCGGATCTTGCGGTCTTCCTGTTCCGTGGTCTGGAACGCCGTTTCCGGCATCTTGTAGCCGGAGTCCGACAATTCGGTCCGCAGCAGATAGGGATCGAGGGACGGCACCTCATCGATGATGCGCAGCATTTGGATGTCGTTGTACAGCTCGTCGAGATCGGCATCGACCTTGATGCCGAAAATCTCGTTCATCAGCGCATCGAAATCGCGCTGCCGCAGATAGATCGCGGACCCGCCGGCGGCAAGGTCACGATGGTCGTTCGGGATGTAGATCGCGGTTTCCACCGGCTTGTAGAATTCCGCCTCTTCCGTGTCCGAATCGTACATGCCCTCGAGACCGGTTTCGTTCGTCGGCACCTCGAAATTCGGATATTTGAAGATTACGCAATTGTTCAGAAAGCGGTTCTTAAAGACTGGCGGCTCGCCGCGCAGCATCATCTTCGGGATATTGAGGGCAAGACTGGAATCGCCGCTCAGAATGACGTTGAGAAGCGGCGACCTGCCAGCATTTCCTCGCTGCATGCTTCTATGCTCACTTACCGACATGACGGGGCTTGTCCAATTCTTGGGCTAAAGCAAAATCACTTTGCGTAAAATAGTCTGTTAAAATAAATAAAATGCAAGGAATATTATAGACTGCTTACCGTGCTAGCCACGCAAGGCTCGCCGCGGCGAAGCGCATCGCCGCCTGCGGATCGAGGTCGAGAAACAGTCCGGGCTCGTTCACCTCGGCTTCCAGCAGTACGAAATCCGGCCCGTCGAAGATTCCGTCGATCCGCGCATAAAGCGGGCGCTCCGGCAGCTTTTCCAGCACGCTTGATGCCTGCGCCAGTTCGCCGGACGCCGGTATATAGGCGCGCTTTTCCGGCTGGAAGGCGGAGTTGATGCGGAACTCCCCCGCGCGCGGGATAAGCTGTGCAGCGTGCGAAAAGATACCGTCGAAGAAGATGAAGGATATCTGGCCGCTGGTGCGCACCGCGCCGATGAATTCCTGCACCAGCAGCCGGTGCGGCGCCACGCTTTCAGCGATTTCCGGCCACAGCGCATCAATATCGCCGCGCGCGACCAGCCTGACGCCATGGCCGCTGGCGCCCGCTGTCGGCTTCACCACCGCTTCCTGCCAGCCGCGTTCGTCCATCAGCGCCGCCAGCGCCAGCGGGTCGAGCGGCAGCACCGCCTGGCCCGGCGTGCGGATACCGCCGGTGGCCAACTCGTCCAGATAGGCCTTGTCGAGATTCCATTCGACCAGCCCGACCGGATTCGCGACCCGCACACCCGCCACCGCCAGATCGCGCAGCCAGCCGCAATAGGCATCAAGCCGCCGGTGGTAATCCCAGGTGCCGCGCAGCACCACCAGATCGGCGGTGCGGAAAACCGACTGGTCATCCGCCGTCCAGGGCGCCCATCGCACGGTCGCGCCCTGATCGCGCAGGGCCTCGACATAGCGGATTTCGCTGATTGTCGGATCCGGCCAGTCAGTACAGAGCGCGAGGGCGATGACGGGACTCGATGGTGCGGGCATGGCAGGTCTTCGGAACGGCTAAATGCAAGCCATTCTCAACACTGCCACGCTGCACAGCAAGCGCAATCGACAGCCGGCGGAGGAGCCTTACACGACGCGCCGCAGTTCGTCGAAGAACCCGTCGATCTCGCGCTTCAGCCCGGCGGACTGCTCGCTCAGCAGGGTCGCGGAATCGCGGCTGTGCCGGGCCACATCGCCAGCCTCGCTCGCGGCGGCGCTGACCATCACCACATTCTCCGAAACCTCGTGCGTGCCGCTGGATGCCTCCTGCACGCTGCGGGCGATTTCCGCTGTCGCCTGATCCTGCTGCTCGACCGCACTCAACACCACGCCGGCCATCTGGCTCAGCTCCTCGATGATCGTAGCGACCGCCTGCATGCCGGTCACCGCCTGGCCGCTGGTGGACTGGATTTCCTCGATCCGGCGCGCGATGTCCTCGGTTGCCTTGGCGGTCTGGGTCGCCAGGTTCTTCACCTCCGACGCGACAACGGCAAAGCCCTTGCCCACCTCACCGGCGCGCGCCGCCTCAATGGTCGCATTCAGCGCCAGCAGGTTGGTCTGCGCCGCGATGTCGCCGATCAGCGCGGAAACCTCCCCCACCTCCTCGGCGGCCCTGGCCAGGCTGGAAACCGTGCTGCCGGCACGCTCCGCCTCGCCGGCCGCGCGACCGGAAATCTCCGCAGTCTCCCTGGCACTGCGGCCAATCTCCGCGCTGGAGGAGGCCAGCTCTTCCGCCGCCGAAGCGATGGTCTGCACGTTCACGCTGGCTTCCTCGGCCGCTGCGGCAACCGCGGTCGCGCGCTCGCTGGTGTCACCTGCCGCCGAGGCAAGCTGAGCCGAGGTGCCGCTGAGCCCCGTCGCCGTATCGGCCACCGTATCGACCACGCTGCGCAGCTTGCTCTCGAAAGCGGCGGCCACCTTGGTAAAGGCGCCGATCCGCGTGCGGATCGATTCGGTCGCCGCGTTGATGGTCTCCGCCTGCTGCCGAAACTGGCCCTTCAGGCCGCGCACCGCGATCTTGCGGTAATATTTATTGTCGCGGACATGCTCCATCGACGCGCCAGCCTCGCGCACAAAGGCATCGGTCACATCGATCAGATTGTTGATCGCATGCATCAGCCGGCCGATCTCGCCGCGCGCCGGCACATGCAGCAGGCGCGCCTCGAAATCGCCGTCACGTACCCGCCGGCAGACCTCGATCATCTCGCCCAGCCGACGGGTCGACAGGCGAATGGCAACAGCCGACAACAGGGCCAGCAGGGCGGCGACAGCCGACAGGGCGGCCTGCGGCCATGCACCAGCGAGGCCGGCCATAATGGCGGCAGCGCCCGCAAGCGGAACAGCCAGAAGCGCGATCAGCGACGCGCTAGAGGGAGAGAACGAATTCGTCATAGCTCTTACCGATGCTCCGCAACTTTTCCGTCAGCGCTTCATAAGCCTGGTTCATGCCCTGCTTGCGATCGGCAGCCTGTTCCTCGACCTGCCGCAATTCGCGATAGATCGGTTCGATGGCCGCGACAGCCGCCGCATCCGGCACCCGGCGATTGGAATGGTAGGCAACGATCTTGCCGGTGGCGTCCCGGGTCGGCGTCACATGCGCCAGTACCCAGTAATGGTCGCCGGTCTTGGCCAGGTTCACCACATAGGCGAACACTTCATGGCCGGCCGAAATGCGATCCCACAGGAATTTGAAAACGCAGCGCGGCATGTCGGGATGACGGATCAGACTGTGGGGGGCATCCAGCAGCTCTGCTTCGGAATAGCCGGATACCCTGACGAATACATCGTTACAGTAAGTAATCCGTCCACGCATATCGGTCTTGGAGACTATAAACTCGTTCTCGTCGAAGCTTACAGCCCGGCCCGTTGGAGTGATTTTTGCAGACATTTTTCACTTTATCTACGAAAACAGAGTTTAATTAGTGAGGCCTCACCAACTGGGTTACAGTTAGGCGATTTGGAAATCAACCGAATTGACCCATATCAATTTCGAAAAAATTGCAGGCGGCAAGTGATCGCCAGAAAAGAAAAGGCCCGGATTTCTCCGGGCCGTCTGTAAACGCAAGGACGTCAGCCGCGTGGCGGCAGCGGTCGGTCAGAACAGGCCTTCCACCACTTCCGGCGGAAGCCCGGCCAGCACGAGTTCGGCGATCTCCTCGCTGGCGAACAGATTTTTCAGTCCCTCTCCGAGATTCTGGGCGCTTTCGATCGTGTAGCCGCTGATCACCAGCGCATCGACGCCCATCTCGTAATCGACGATAACCACGTTATGCGCGCCCAGCAGCACGAACTGGTTGGAGCCGCTGCCGCCGATCAGCGTGTCATTGCCGGCAAGATCGCCATAGCCGATATGGATCAGCACATCGTCGCCACCGCCACCGTTGAGGATATTGTTCCCCGACCCGCCGGTCAGCGTGTCATTGCCGGCACCGCCTTCCAGCGTATCGTTCCCGGCACCGCCGATCAGCAGATCATTGCCAGCGCCGCCCTGCAACAGATCGTCACCATCCCCGCCCGACAGCGTGTCGTTACCGGCCCCGCCGGCGAGCGTGTCATTCCCGGTGCCGCCATCGAGCCAGTCGTCGCCATCGCCACCATACAGCCGGTCATCCCCGTCCTCGCCGAACAGGGTGTCATTACCGCTGCCGCCAAAGATCGTGTCATTACCGGCACCGCCATACAGCACATCCTTGCCGGCACCGCCGGTCAGCAGATCGTCGCCGTCCCCGCCCCGCAGCGTATCGTCGCCCGCCGTTCCGGAAACGATGATCCCGGTCACCGTCTCCTCGCCGGTCGTCGCAGCATTGAGCAGGGCCAGTGCCGCCGCGCCCAGATCGGCCGATTCCGGATCATTTGCCCCGTCAGCGATGGTCGGGCCATCGGCGTCGTCATTCTCGACGCTGGGCGGCTTCTGGCGTGCCGCCGCGTCCTGGTCGGAGTCCGCGTCATCGGGGCCTGCGGCATCAGACGCAGCCATATCCTCTTTGCCGTGGCTGCCAATCAGCGCCGAGGGGTCACCCGCCGGGCGGGCATCGTCATTATCCTCCTCGGAAGGCGCTGCGCCGCTGCCAAGCATGTTCACGATCAGCATCGCGATCTGATCGGCGCGCGCCTCATCCGTGGCCATAAGCGCGGTGGCCACGAAGATCGCGAAACCGGTGACCGCGTTGGCCACCAGGTGATAGACATTGCTGGTGGACATCGCGGCTTCCTGGCGCCGCACCGCCACCATCTGGTTCAGCAGGTCGCGGAAATCGCTGCCCCGGAGCAATTCGTCGGTGGGCTCGCTGTAGGCGATGAAATCATTGCCGATGCGCGCGATATGGACGGCAACCTCGTCAGTCTCCGGATTTTCGAAAACCAGCCAGGGGTCGCCCTCGTCGCTCACGCCGAGGGTCGCCTCATACGGCACGCCGGCTTTCGCCAGCATTTCCATGCAGCGATACAGATCGGCCTTTTCCTGCTCGGTCCATCCCAGGGCCGGGCGGGTGATCGCCGAAAAAGGTATGATCTGTGCGGTCATGGGTCGATTGCCGATTTCAATCCCGTTTCCGGTCAAGCGCCTTACAAAACCCCATCAGGACAAACGCTTGGCCACCGTTCTTGGTTCCAACGCTTACCCTGATATGCGCGTCACGTCCAGCGCGAACATGCTGGTCGCGTTGTGCTTTACGCCTCTCGGGCAGCGTCCGCCGCGGTATCGGAATCGCCCGTCGGGACGATGTCGCCTTCCGCAGCCGAGAGATCGCCAAACAGGGCGCGATAGGTATAGGGATCGTAATAGCCCAGCAGGCATTTTACGAATTCCACCCGGTCCACGCCCAGCGCATCCGCCCAGAGCTGGTAGCTTTCCGGCGGAACCCGGCCCTTGCCGGCCTCGATCTGGGAAATGAAGGTGTAATAGTTGATATTGACCCGCTCGGCCAGCTCACGCTGGGTCAATTTACGGGATTCGCGAAGTTGTTTCAGCCACTGGCCCGCCTCCTGCCGCAGCAGTTTGGAATCGGTCGAGCCCCCGGCATGGTTCGGCGCTAACATGGCACACGCTCTCAAGTAACGACAAATCAGACTATCGATTATCAGAAAATCACTACACCGGCAACCGCAGACATATTGGCAGACCGGCACAGGCACCCTACAAAGGGCGCACGCCAGTTCCGCCAGCCTGCATGATGGGCCGGCACAAGAGGAGAGATAGCGGTGCGCATCCTGTTCATCCACCAGAATTGCCCAGGTCAGTACAAGCATCTGGTGACGCATCTGAAGGCGGATCCGAAAAACGACATCGTCTTCATCTCCAAGCCGAACGGCAATACCGTCAGCGGCATCCGCCGCATCGACTACAAGCTGCACCGGGAGCCAAATCCGCATATCCATCATTACCTGACCGGCACCGAGAGCGGCGTGCTGCACGGCCAGGCCGTGGCACGGGCGCTGATCGCGCTGAAGGAGAAGGGCTGGAAGCCGGACATCATCTGCGCCCATCCGGGCTGGGGCGAGGCGCTGTTCGTGAAGGATGTGTTTCCCGATGTGCCGCTGCTGGCCTTCTTCGAGTTCTTCTATCATGCCGAAGGGGCGGATTGCGGCTTCGATCCGATGTACCCCAACACGATGGACGATTATTTCCGGCTGCGGATGAAGAACACCGTCAACCTGCTTAGCCTGGACTCCTGCGACTGGGGCATGAGCCCGACATTCTGGCAGCGCGAGGTGCATCCGGCCGTCTATCAGCCGAAGATATCCGTCACCCATGACGGCGTGGACACCGCGCTGCTGACGCCGAAGCCTGATATCCGGGTCACCCTGCCCAATGGCGTGACGCTCGGCCGCGATGACGAGGTGATCACCTATGTGTCGCGCAATCTGGAGCCCTATCGCGGCTTCCACGTCTATATGAAGGCGCTGGAGGAAATGTGCCGGCGCCGGCCCAAGGCGCATTTCCTCATGGTCGGCGGCGATGACGTGTCCTACGGGCGCCGGCTGCCCGACGGCAAGACCTATCGCGAGGAACTGCTGAAGGAAGTGAAGATCGACCCGGACCGGGTCCATTTCCTGGGGCGCATCCCCTATTCCAGCTTCGTGAAGGTGCTGCAGCTATCCTCGGCGCATGTCTATCTGACCTACCCGTTCGTGCTGTCCTGGTCGATGCTGGAGGCGATGTCGGCCGGTTGCCTGGTGATCGGCTCCTCCACCCGTCCGGTGATGGAAGCGATTGAGGATGGCCGGAACGGGCTGCTGGTGGATTTCTTCTCGGCCACCGGCATCGCCGACGCGGTGGACCGGGTGCTGGACCATCCCGACAGGATGGCCGATCTGCGCCGGGCCGCGCGCCAGAGCATCATCGATCGCTACGACCTGCACAGCATCTGCCTGCCGGCACAGCTTGGCCTGATCGAGACGCTGATCGCCGGCAGGAAACCGGACCTCGATCTGGCGGCCGGAAAGTCTCCGGCGCTCACGACGTCCTGAGCAGGGCTTACGGCTCCCGGAAGGCCCGGTTAACGCTTTCGATCAGCGGTTCCAGCATGTAGTTGAGCGGGCTGCGCAGTCCGGTCTTGATGAAAATCTCGGCCGGCATGCCGGGCTGCAGTTCGACATGCTCCAGCTTGTCCAGCTCCGCCTTGTTGATGCGGACTTTCGCCAGATAATAGGGCGCGCCCGAGCGTTCATCCACCAGCCGGTCGGCAGACACCGTTACCACCTCGCCCGGAACATTCGGCGTGTTGCGCATCTTGAAGGCGGTCAGCATGACATCGGCTTCCTGGCCGACCGTGACATTGTCGATATCCTCCGGCCGCACCTGGGCTTCCAGCACCAGTTCCTCGCCGCTCGGAACGATTTCCATCATGGTCTCACCCGGCCGGACGATACCGCCGATGGTGTGCACCTTCAGACTAACGACATACCCGGCGTGCGGGGCACGCAGCTCGATCCGGTCCACAATGTCACGGGCTGCCGTGTAGCGTTCGCGCAGGTCGAAAATCTGCGACTGGACCTCACGGTGCCGGTTCGCCACATCCTCGCGGAACTGATTCTGAATCGAGATGATCTGCAGCCGGGACTCGCCAATCGCCTGCTGCTGGCGGGCGATATTGCCGCTCAGGCGGGCATTCTCGCCCTCCAGATCGGCGACCGCACGCTGCAGGGCAAGCAGACGCGGGCGCGCGACGAGACCGCGCCCCACCAGATCCTGGATGCCTGAGATTTCGTCCTTCAGGATCGCCATCTGACGGCCGTTCGCCGCGCGTTCCGCGGTCAGCCCTCTGATTTCCTCCTGAAGCTGGAGAATCCGGCTTTCCAGAACTTCGGTCTGCCCTTTCAGGGCTTCCCGGCGGGCCTCGAACAGGATGATCTGCCCCTGCACCGCGTCCGCCACCTCGGATTCGGTCAAACGGTCGAGCAGCATTGGCGGGAAATCGATCCCCTCGGCGCCCGTCCGCTCCGCCGTCAGCCGCGCTTCCAGCGCCATGGCCGCGTCAAGCTGGCCGCGCACGATCTGCAAATTGGCGCGCGGCCTGACCGGATCGAGGCGCACCAGCACCTGATCCTTCTCCACCTTGTCGCCATCGGCCACCAGAATATCGGCGACAATGCCGCCTTCAAGATGCTGGATCGCCTTGCGCTGCCCGTCGACGGACACCACGCCGCCAGCGACCACGGCGCTGTCAAGCTGGGCAACCCCGGACCAGATACCAAAGCCACCGAACATCACGGCGATGATGATCATGCCGGCCATGATCGGGCCGCGCGCATGGGTCTGTAGCTCGGGGAAGGGCTGCGCGGCTGTCTTGCTCTTTGCGTTGAGAGCCTTACCGGAAGCGATTTGGGGCAAAGACATGTTCAGAACTTTCCGGTTGCGCTAGTTGCCGTCGCCGCTGGCGGGCTTTGCCGCGTCGTCGGACGGGGCGACATCGTCGCCCTTCTTGTCGGTGGACGCGATGCGCGGCCGTGCGGACGGACGCCCGCCTGCCGTGGACATGGCGGGTTGCCCGCCACCGGCCACCGGGCGGGTCAGGCGCGCCAGCACATCGGCACGCGGACCGAACATTTCCGGCAGGCCGTCACGCAGGAACAGCACCTTATCGACCACCGACAGGATGCTGGGGCGATGGGCGATGACCACGACCGTCACACCTTCCGCCTTCAGCTGCAGGATGGTCTGACGCAGCGCCTCCTCGCCATCGCTGTCGAGATTGGAGTTGGGCTCGTCCAGCACCAGAAAGCGCGGGTTGCCGAACAGCGCGCGGGCGAGACCCAGGCGCTGGCGCTGGCCGCCCGAGAGCGAGGAGCCGCTTTCGCCGATCTCCGTCTCATAGCCCTTGGGAAGCTGAAGCACCATCTCGTGCACATCGGCCTTGCGCGCGGCCTCGATGATCTGCTCCGGCTCGGCGTCCTGGAAGCGGGCGATATTCTCCTTCACCGTGCCGCCGAACAGCTCCACATCCTGCGGCAGGTAGCCGACATACTGGCCGGCATCCTCGCGGTCCCAGGTGGCGAGATCGACACCGTCGAGCCGCACGCTGCCGGCAGCCGGCAGCCAGGCCCCGGCCAGGATGCGCGCCAGCGTCGATTTGCCGGCAGCGGACGGTCCGATAATGCCGACACTCTCGCCCGGCTCCAGCGAGAAGGACACGCCCTTCAGCACCGGTTTGCCACCGGGATGACCGAACACAACCTTGTCCACCAGCAGCTTGCCCTTGGGGGCCGGCAGTGGCATCGAGGGCTGCTTCGGCGGCGCCTTGGCAAGCAGCGTCTTGATCCTGTCATAGGCGGAACGCGACTGGATGAACTGGCGCCACACGCCGATCGCCTGCTCGACCGGAGCCAATGCCCGGCCCATGATGATCGAGCCGGCGATCATCACGCCTGGCGTAATCTCGTGCTGCAGAACGTAATAGGCACCGACCGCCAGGATGGCGACCTGCAGCGTGAAACGGAAGGCTCGGCTGGCGCCCGTGATGGAGCCGGCCCGGTCGCTGGCGATCGACTGCAACGACAGCGCCGCATCGTGCATGCCCTGCCATTTGCGCCGCACGCCGCCGATCATGCCCAGCGACTGCACCACTTCGGCATTGCGCCGGCTGGTTTCGGCGAAATCATTCGCGCGCGAGGCATACATGCTGGCCAGGCGCAGCGGGTCGCGGGTGCGCAGCTCCGTCGCCAGCGCCAGCGCGAACAGGATGACCGCGCCAGCCACGCCGACCGCGCCGATCATCGGGTGGAACAGGAACATGACGAAGATGAAGACCGGCACCCAGGGCGCGTCGAACAGCGCGAAGATACCGCTGGTCGTCATGAAATTGCGCAGCGTGTCGAGGTCGCGCAGCACCTGGCTTTCCTGGCCGCGGCCGCTGCGGTTGGTGATCTCCAGCAACGCCTGCAACAGCCGGCCGCCCATCAATTGATCGATGCGCGCGCCCATGCGCACCAGCACCCGGCTGCGGATCGCCTCCAGCAGGCCCATGACGATCAGCAGCACGACCGCGATGACAACCAGCGCCACCAGCGTCTCGCCGCTGCGGCTCTGCAGCACACGGTCATAGACCTGGAGCATGAACAGCGGCGCAACGAGCTGCAGTAGGTTCACGAAAAAGCTGAAAACCGCCGTGGCCAAGAGCATGCCGCGGCATTGCTGGATCGCCGCGCCCGCTTCGGATCTCGCTGTCTGCATTCTGAGTGATTCGCTTCGTTGCTGTGGCCGCGCGCCGCGCATTAAGGCCGGCTGCCCCGCGGAAGTACAGTGAGTTTATAACCGAGCAGCCGGTAGGCGTAAAGCGATGCGCGGCGTCAGGTCGCAGACGCGGGGAATACGGCCCCCGCTATACGAAATCCGCCACGATGACATTGTCCGTGGTCAGGCTGGAAACCCCCATCACGGTGACCGTCGCGCCAACGATGGTGAACTGCACGTTCCCGTCCACGGTCTCCTGCTCCAGCAGGGCTGCGGCGATCTCGGCTTCGCTGACGCCCTGGATCGCGATCTGGTCAACGCCGGTCTCGAAGTCGGTCACGGTCGGTTCCAGGACCGCCCCCGGATAACGGGCATCGAAGCCGCGCAGCACGAAGATGTCGGCGCCGTCGCCGCCGGTCAGCGTGTCCTTGCCGAGGCCGGAGAAGATGGTGTCGTCGCCGGCGCCGCCGACGATGCTGTCCAGCCCCTTGCCGCCGCGCAGCTCGTCGCCGCCAGCGCCGCCCAGGATGGTGTCGGCATTGTTGCCGCCGTTCAGGATGTTGGCTGCCGTGGTTCCTGTCAGATCCAGCAGATCATGCCCCAGTCCGGCAAAGACCGAATCGCTGCCCTCGCCGCCATAGATCGAGTCGTTGCCCTCCGTGCCGGTGATGGTGTCGTTGCCGGCCCCGGCCCGCAGCAGGCGGATATCGTCGGTCATCTGGAACGTCCAGTTCACGGCAGGCGGCGTGACCGCGTCGATCTTGTTCTCGATGCCGGTGAAGTGGCCCTGATCATTGTTCTTTCCCGCCGGCATGTTCAAATCGATGTCGATGCCGACCGAATTCAGCGAGGAGGACACGACCGAATTGCTGTTCTGCGCGTTCTCGTAGAAGCGATAGGGAACCTCCGCCGCGGCGATGGCCTTGGCGTGCTCCACCATGGTGGCCCAGACCTCGCCCGGGTCGCGCCCCATCAGCTCAACATCCGCCTGGTTGCGCTCCTCCGGCGTGGCGGTGCCGCGCGCGTCCTTGCTCTCGGAGAGCGGGATACCGGCCTGGGTCTCGATGATGCCGGTCGGGCCGTCGCCGCGGATCACCTGCTCATTGCCGTCGTCGTCGATGAACACGAGGTAGAGATGCTGCGGGTCCGCCCCCGGCGGCAAGGCGACCGGCGCTTCGCTCACCGGCAGACACTCGATCACGATCTTCGCCACGACTCCCTCCTTACCCCCTTATTTTCGCTGCGATTAATTGTAAGGAAAGGGCGGCCCGAATTTCCACCTTTGGAGGTATTTTTCCGGCGGGTGCGTCATGCGACAGATTGACGCACCCACAGACCCCTAATCGAAATTGAACTCGAAATCATCGTCGAGCGGCATCTCGAAAGCATCATCCAGGGTCGGCTGGCGCTGCTGGAGCTGGGTCTGCAGCTGTGCGAGACGCGAGAGCACCGGCAATCGCTGGGTCGAGAGCAAATGCGTGTAGATGAAGGGCAGCGCGCCTGCCTTGCGCAATTCCAGGAAGGCCGCGTCGGAAAGCTGGTTCAGCTTCGCCTCGTCGATGCGCAGGATACCAGTCACGTCCTGTGCGCCCTGCCCCGCATCCACCTTCAGCGGCCAGTCGGCGAACAGCCCATGGCTGTCCAGCAGCGCGCAAAGCATTGCCGTAGCCTGCCGGTCGCGCTCCAGATGCGTCAGGAAGTCCACGACCTGTGCGAATTTGCCGGCGGGCTGGTTTTTGTCGTCGAAGAAGGGGTCCGCCCCTTCTGCGTCCGGCGCTTCCAGCAGCAAACCGCTTTCCTCATCCACGCAAACCAGTCGCTTACCGCCTTCGCCCGCCACAAGAGCGAAAGGGTAGGCGCGCAGGATCGCGGGCGCATAGCTCCCCAGCCAACGCCCCTCAGGCGCGATGTAGAAATTCCGGCCCGGCACCAGCGAGCAGATGGCGACGGGAGACACGACATCATTCTGGCGCAGAAAGCCGACCGGCATATCGGCTGCGGCACGCGGCAGTTCGGCGGCGCAGAGCGGCAGCACGGCCTCGCCCGCAGCATAGAGATAGCTGGAGAAGCCGCGCCAGGCCTTACCGCCGTGGCGTTCGGGGGAGACGGGTACGAGGGATTTGTACATGGTTGCTTACTCGGGTTTCGGAACAGGCGTCGAGGCGGCACCGCCACCGTCAGGCGATGCCGAGATAGGCCAGCAGCGGCAGGGTCTTGGCGGTGAAGTCGGCCTCGCGGGTCTTCAGCTCCGCCAGATTCTCCTCCGGCGTTTCCAGCGTCTTGCCGTCCTTCAGGATGCGCTGGTTCTGCGCCGACAGCACGGACCAGACGAAACCCGCCAGATCCTTCTGGCCCTGTTTCCGCCCCAGCAGCATCAGCTGGCTGAAGCGATCCACCTGCACGCCGGAGCCGATGACCGGGCTGACCAGATAGGCGATGTCGGCGGCGGTGCGCGCGCGCTCGATCAGCGCCGCGTTCAGCCGGTCGCAATGCGGCTTCGCCTCGCGCGCCGCCTTGTCCTCCAGCGCCGGGGCGGCCTGCCCGCTGGAGGTGAGAATTACCAGCGCCTGCAGCAGCTTCTGGTAGCCCATCGCCTTCAGCGGCTCGACGGCCAGCATTTCGGCGATGCTCTTCGGCTTTTCCGCCAGCGCGTCTGCGACAGGCTCATAGACTTCCGCCTGCAGATTGACCTCACCGACCGGGAAGGCCGCCTTCAGCGCCAGGGAGGATCGCGGCACAGTCAGTGCGAAACGGGTGGCGCTGAGCGCCACCCCCTGCTCTTGCGACGACAGGCGCAGCAGCCCTTTGGCGAAGATGTCTCGGCGGAACTGCTGGTTTACGCAGAAATCGCGCACCGTCTCGCGCACCGCCGGATCGGTGAGCGTGGCCAGAAGCTGCTGCTGGTCCACCGTCAGATTGACGATATCGACATGGTCGCCGGTATGGGCGGAAGCCGCGAAAGTGAGCTTCGCCTGGCTGAGTTCCCGCGCCACATCGCTATGGTAGAAGATGTTCCAGTCGCGGTTCATGTACTCGTGGGCAAGGTAGTTGCGGCTGTGCTTGGCCATGCCCTCCAGCCGCGTCGCCGCCAGCGGGTTGGCCTTGAAATAGCCGGCATTGGTCTTCTGCATCTGGCCGATGAAGTCCAGCGCGTCATCGATGCGCGTAGCCATCGGCTGCGCCTTGTTGCCCTCGCCCAGCTCGATCATCAGCTTGCGCATCGGCATTGCGGGCGCCCAGCCGGGCAGCACATTGTAGGAGATGTAGCAGACCCCGCCCGGCTTCAGCCTGGCATAGAGGAAATCGCGGATCAGCGCGCGGTTCTCCTCGCTGATCCAGCTATAGACGCCATGCAGCGCCACCACGTCGAACATCGGCAGATCGGCCGACAGAAACTCGGCGAAACTATGCTCGTAAAACTGGATGTTCTTCAGATTGGCCTGGGCGGCGAGCTTGCGTGCCCCGGCGACATGGGCGGGGTTGAAGTCGGTGGCATGCACCTCGGCACCCGGATGCGATGCCGCGATCATCGTGGCTGTCAGACCGTGGCCACAGCCCAGCTCGGCATAGCGCAGGGGCGTACTGGGGGGCTGGCCGGTGAGCGCGGAGGCGTCCGCCTGCTTCAGCAGCAAATTCAGGCGCAGCAGCGCCGGTGCCATCTCGCGATAGACGCCCTGCGAATATTCCAGCTCCGCCACATAGCCCGACGTCCATGATGTCATTTCGGCTCTCCCAGCAATTACTTTTTGCGTGCAGCTAGTTTGGCTCTTTCGTAAAGAAAACCCCACTGCCTAAAAGGCAGTGGGGTTCATAGCCTAGTTCTACTTTTTATTAAAAAGAAAGAACCTGACTTTTTCGACCCTTACCCGAGGGTAAGGACATTAGTACCAGCACCATCGATGGTCGCAGTGCTGAGATCGATCAGACCGGACAACTTAACTACTTGGTCGGCACCGTTCGTGAAGGTCGCACCAGCCGTTACGTCCTGAACAAGATAGGTGTCTCCACCAAACTGGAACCAAACCACACGATCAGCACCACCTGCAGCGGATGCCTGCAGGAAATCAGCGAAAGCTGCTGTCGAAGCCAGAGTGATCGCAGCCGTCGTAAAGGTCGCAGCAGCACCACCAGCAAGGAAGTCAACTTTGTCGCCCGACCCCATACCACTGATAGTAGCATAGATGTTGCCGTTCGAATTGGCTGTCACAATAAAAGTATCGGTACCCGTCCCGACGTCAACAATGTCAAGGCCAGCACCAGAGGTGATCTGGTCATTACCGGCACCACCGTTGATCGTATCCGCGCCAGCACCGCCGGTTAGGATATCGTTGCCATCACCACCATTGATAGTGCTGGCAACTGTCGACGAGCCGGTCAGCGTATCACCACCAGCGCCACCGGTCAGCGTCACAGCCTTAGTTGCGGCAGAAGCGTTGATGGTATCGTTACCCGCGCCACCAGTAAGAGTAGCAGCCGCAGCCAGCGCACCGGTCGTAATGGTAACCGCACCAGCGGCACCAGTAGCCGTCACGCCAGAAGCATCCAGCGAAGTCAAGGTGGTCGCAGTCAGACCAGTCAGATCAATACCAACATCGCCGCTGACAGTAACCGACTTAACCGAGGTTGCAGTTATCGGAATAGTGAACACTGTGGTCGGCGCAGTAGTGTCAGTATCGTCGGTAACAATATTCAGAGTTTCAACGCCGGCGGCTGTGATTGCTGTGCCGTTAGTGAAACCGTCCGTTGCCGAGAACTTCAAGTTCAACACATCGCTGGTACCGGTTGCATCCTTCAGGTTCAGCGTTGCTCCTGCAGTTGTTCCAAGCGCTGCAGTCTGCTCAAAAGTCGAGTTAGCGGCCAGGTTATTGACAGTAAGGGTAAAGGTATTCGAAGTACCCGCACTCACAATGTGAGTGATTCCATCAATGTTGTCGGCATTAATTGTAGTAGCCGCACCCGCCAGACCAACACCGAATTTCTCGAAGTTTGAGATAGAAGCAGCGAAAGTAGTAGTCGCAGAAGCGGTAGCCGCATTGGCTGCAGACAGCGAAATAGTATCGGAGCCATCCCCACCATCAACAGAACCGCCCGAACCCAAGGCAGCGACAGAGAGATTCACCGTGTCATCTCCAGCCCCCATGGTGCTGGCAACGGTGCTAGCACCAATCGTGACGGTATCCTTACCTGCGCCGCCGGTGAAAGTAGCACCAGTAGCCATAGCAGTGGCCAAATTCAAACCGCCAGTAGACGCAGAGGCATCAACACTGGTTGCCGCGGCGGTGCCAAGCGTAAGGCTAACCAAGCCAGCACCACCAACACTGACCGTTGCCAAGGCGGTAGAGTTGGCAACAACAGTGCTTGCACCAGAAGCCGTGATATTTACCGCGGTGGTTGTGTTACCCGTATCTGCGACAGTTACGCTCTTGCCGGTTGCCGTCTTGTCAACCGTCAGGTTTGCCGTCTTCAGGCCAGTGCCAGAAATACTGAAAGTAGCATCGCCGACCGGGGCCGCGGCAGTCAGAGTTGCCGACGCCTGGGTGGCAGCATAGCCGGCCGTCACAGTGGTAGCATCGGCAACACGATCAATTGCGATTGTCTGACCAGTGACACCCGTAACAGCCACTGCAGTATCAGCCGTCTGCTGGTACTTGATGGTACCCGAGAAAGTAGCAGCTGCAACGTCAGCAATAGCTGCGCCAGTTCCCACGAACGTGAGATTCTCAACATTCGTAATTGTACCAAGAACACTCTGATTTTGGTTGCCTGTGGTGTCCAAAATCAGCGTATCAGTTCCGGCACCACCATCAATGACGTCAAGAGCATTCAGCGTCGTGGCCGCGGTCGTACCGTCCGGCGCAAGAGCGCCAGCAGTGATAGTGTCATTCCCAGAGGTCGCAGCCGGCGTATCTGTGCCAGTCGTCAGCGTAAAGCTCTGACCAGGATTATTCTCCGGAATCCCGTCCTCGGTGGTGACATTGGACGCGGTCAGCGAGGTCAGGCCGGTGCCCTTCACGACAACGGTCGCGCCGTTGATCTCGAAGGACACGCCGCCATCGACCGTGGTCTGAGCGGTCAGCGCCGTGGTGATCTCGTCCGCGGTCGCACCCTGGATGGCAATGGTGTCGGTGCCGGCCACGAAGTCGGTGATGGTCGGGGCCTTCAGCGCGCCCGGAAAGTTCGGATCATCGCCGCGCAGCACGAACACGTCGGCACCGGCGCCGCCGGTCAGCGTGTCCTGGCCAAGGCCGGAATAGATGGTGTCGTTGCCGTCACCACCATCAATGGAGTCGAAGCCCTTGCCGCCGCGCAGCACGTCATTTCCGTCGCCGCCTTCCAGCGTGTCGGCATTCATGCCGCCCTGCAGCGTGTCGTTACCGGCGCCACCGATCAGGTAGTCATTGCCGTCGCCGCCATCGAGGTCGTCATTGCCTTCGGCGCCGTTCAGCGTGTCGTTGCCGCCAAGGCCGCGAATGGTGTCGTTACCGAGCCCGCCGTTGACCAGATCGCCATCGTCGGTGCCGACGAGGAAATCGCTGGCGTCCGTACCAGTGATAGTTGCCATTACTAATAGCTCCCTTAGTTTTCCCTGGTTCCCCTGGCGGCGTGACGGTGTCCCGTCCTTGGCCCCACAGCTTCCCCAACATACGAGCAGGCTCGCGCCGCCCAACCTTACTGTGTGAACACCGCTGCCGGCGACATCCCTGAACTCGCCAGGCGGTGGACGCAGTTACAGCGCTTGTTCAAACGCCCCCCGGTTTTACCCGTTGTCGAATGGTTCGCCAAGAGGCAAATGCCAACCCGGCCACGATAAATAGCGGTAAGCGCAGATGCGTTGCATTTCCGCAACAGATCAGGCAACGAGCCGTGATATATCACGGATTGGCAGAATTTAATTCGGTTGACTTGTGTATTGGGCAATATGATCCGGCTGCCTGACGGGCGTATCGCGGTTTCTGATCGGACGTAGCGGCGTTTCGTACGGGAATTCATATTGTCACAATCGAACTTTACAAGATGATTATTATCAGCGCGCTTGATTTATTACTTGTACAGTGACTTTCTAACCAGAAATGACTGTCCGACTTCGCCTTATTTGATGGGACTGCATTTGCGGCAACTCTATCGCGGTTGGCTCATTTTCTTCCCGCGCTATCGCAGGGATCGGGCGCTTGTCCCTGAAAAGACGGAGGAAATGGGGCTGGAACGCTTTTACAGTCTCTCACTCGATCCGGGGCAAAGCAGCTTCTAAACGCTTTCTCTGTCGTCATGGTCGGACTTGATCCGACCATCCATTGACCGAGCGTTTGGCACGGACGGCTGGACCCTCGGGTCAAGCCCGAGGGTGACGATTCATAATTAGTCCCCCCTACTCCGCGCCCCCGCCCTACTCCGCAAACGCGATGGTGATGCGGCGGTTCTGCCGTCCCTTGTTCTCGATCTTCGCCACGGTAAGCGGCCCGATCTCCCCGGTGCGCGCGACATGGGTGCCGCCGCAGGGCTGCAGATCGACCGTGTCGCCCGCCACAGAGATCAGCCGCACCGTGCCGGCACCCATCGGCGGCTTCACCGACAGCGTGCGCACCAGCTCCGGCTGGGCCGCCATCTCGGCATCGGTGATCCAGCGGGCGCTGACCGGATGGTCGGCGGCGATCAGCGCGTTCAGCCTGTCCGCCAGTTCCTCCTTGGTGAAACTCACTTCCGGCAGGTCGAAATCCAGCCGGCTGCGCTCGGCCCCGACCTGCCCGCCGGTCACGTCGCCCGGCACGCTGGCGCACATCAGATGCAGCGCCGTGTGCATGCGCATGTGGCGGTGCCGGCGCTCCCAGTCGAGTACGGCCGTCACCGCATCGCCGGGGGCCAGTGCGGATGCCGCCTCCGGCTCTTCAGGGACATGCAGGATTCCCGTTTCGCCCTTGCGGGTATCGGCTATCCGCAGCGTCCGCCCGTCCGCCAGCCGCAATTCCCCGCTGTCGCCCGGCTGGCCGCCGCCCATCGGGTAGAACACGGTGCGGTCCAGCACGATGCCCTCCGGCCCGGCCGATACCACAATGGCGGTGCAGTCCTTCAGGTAGGAATCGGTGCGGAACAGTTCCTCGGTCATGCGGTCCTCCTTTATCCGGGGCGATTATAGCGCCCTGTCCGGAGGGGTACAGGCGGGCGCACTTACTTTAATTGTCACCGGTACATTTTTACGATTGTCGCGATTTCCTGCGCTTTGTACCGTTACGCCATGAGCAAGTGGCACCCCGATATAGCGACAATCCCCGGCCCGCGCTACCGCGCCATTGCCGAGGCCATCGCCCGCGATATCGAGGCCGGCCGGCTGGTGCCCGGCGACCGGCTGCCGACGCACCGTGACCTCGCCTATCTGCTGGGGGTGACGGTGGGCACGGTGACGCGCGCCTATGCCGAGGCGCAGCGGCTGGGGCTGCTGGTCGGCGAGGTCGGGCGCGGCAGCTTCATCGCCCAGCGTGCGCCCGCCGATGCGCTGTATCACGCGCCGCCGGAGCGCGACGGCGTGGTGGATATGAGCCTGAATTACCCGCCCGCCGAGCCGCTGGCCGAAGCCGCGCTGCGCGGCAGCCTGGAGACACTCGCCCGGCGCAACGATCTGGCGCATCTGCTGCCCTATGGCAATTTCGACGGGCCGGAGGAGGTGCGCCAGGCGGTCGCGGCGTGGCTTGGCCGGCAGCACCGCTTCCCCACCGAGGCCGACCGGCTGGTGCTCACCACCGGCGGGCAGCATGCGATCAGCGCCGCGATAGCCGCCGTCGCCGAGCCGGGCGATGTGGTGCTGTGCGGCGCGCTGACCTGGACCGGAATCCGCGCCATCGCCGAGATGATGCGGCTGCAGCTGCGCGGCCTTGCCATGGATGGCGAGGGCGTGCTGCCGGAAGCCTTCGACGTTGCCTGCCGCACGCTGTCGCCCCGGGCGCTGTACCTGATCCCGACCTTGCAGAACCCGACCGGCACGATCATGGGCGAGGGGCGGCGCGCGGCGCTGGCGCATATCGCCGAACGCTATGGCGTGCCCATCGTCGAGGATGATATCTACGGCTTTCTGGCGCCAGACGCCCCCGCCCCCATCGCCACCCGCGCGCCGGAGCAGACGCTCTATCTCACCAGCCTGTCGAAGAGCCTGGCGCCCGGCCTGCGCATCGGCTGCCTGGCCGCGCCCCGGCGCTTCCAGCCGCGCATCATGGCGGCGGTGCGCGCCACCACCTGGATGGTGCCGCCGCTGATGGGCGAGATCGCCGCCGACTGGATCGACAGCGGTGTCGCCGACAGCATCGCCACGAACCGGCGGCAGGAAACCGCGCGCCGACAGGCCATCGCCCGCGCCGTGCTGGGTCCGCTCGCCGGCAGCGCCTCACCACAGGCCTATCATCTGTGGATGAAGCTGCCGGCACCGTGGCGCGCCACCGATTTCGTCGCCGAAGCCCGCCAGCGCGGTGTGCTGATCGCGCCGACCGACGTGTTCGCCGTCGGCCGCCGCCACGAGGAGGAGGCGGTGCGCATCTGCCTCGGCTCGCCGGCCAGCGCGGAGGCGGTGCGCCAGGGGCTGAACATCCTGCGCGAGCTGATCCCGCAGGCCGCCGACACCCGCTATCTCGCCGTCGTCTGACCCAACACCAAACTCCCGGAGCCCCGCACATGGACGTAAAGCCCGTAACCCTGTCCGGCCAGCATGTAACGCTGCAGCCGCTATCGATGGATCATCTGCCGGGCCTGGCCGAGGCCGGCAGGGAGCCGGCGCTGTGGCTCTACTCGCCGACCGCGGCCACCGGGACCGAAGGCATGCGCGCCTATCTACAGGAAGCGCTGGACGGGCAGTCTGCGGGATCGGCCCTGCCCTTCACCACCATGGACAAGGCCAGCGGCCGGATCGTCGGCTCCAGCCGTTTCGCCGCCATCGACCGCAAGAACAAAAGGCTGGAGATCGGCTGGACCTGGATCGATCCTGCCTTCCAGCGCAGCCATGTGAACACGGAGGCGAAGATGCTGATGCTGCAGCACGCCTTCGAAGTGCTGGGCTGCATGCGGGTCGAGTTCAAGACCGACCAGCTGAACGTGAAGTCGCAGACCGCGCTGGGCCGGCTGGGCGCGGTTCAGGAAGGCACCTTCCGCAAGCACATGATCATGCCCGACGGCCGGATCCGCCATTCGGTCTATTTCAGCATCCTCGACGAGGAATGGCCGGCGGTCAGGACGCGGCTGGTCGAGCGGCTGGCACAGGGCGGCTTCGGTAAGTAAGCGACGGTTTTTCACCGTCCGCATCGACATCGAAGCGGATCACGCAATCCCGGCCGGAGCGCTTTGCCCCATAGAGCGCCCGGTCGGCGTTCGAGATCGCTTCTTCGATCATGTGCATGGACGGCAGGGCCGACGCCACGCCGATGCTGATGGTGGCCCCCAGCTTTTCGCCGTCATAATCCACCTCCACCGCGGCAAAACGCCGGCGCAGGGTTTCCGCCAGCGTCGCGGCGCCCTCCATGTCGGTGTCCGGCAACACGACGCAGAACTCCTCCCCGCCATAGCGGCAGGGCAGGTCGCTCTTGCGCAACCCGGCACGCAACGCGTCGGCAAAGGCGGCCAGCACGGCGTCGCCCGCGTCATGGCCCTTGGCATCGTTGATCTTCTTGAAACGGTCGATATCGATCATCAGCACCGACAGCGGCGCCCCCTGGCGCAGCGTGCGGGCGAAATGACGCCTTGCCTCATCCAGGAAGGCACGGCGGTTCAGCAGGCCGGTCAGGTCATCGGTCATCGCCATGCGGCGCAGATTCTCGTGCAGCCGTTCGGTTGCCATCAGCAGACAGGCAATCGGCACCGCCACGATCATCAGGCAGGCCTCGAAAAACACCACCGTCTGCACGGCATTCACTTCCAGCAGTTTATCGCCACCGCCCCATATGGCGACGACCAGAAAGCGCCCCCATTGCGAGGTGCCATGGATGAGCTGCAGCACGCCCATCACCTTCACCGGCGCACTGCCGCGCGCGGCCCCCGGCCGGAAATGCTCGCAAGCCGCCGCCATGGCCATCAGGCCGAGATAGAGGGCGGAGATCAGCACGCGTGCGCGATAGTCGAAATCGACGAAGATGAAATAGGCCATCGCCAGGATCGCCATCGCCGGGGCGGCCATGAAGAGCGCGGAGGGACGCGGACGGCCCAGGAAACTGCGCGATCCCCACAGCAGCAGCAAGGCCGCCATGCAGAAGGCCGTATTGCTGCCCAGCAGCAGCCAGGAAACCTGGCCACTCGGGTTCAGGACAATCAGCAACAACCCCAGCGCATTCAGCAGATAGGTCCAGACCCAGAAGCGCAGTGCCGTGATATCGCGGTTGAATCGCCAGGATGCGGCAAAGGTCACGGCGGCCGTGATTGCCATTCCGAAGGCCACCAGGACCAATGTGCGCGTATCAAGGATCATCTTGAGCCGGACTGGAAACAGAAAAGCGACGAGAATTCCTTCTCATCGCTTTCCTACATTAAAAAAATTACCAAAAAATAAAAATAACCCCTGAATGAAAAATAACGAACGCTAATTCGGTATTTCCGTGAAGTCTTGGCCGGAGCCGGCGAAAGGATGCGCGTGATTCAGCGGGCCGCTGCCCTTGCCGAAGCCTGGCGCCGTGCGCAGCGCTTCGCGCAGATAGGTCCGCGCGCGTTCGACGGCGTGCTGCAGATCCAGCCCCTGGGCAAGACCGCAGGCCAGCGCCGAGGCCAGGGTGCAGCCGGTACCGTGGTTGCTGTTGGTGTCGATCCGGCTGCCGGTCAGCACATGGGTCCCATTCTGCATGACCAGCAGATCGGTAACGGTTTCGCCCTGAATATGCCCGCCCTTCATCAGCACGGCTTGCGGCCCCAGCGTCAGCAGCATCTGGCCGGCATGGTGCATGTCGTCGGTATCGCGGATCGTCATGCCGGTCAGCAGCTCCGCCTCCGGCACGTTGGGGGTCAGCACCGTGGCGCGCAGGATCAGGTCGCGCTTCAACACGTCCATCGCCGAGGTGTCGAGCAGCCTGTGCCCGCTCTGCGACACCATCACCGGATCGACAACCAGCGGCACGTCCTTGGCATGGGCATCCAGTTCGGCGCACACCGCCTCGATCACCGCCGGCCGGTGCAGCATCCCGGTCTTCACGCAATCGGCGCCGATATCCTGCAGCACCAGGGCCATCTGCTGGCGCACGAAATCGACCGGCACCTCGTGGATACCGAACACGCCTTGCGTATTCTGCGCTGTCAGTGCCGTGATCGCCGTCATGGCATAGCCGTTCAGCGCCGTCACCGTCTTGATGTCGGCCTGAATGCCGGCCCCGCCGCCGGAATCGGAGCCGGCGACGATCAGCACGCGTCCACGCATCGGCCTACCCCGCAACCTTCTGACCGGCGGTTTCCCGCACGGCCGCGACGATGTCGTCCACGATCCGGTTAATCAATGCCGCATCCTCCCCTTCCGCCATGACCCGAATGACACTTTCCGTGCCGGACTTGCGGATCAGCAGCCGCCCCTGCCCGGCCAGCTGCGCCTCGCCCTCCGCAATGGCGTCGCGCACCGGTTTCTCCTCCAGTGGCGTACCCTTGCCATAGCGCACATTCTTCAGAACCTGCGGCAGCGGCGTGAACACCCGCGCCACCTCCGACAGCGGCCGCGCCGATTCCACCAGCACCGCCAGAACCTGCAACGCCGCGATCAGACCGTCGCCGGTCGTCGCATAGTCGCTCATGACTATATGCCCGGATTGCTCGCCGCCAAGGTTATACCCTTCGGCGCGCATCCGCTCCACGACATAGCGGTCGCCCACGGACGTCCGCACCAGCGCGAGGCCGAGGCCTCCCAGATAGCGTTCCAGCCCCAGATTGGACATGACAGTGGCGACCACGCCGCCGCCCTTCAGCAGGCCATTGGCATGCCAGAAGCCGGCGATCCGCGCCATCACCTGGTCGCCATCAATGATCTGGCCCTTTTCGTCGCAGACGATCAGCCGGTCGGCGTCGCCGTCCAGCGCGATGCCCAGGTCGGCACCATGCTGCAGCACCGCGTCCCGCATCGCCTGCGGGGCGGTTGCACCGCACTTGTCGTTGATGTTGAAGCCGTTCGGCTCCACCCCGATGGGAATGACGTCGGCGCCCAGCTCGAACAGCACGCGCGGCGCCACCTTGTAGGCAGCGCCCTGCGCGCAATCGACAACGATGCGCAGGCCATCCAGCCGGCTGCCCCGGGGGAAGGTGTTCTTCACGAATTCGATATAACGGCCGCCGGCATCTTCCAGCCGGCGCGCCCGTCCCAGCTTGGCGGGGTCGGCCAGATACATCTCCGGCCCGATCTCGATGCGCCGCTCGATCTCCAGCTCGACCTCGTCCGACAGCTTGAAGCCGTCCGGCCCGAACAGCTTGATGCCGTTGTCCTCATAGGGATTGTGCGAGGCCGAGATGACGACGCCGAGATCGGCGCGGAACGAGCGTGTCAGCATGGCGACCGCCGGCGTCGGCATCGGCCCAACCAGCACCACATCCATGCCGATGGCGATGAAGCCCGCGGTCAGCGCCGGTTCCAGCATATAGCCCGACAGCCGCGTATCCTTGCCGATGACCGCCAGCGGCCTGTGCCCGCCGCGCTGGCCGATGAATTGCCGGCCGGCCGCCATCGCGACCTTCAGCGCGACTTCCGGTGTCATCGGATGGGTGTTGGCGGTGCCACGAATGCCGTCGGTACCGAACAATTTTCTCGTCATGGCGCGCGGTATATCCAAAACGGGTGATGAAGGCCAGAGAATAGCCGAAAGCGCGCCATTATGCAGGAAAGATGACGGATTGCCCGCTCAGCCCGCCATCGCCTGCGCGACGGCGAAAGCCTGCCGGGTCTCGTCCACATCATGCACGCGGATCATCTGCACGCCCTGCCGCACGCCTTCCAGCGCCGCCGCCAGCGACCCCGGCACCCGCCGCTTCGGCTCCTCACCGCGCGACAGCTTGCCGATGAAGCCCTTGCGCGAGACGCCCAGCAGCACCGGGCAACTGAGCCCATGGAACAGCGCCAGATGCGACAGCAGCTGCAGATTGTGCTGCACTTTCTTGCCGAAGCCGATGCCGGGATCGATGGCGATGTGTGACAGCGGCAGGCCGGCGGCCAGGCAGGCCTCCACCCGCGCTTCCAGATAATCGTAGATATCCAGCGGCGCGAACCGGTAGTCGGGGTCGTTCTGCATGGTCTGCGGCGTGCCGCGCATATGCATCAGGATGGTCGGTGCCTGCCGCGCCGCCACCAGATCGAGACTGTCCGGATCGCCGGTCAGCGCGGTGACGTCATTGACGATGCCCGCCCCGGCATCCAGCGCCGCCGCCATCACCGCGGCGCGGCGGCTGTCGATGGAGATCCTGGCACCCTCGCCGGCAAGCGCGCGGATCACCGGGACCACGCGGGCCTGTTCCTCCGCCGCCGACACATCGACCGAACCCGGCCGGGTCGATTCGCCGCCGATATCCAGAATCGAAGCGCCGGCCCCGGCCAGCGCCTTTGCCTGCCGGATCGCGCTGTCGGAATCGAGGAAATCGCCGCCATCGGAAAAACTGTCGGGCGTCACATTGACCACGCCCATGATCTGCGGCCGGTCCATCGCCAGCCCGGCAAAATCCGGGCGCGGCATCGACAGCCGCGCGAGCCAGGCCTCGATCTTCTCGGTAAGGCCCTCATCCGCCGCCCAGTCGCGCAGCCCTGCCGGCGTCGCGGTAACGGCGAGGATTCGCCCGTCCGCCTTGCGCAGATAGAGATCGGCAAGGCTGAAGCCGCGCGCCGCCCCGGCAAGCCGCACGGCATGCCCCGCCGCGATGGCGGCCTCGGCTGCCTCGCCTTCGGTCAGGCCAAGCGGGCGCAGATAGAGCCGGTCGGTGGAATCGGCGAGGCCCCGCCGCAGCGAGGCCTCCCGTTGAAACGATGTCATCACCGCAGCGTCGGTCAGGCGCCGGGCTGGGGTTCCGGCTCCAACCCGCCGGGTGCGGCACCGCCGCTGTCGGTGGTGGGCACGGAAGTACGCCGCCCGCCCGGCTTGCTGCCGCCATCCTCGCCGGTATCGCGCACGATCGGCTGTCCGGCCAGCAGCGCCTTGATCTCCTCGCCGGACAGGGTCTCGTACTCCAGCAGCCCCTTGGCCAGCGTGTGCAGATCGTCGAGATGCGCGGTCAGGGTCTTGCGGGCATCGGCATAGGTATCGTCCACGATGCGGCGGATCTCGTCGTCGATCACCTTCGAGGTCGCGTCCGACACCGGCTTGCGCTGCGCCACGGAGTGGCCCAGGAACACTTCCTGCTCCGGCGCTTCATAGGCGAGGAAGCCGAGCTTCTCGCTCATGCCCCATTCGGTGACCATGCGCCGCGCCACGTCGGAGACCATCTTGATGTCCGACGACGCGCCGGTGGTGATCTTTTCCTCACCGAAGATCAGCTCCTCGGCGATTCGGCCACCGGCGGCGACCTTCAGGTCGTCCAGCAGCTTGGCTTTGGAAACCGAGATGCGATCGCCTTCCGGCAGGCGCATGACCATGCCGAGCGCCCGGCCACGCGGGATGATGGTGGCCTTGTGGATCGGGTCACTCTCCGGGCAATGCAGTGCCACGATGGCATGGCCGCCCTCGTGATAGGCAGTCAGCTTCTTTTCCTCGTCGGTCATGATCATGGAACGGCGCTCCGCTCCCATCATCACCTTGTCCTTGGCGGCCTCGAATTCGGCCATGCCGACGACGCGCTTGCCGCGGCGAGCGGCCATCAGCGCGCCCTCATTCACCAGATTGGCGAGATCGGCACCGGAGAAGCCGGGCGTGCCGCGCGCAATGATGCGGGCATCGACATCGCCAGCCAGCGGCACCTTGCGCATATGGACCTTCAGGATCTTCTCGCGGCCCAGCACGTCCGGGTTCGGCACCACCACCTGGCGGTCGAAGCGGCCCGGGCGCAGCAGCGCCGGGTCCAGCACGTCCGGCCGGTTGGTGGCGGCGATCAGGATCACGCCCTCATTGGCCTCGAAGCCGTCCATCTCGACCAGCAGCTGGTTCAGCGTCTGCTCGCGCTCGTCATTGCCGCCGCCGAGGCCGGCGCCGCGATGACGACCGACAGCGTCGATCTCGTCGATGAAGATGATGCAGGGCGCGTTCTTCTTGCCCTGCTCGAACATGTCGCGCACACGGCTGGCGCCGACGCCGACGAACATTTCGACGAAATCCGAGCCGGAGATGGTGAAGAACGGCACATTGGCCTCGCCGGCAATGGCGCGGGCCAGCAATGTCTTACCGGTACCCGGAGGGCCGACCAGCAGACAGCCTTTCGGAATCTTGCCGCCGAGGCGCTGGAACTTCTGCGGATCGCGCAGGAATTCGACGATCTCCTCCAGCTCCATCTTGGCTTCGTCGATGCCGGCCACATCCTCGAAGGTCACGCGGCCGGTCTTTTCCGTCAGCAGCTTCGCCTTGGACTTGCCGAAGCCCATGGCGCGGCCGCCACCGCCCTGCATCTGGCGCATGAAGAAAATCCACACGCCGATGAACAGCAGCATCGGGAACCAGGAGATCAGAATACCGAGCAGGCCGGACATGCCTTCTTCCGGCGGCTGCACATTGATGCGCACGCCGTGTTCGCGCAGGCTGGTGACCATGTTCGGGTCATTCGGCGGCGTCACGGTGTTGAAGGCCCGGCCATCGGTGAAGTGGCCGCTGAGGGTGTTGCCCTGAACGGTGACGTCACGCACCTGACCGTTCTCGACCTCGTTCATGAAGTCGGAAAAGGCGAGGCTGGAATAGGGCGTCCGGGTGGACGAACTCTGGAACAGGTTGAACAGCGCCACCAGCAGGACGCCGATAATGACCCAGAGTGCAAGATTCTTACCGAAATTATTCACGACCTAGCCATCCTCAAATAGGCGCATGCGGGCTGTACCAGCCGGCTCCATCCCCATCATAGTGCTTTTCAGCACCCTCATGAGATAACGCTCAGCGCCGGCTCCGCAACCGCAAAATCCGCACCGGCCAACGGATGGGTAGCCGGATAGGGATAAATCGCGCCCGCGTCAGGCAGGCCAAGCCGCAATCTTGAACTATTCAAATGGGGGAGAATGCCGTGGCCTTCAAGCGGTTCCACGCGCGACCGCGCGGTTTCCCGCACCAGACGAATTTTGTCCTGCCCTCCGCGCGATACCGGACGCAGCAGACAGCCGCCAAGGGTGGCCTGCCGCGCCAGCGGGCCGGTGCACAATTTCCGCCACAGCCGGTCCAGCCGCGCCAGCCGGGGCGCATAGGGCTGGCCGCCGACATGCATCAGGCAGCGCACCAGCGCCTGGCGGCCGACTTCCGGCGGGGCGTCAGTCAGGAGAATCCGATCGAGCGTGATGTCGAGGTCGTCGTGATGATCCCCCTGGGCCAGCACGGCGCGCGCCAGCAGCCTGGCCACGGCACGATCCTGTTCGCGGCGTTGCTGTCCATAGCGGGCAGCATCGGCCAGCAGCGCCGCCTGACGCGCCGGATCCCCGGCCAGCGCCTGACGGACGCGAACGCGCGCGAAACGCGCATCGCGATTGGAGGGGTCCTCGATCCAGGGCTGCCCGGCTTCCCGCAGATAGTGGCGCAGTTCCTGCCTAGGGAATGTCAGCAGCGGCCGCAGCAGCCGGCAGAAGGGCCGCTCCACAATGGCCGCCATGCCGGCCAGTCCGGACGGGCCGCTGCCGGCCTCCTGTCGCAGGGCCAGCGTTTCCGCCTGGTCTTCGGCATGATGGGCGAGCAGCAGGTGCAGCACACCCGCCGCCGCGCAATACTCTTCCAGCAAGCGATAGCGTTCGGCCCGCGCCGCGGCCTGCAGACCGGCCTGCGGTTTTTCGCCCTGCCAGACAAGAATGCGATGGGGAATATCCCGGGCCGCCAGCCACGCCGCGATCTGCCGGGCCTCATCCGCCGATTCCGACCGCAGCCGGTGATCCACGGTCAGGCCGATGGCGGTGCCGCCGCGACGGCGCGCCCAGTCCTGCGCCAGCAGCATCAAGGCCAGGCTGTCAGCGCCGCCGGACAGCGCCACGGCGAGCCTTGGGGCTGGTTCGAAACCGCCCAGCCGGTCGAGACTATCGGAAAAAAGCTGTTCCAGCCCGCTTACGGGCATTTCAGCTTCTGGCGCTCCAGCTCGGCGCGGCGCTTAACACTCTGCGCGGCGTTGGGATATTGCTTCGTCAGCTCGCTGAAGGCGACGCAGGCATCCTGCTTGCGGTTCAGGTTGGACAGCGACAGGCCCATCTTCAGCAGATTATCCGGCGCCTTGGCGTTCTTCGGGTATTTCTGGAACCCCTCGGCAAACGCCACCGCCGCCTGCTCGAACTGGCCGCGCACATAATAGGTTTCCGCCAGCCAATATTGCGCATTGCCGGCAAGCTCATGGTTCTTGTGCTTGTCGAGGAAGCTCTTGAACTGCTGTTCGGCTGTCGGGAAATCCTGGCGCACCAGCGTCTGGAACGCCTGGTCATAGACATCCCGGGGCGACGCATCGGCCGGCAGTGCCGCCTGCTGCTGGGCCGGTCGGTTCGCCTCGGCACCGCCATTCACCGCCGATTGCGGCAGCGTGCCAAGAGTCTTCGGACCACGGTCATCGACCGCCTCGCCGCCGGGAGCCCGATTTGCCGTTGCACCCGGCTTTTCCGGGGCCTGCCCCGGGGCCTGCGACGCCGGCGCCGAGGCGCCCTCGCCCGCGGCCGTCCTCTCCTCCAGCCGGATCAGCCGGAAATCGATATCGCTGGACAGCTTCTCCATCCGGTCATTGAGGCGCTGGGTCGCATAGCTCGCCTCCTCGATCCGGCCGGTCAGCTCGGCCATCCGCGCCTCGAGATCGGTCAATCGGAAATGCAGCGTGGAGATTGCCTGCCCCTCGGCCCCGCCAACGGCGGGCGGCACGCTTCCCGCAGCGCCCCCACTGGGGCGCTCGCCGCGATAGACATGGCGCTGGAGGTCGGAAAGATCCTGCTGCAGCCGGCCGACCTGGTCGATCAGCGAGCGCATGTCACGATCCTGCGCCTGCACGGCGACCGGCAGCAATACCACCAGGCCCACGAGCAGAACGAGCATCGTCCCCCATACAGCGTCAGACAGCGCAACGCCGAAAGGGCGGGCCGGATGCGAATGGCGGTTCTGGATCATCGCACTCCCCATTTCGTCTTCACCCTGCGATTTAGCCGCAGGATGTTTTCAGCTTCGGTGGCGCCAACGGCAAAAATAAGGCGCCGATCCAGCTCCTGCCGGATCGACGCCCCATTCAACCTCGAAGGCGCAGGTGGTTAGTTGACCACCAGCACGCCGCGGCGATTCTGCGCCCAGGCGGCGTCGTTCGAGCCGAGAACGGCCGGACGCTCCTTACCATAGCTGACCGTGGTCAGGCGGCCCGCATCGATGCCGAGCGCGACCAGCGCGTCCTTCACCGAATTGGCGCGACGCTCGCCAAGACCCAAGTTGTACTCGCGGGTGCCGCGCTCGTCAGCGTGACCCTCGACGGTGACACGCACCGACGGGTTACGCTTCAGCCAGGCAGCCCACTTCTCGACCTGACCGCGCTGGTCGGCGCGGACGTTGTACTTGTCGAAATCGAAGAAGACACGGTCGCCAACATTGACGACCAGATCCTCCTGAGAGCCCGCACGGGGGCCGGCCGGCTGAGTCGTAGCAACACCCGAACCAGTGCTCGCGCCGGTACCGCCAGCAGCAGCACCAGTCTCCGGAGCAGTTTCGCAAGCAGCAACCAGGAGCAGTGCTGCAAAAACACCAAGAATTTTTGTACGCATTATTTTCGCCCTCCGCGAACGCAATCCCAAAGATTAGGGGAAAGAACGGTTTCGTGGGTGTCTACTTGATTGCTGGTATCAGTCTCAGATGGAAGTATACCTTCCATATTCGTTCCAGCTTACAGCCTTTCCCGTAGGAACCCTAGCCCTACACCGACGGGCGCAATATAATTGTGTAATTTCAAGGAATCAAGGGGGACCAAGCGGGATCCGACGCATCGATCGGTGTAACGACCTCGCGCAAATTCTGTCCGGTCAGGTCGATTGAGTACAATCGCACGACACCACCCTGCCCCCGGGAGTCGGTCGGAGTCTGGCGGAAGAACATCAGCACACGGCCGTTCGGCGCCCAGGTTGGCCCCTCATCCAGGAAGCTTTCCGTCAGCAGCCGCTCGCCGCTGCCGTCCGGCCGCATCACGCCGATATAGAAGCGGCCACGATTCATCTTGGTGAAGGCAATCAGATCGCCACGCGGCGACCAGACCGGGGTCGCATAGCGGCCCTCGCCGAAGCTGATCCGCCGCACATTTCCGCCATCCCCGTCCATCACATAGAGCTGCTGCGAGCCGCCCCGGTCGGAGTTGAACACCACCTGCCTGCTGTCCGGCGCATAGGATGGCGAGGTGTCGATCGACGGATCGTTGGTCAGCCGCTGCACCTTGCGGGTGCGCAGATCCATCGCATAGATGTCGGAATTGCCATTGCGCGCCATGCTCATGATGACCGCATTGCCGTCAGGCGAGAAACGCGGCGCGAAGGTCATGCCCGGGAAGTCGCCCAGCACTTCCTGCTGGCCGGTGTCGATGTTCAGCAGATAGACACGCGGCTTGTTGTTGAAATAGGCGAGGTAGGTGATTTCCTGCAGCGTCGGCGAGAAGCGCGGGGTCAGCACCAGCACATTGCCGTCGGTCAGGAACCGGTGGTTGGCGCCATCCTGGTCCATGATGGCGAGCTGCTTCTTGCGCCGGTTCTGCGGACCGCTTTCGGCTATATAGACGACGCGGGTGTCGAAATAGCCATCCTCGCCGGTGATGCGCTTGTAGATGGCGTCAGCCACGATATGCGCAACGCGACGCCAGTTCGCCGGCACGGTGTAGTAGGCAAGACCGGTCATCTGTTCTTCGGCGAACACATCCCACAGCCGGAATTCGACCTTCAGCCGCCCATCCGGCTGCAGCACCGCCGAACCGCTGACCAGCGCCTGCGCGCCAATCACCCGCCAGTCGGCGAAACGCGGCTGCTGCTGCGCGGAAGCCGCGGTCTGGATGAAAGCCTGCCTGTCGAGCGGACGGAACAGGCCGGAGCGCTCCAGATCGGCCGCCACGACCCTGGCGATGTCACGCCCGACATCGACACTTTGCCCCTCGCCCTGGAAATCGGTGATCGCGATGGGCATCGGCTCGGTCACGCCGCGCGTGATGTCGATGCGCAATTCGGCGACAGCCGGCAGGGCGGTGCCCAATACCAGCATGCAGATCGCGAGAGTGGCGGTGACGAACCGACCGATGGTGCTGCCTGAAGCAATCCCTGAAACAATCATGGGGCCAACATTTCCCTTGGGTTGAAGCTCAAGGTCATGGTCTTCCAAACCTCAAACTTGTCGCGCGGCAGCTTGAGCGGGCTGCAACGCGGATTCAAGACGGCACGCAGGGCACTCTCCGCCGCCGAGCGATAAAACGGGTCGCTGCCCATCCTGCCGCTGTTGACGATGCGGGCCTCACGGACCGTCGCATCGGCATTCATCACGACAAATATGTCAACAATCAGTTCCTCGGCATAACGCGCGCCGGCCGGCACGTTCCAGCATTGCGCAATCTGCTGGCGCACCGCATCCAGCTCGCTGGCCGACAGGTCGCGCGACGGATCGTTCAGCCGGTTGGTCGGCTGCGCACGCTCAGGCTGCGGCACGGCGGGCGCCGCCTGCTGCGGTTGCGGGCGCTGCGGGCGCGGCTTGGTCTCTTCAGTCGGCACCTGGTCGCGCATCTTGTTCACGCTGGACAGCAACGAGGCCAGCCGGTTTTCCTGTTTCGGCTCCGGCTTCTTCTCCGGCTCCTGCTTGGTCTCGACCGGTTTCACCTTGGGCGGCGCGGGTTTTGCCACCGGCTTCGGCGGTGGTGGCGTCTCCGGCTTCGGTTCGGCCGTCTTCACAGGCTCCGGCTTAGGCTCCACCGCCTTGGCGATCTCGGGCTTTGGTTCGGGCGCTGGTGTCGGCGCGGGTGCCGGTACGGGCTGCGCCGCGGGGGCCGGCTTCGGCGGTGTCGGCGCCGGGGCCGGCGGCGGCGGGGCCGGTTGCGCTGCTGGCGGTGGCGGAGGCGGAGGTGGCGGCGGCGGGGCCGGTGTCGGCGCTGGTGCCTGCGCGACGGGGGTCGGGGCAACCGGCTTCACCGGCGGCTCCGGCGTCGGTGCGACGGTCGGCATCGGCGGATTCGCCAGCTGGGACAGGGTCACGACATCGACCACGACAGGCTCGTCGATGACACGGTCCTCCCGCATCAGGTTCGGCAGGCCGAACCAGGCGAACAGGACGATCGCACCATGGAATGCGACTGATAGGGCGAGACCCTTACGCATTTTCTCTACACTTGCCCGTCACACTTACCTGTCATAGCTGCCGGTCAGCGCCGGCCTTCCTGCGGCATTTCGGCAATCAGGGCGACCTTGGTGAAGCCGGCCGAATTGATCAGCCCCATCACCTCCATCACCCGGCCATAATTGATCGCCTGGTCGCCGCGCACATAAATCCTGGTATCCGGCTTGTTCTGCGTGATCGCCTGCAGGCGCGGCACAAGCTGCCCAGCTTCCGTTTCGGTCTCCTGGATGAACAGCCGGCCTTCGGCGTTCACCGTCACCACCAGCGGCTCGACCTGGTCGCTCAGCTGCGACGCCTGGGTCTTCGGCAGATCGACCGGCACGCCGACCGTCAGTAGCGGTGCGGTCACCATGAACACGATCAGCAGCACCAGCATGACATCCACGAAGGGCGTCACGTTGATCTCGCTCATCGGCATGTAGCGGCCATTATTACGCCGCCCGACGCCACCGCCATTGCCCAGCTTCGCCCCCATCGGTCACTCCCCCTCGTCGAGCTGGCGCGACAGGATGGAGCTGAACTCGGCGCCGAAAGCCTCCAGCCGCGCGGCATATTTGCCGAGATCGTTGGACAGCTTGTTGTAGGCCAGCACCGCCGGGATCGCCGCGACCAGGCCCAGCGCCGTGGCGAACAGCGCCTCGGCGATACCGGGGGCGACGACGGCAAGGCTGGTGTTCTTCGACACCGCGATGGAGCTGAAGGAGTTCATGATGCCCCACACCGTCCCGAACAGCCCGATGAACGGCGCCGTCGATCCCACCGAGGCAAGAAACGGCATGTGCTTTTCCAGCTGCTCCATCTCGCGGCCGATGGTGACGTGCATCGCCTGCTCGATGCGGCTGCGCAGGCTGGTGCGCAGCTGGCCGGTGGCGGTCAGCCCCTTGGCCGCCGACCGCCGCCATTCGCGCATCGCGGCGGCAAAGATCGAGGCCATCGGGTCGGACGGACGGTTGCCGATGCGGTCATAGAGATCCTCCAGCGACCCGCCGGACCAGAAGCTCTCCTCGAACTGCCCGGCCAGCCGGCGCAATTTACGCAGGGTCATCACCTTGTCGAAGATGATCGCCCAGCACCAGAGCGACGCCACGGCCAGCATCAGCATCACGGTCTTGACGATCCAGTCGGCCTGCAGGAAGAGGCCAAGCGGCGACATGTCGTGATCGGCGACAGACCCGGCCAAAGCGATCGAATCGATGACGGTAGGTTCCATTAAACGCACTCTCCTAGCTGGCGAGCAGTGTCACGAGGAAGATGGCAGAAGTTGGATGAACCAATGCCTGCAGGGCCTGGTGCAGCACTTTGGGAAGCCGCGCCGGGCGCAACCCCTTCCCCAGACAGGCAAGGCGGATATGAAGCCGAACGAGCAGCGTTCCTTCGCGTTCCACGCACTGCTCGGCCTCGATCGTGGCGCCGCCGACGGACAGCAGGCGGGTCTCGACCCAGAGCAGGTCGTCCAGCCGCGCCGGGGCGATATAATCGATGGTGCAGCCGCGCACCGCGAAGGCGACGCCGTGCTCGTCCCGCAGCGCCGCCTGGCCGAAGCCCATGGCGCGCAGCATCTCGCTGCGTGCCCGCTCGGCATAGCGCAGATAATTGGCGTGATAGACGATGCCGCCGGCGTCGGTATCCTCGTAATAGATGCGCACGGGCAGGCGATAGCGCTGCCCTTCCGGCCCATCCACGAAGGCAGCGGCGAACGGAACCGGATCAGCCATCCAGCCCCTCATCCGTCTCGGCGGCGGCAAGCAGGTCGAGCTGCGCCAGCCGGTCCTGCGGCATCGCCAGCCCCAGATAGCGATAGCCCTGCGGCGCCAGCATGCGGCCGCGCGGCGTGCGCTGCACCAGCCCCTGCTGCATCAGATAAGGCTCGATCACCTCTTCCAGCACATCGCGCTGCTCGCCCAGCGCGGCGGCCATGGTCTCGACACCGACCGGTCCGCCCAGATAGGTGTCCGCCAGCGTCGAGAGATAGCGCCGGTCCAGCGAATCGAGACCCAGCGTATCGACCCCCAGCCGGGTGAGCGCGGCGTCCGCCGCCTTGGCGTCGACGGCTTCCAGCCCGGCCACACTGGCGATGTCGCGGACCCGGCGCAGCAGCCGGTTGGCGACCCGCGGCGTACCGCGCGAGCGGCGGGAGATTTCCTCCGCCCCATCCTCGGTGAGAACCATGCCCAGCAGGCCGGCGCCGCGCGTGACGATGTGGCGCAGCTCCGCCGGCTCGTAGAAGGTGAGGCGCAGCGGGATGCCGAACCGTTCGCGCAAGGGGGTGGTGATAAGGCCGGAACGCGTGGTCGCGGCGACCAGCGTGAAGGGTTGCAGGTCGATGCGGATCGACCGTGCCGCCGGCCCCTCGCCGATAATCAGATCGAGCTGGAAATCCTCCATCGCCGGATAGAGCACTTCTTCCACGGCGGGATTGAGGCGGTGAATCTCGTCGATGAACAGCACGTCGCGCGGCTGCAGATTGGTCAGCAGCGCCGCCAGATCGCCGGCCTTGGAGATAACCGGGCCGGAGGTGGCGCGGAAATTCACCCCCAGCTCGCGCGCCACGATCTGCGCCAGCGTGGTCTTGCCGAGGCCGGGCGGCCCGGCGAACAGCACATGGTCCAGCGCCTCGCCGCGGCCGCGCGCCGCCTCGATGAAAATGGCGAGATTCTCGCGCACCGGCTTCTGGCCGACGAAATCCTCCAGGACCAGCGGGCGCAGCGTATTGTCCTGCGTCTCCACACCCTCCGCCTCGGGCGAGACGATGCGGTCCGGGCTGTCGATCATGCCGCCAGCTCCTTCAGCGCCGCCGGGATCAGCGCCTGCAATTCAGCGCCCTCGCCAAGATTCCGCATTGCCTTCATCACGGCAGCGAACGCCTCGGTGCGGCCATAGCCCAGATTGACCAGGGCGGAAACCGCATCGCCGGCCGCCCCCTCAATACTGCCGGCGGGAGCAGCGGCGCCGTTGGCAGGCTTGCCGCCCTCCGCCTTGCCGCCGTCCGCCTTGCCGGATGTCAGCGCGGCCAACGACAGATGCGCGGTCTTGTCCTTCAGCTCATTGACAATGCGCGCGGCCAGTTTCGGCCCCACCCCGTCGGCACGGACCAGCATCTTCGGGTCGTTCACCGCGATGGCCTGGGCGATCTGGTCCGGCGTCAGCGCCGACAGGATCGCCAGCGCGACGCGCGCGCCAACGCCCTGCACCGTCATCAGCAGGCGGAACCAGTCGCGTTCGGTGGCGTCGAGGAAACCGTAAAGCCGGATGTGATCCTCGCCGACATGCGTGTCGATCAGCAAGGTCACCGGCTCGCCCGGCTTCGGCAGCCGGTCCAGCGTGCGCCCGGCCGCGAAGACCAGATAGCCAACGCCGTTCACATCGATCACCGCGTGATCGGTCCCCGCGCTGTCCAGCAGCCCACGCAGCCTGGCGATCATCTGCGCCCCGCCCCCTGCGCCATGGCCAGCGCACGCTCATAGACCGATCCGGTCTGGCGGAAATGCGCGTGGCAGATGGCCACCGCGAGCGCGTCCGCCGCATCCGCACCGAGAGCGTTGGAGCCGGGCAGCAGCGTCTTCACCATCATCTGCACCTGTTCCTTCGCGGCGTGACCGGCGCCGACCACCGCTTTCTTCACCCGGTTCGGGGCATATTCGGTGACCGGAATGCCGAGGCTGGCCGGCGCCAGTATGACGGCACCGCGCGCCAGGCCCAGCTTCAGCGTGGATTCCGGGTTCTTGTTCACGAAGGTTTCCTCGATCGCCGCCTCGTCCGGCGCATAGCGTTCGAGGATTTCCATCACGCCGCGGTTGAGCTGCAGCAGGCGGGAGGCGATATCCCCGGCGGCATCGGACCGCACCACGCCGTTGGCGACGTGGATGAGGCGGGTACCCACCGCCTCAATCACGCCCCAGCCCGTGTTTCGCAGCCCCGGATCGAGGCCGATCAGCCGCATTGCCTGCTCCCACCCGGCGCCGGTCAGGCCGCCGTCAGCTTTTCCATGACATCGTCGGGGATCTCGAAATTCGCCGCGACGCTCTGCACATCGTCATTATCTTCCAGCACATCGATCAGCTTCAAAAGCGAGGTCGCCTTTTCCTCATCGACCGGTGTGCTGTTCTGCGGGCGCCAGACCAGGCCTGCCTGCTGCGGCGCGCCGAACTTCTCCTCCAGCGCATCGCGCACGGCGGCGAAATCCTCCTGCGAGCAGGTGACCTCGTGGGTCTCCTCGCTCGACTCCACATTCTCCGCACCGGCCTCCAGCGCCGCCTCGAACATGGCGTCGGTATCGGCGACCTTCACCGGATAGATCAGCTGGCCGATCCGGTCGAACATGAAGGACACGGAATTGGTCTCGCCCAGCGATCCGCCATGCTTGGAAAAGGCGGCCCGCACCTCGGCGGCGGTGCGGTTGCGGTTGTCGGTCAGCGCCTCGACGATGACGGCGACGCCGCCGGGGCCATAGCCCTCGTAGCGCATCTCGACATAATCGGTGTCGCCATCGCCGCCCGTGCCCTTCTTGATGGCACGGTTGATATTGTCGTTCGGCATGTTGTTCGCCCGACCGAGCGCAATCGCCGCGCGCAGGCGGGGATTGGACGTCGGGTCGTCGCTGATCTTCGCCGCGGTGGTGATTTCGCGGGCGATCTTGGTGAAAAGCTTGGCGCGCTTTGCGTCCTGCGCGCCCTTGCGGTGCATGATGTTCTTGAATTGCGAATGGCCGGCCATGACTGCCTGTCCTGGGATTCGATAACGAGAGGTTGCTGGTTTATACCAGATGTAGTGGATTATCGCACGCGGAACCGCTGCATGAACGCGACCCTTGCGGCGAGCCGATTTGCCCTGCGGGGGCCGCTTGCGCAGACGCCATCCGGTAAGACGTTGTTGGACTTAACAAATGCCATGCGCCATGCAAGAGAATTCTGTAGAGTGAAGCCGCCTGCCGACAGTCAGGCCAACGAAAGAGCGGGTGCTGTGGCCAGCGCCGCGCACAATGATGGGTGTGGGGTTTTTCCTCGGGACTTGCCAAGGCACGCCGGCTAGGGGATACGACGGAAGCGCAGGACGGCAGCACAGAAAGCAGAACAATGCGCCGATCTGAAGAGGCGCAGGCGGGGGACGGCTCCATTTAATGTCGAGGATCGATCAACTCAACGTCATGATCGTGGATGACAACCAGCACATGCGCTCGCTGGTGCGTGCCATCATGGAGGCGATCGGCATTCGCAACCTCATCGAGGCGCGCGAAGGCGAACATGCGCTCGAAAAGATGCGCAACAATGAGGTCCATCTGGTCATCACCGACTGGAACATGGAGCCGATGGACGGGATCGACTTCACCCGCTATCTGCGCAGCAGCCCCGACAGCCCCGACCCCTTCATTCCGGTGATCATGCTGACCGGGCACACCGAACGCGCGAAGGTGGAACTGGCGCGCGACGCCGGCGTGGATGAGTTTATCGCCAAGCCGGTCACCGCGAAGGCGCTGCTGGCACGCATCAACTCCATCGTGAACAACCGCCGCCCCTTCATCCGCACCGGCCGCTATTTCGGCCCGGACCGGCGGCGAAAAAATATGCCATTCGACGGTCCGGAGAAGCGTGCCGACGAAAATTAGGATATATAAAATCCGATCATTCCAACTTCCGCCCGGCACTGCCGGGCCTAGACCGCAGGGCCAGGGCCGATGGCGAAAAAGAACATCGAAATCATCCACCCAGCGAACAAGCTGAAGCAGTACATCACTGACCCGCGCAGCCTCAGCACCGCCGCCGTGGCCAAGGCCGAGGCGGCGATGCAGAAGGTGGCCGGCTCCATCGATCTCACGAAGGAGGCCGAACCTTCGCTGAAGGAGATGCAGACTGCCTATCAGGCCATGAAGGCGGACCGCAGCCAGGCACAAGAGCAAAGCCAGCGCATCTACAATCTGACGCACGATCTGCGCGGCCTGGGCTCGAACTTCAACTATCCGCTGATCACCCGGATCGGCGGCTCGCTGTGCCGTTTCATCGAAGGCATGGAGACCGCCACAGACACGCAGCTTGAGATCGTCCGTGCCCATATCGACGCGCTGCGCGCCGTGCTGCAC
The DNA here is from genome assembly GCF_002148795.1 of Oceanibaculum nanhaiense. NCBI lineage: Bacteria > Pseudomonadati > Pseudomonadota > Alphaproteobacteria > Rhodospirillales > Oceanibaculaceae > Oceanibaculum > Oceanibaculum nanhaiense. The sequence continues at coordinate 229,939 of NZ_MPOB01000005.1, read as the reverse complement.
AACAAGATGAGTGGCGAGGGCCACGCCATCGGCATCCAGATCGCCGAAGGTCTGGAAACCCTGGTTCGCGAGGAACGCTGAGGAGCTACTCCGCCGCCTGTGCCGGCGTCCCCGCCAGCCAGAAGGACAGCGCCGACAGGGCTGCCAGGATCACCAGCACCATCAGCACCACATCGTAGCCGCCGGACCATTCCCACAGCAGCGCCGCCGCGAAAGGCGCAATCGCCTTCGCCACCGTTGCCGGCATGTACATCGCGCCGTTCACCGTGGCATAGGCCTCGCTGGTCAGCAGTTCCGGCACGATGGTCGCGCGCACGATGGTCATGACGCCATTGGCGGTGCCATAGAGCGCACAGAAGCCGATTGCCACCGCCGCCGTCGTCGGCAGCAGCCACAGCACCGCCATCGCCAGCACCATCAGCGAGAACACGATGCGCCCAGCGACAGCCGAACTCATGCGCCGGCCGAGGCTCATCAGCACGATGCGCCCCGCCACCTGCATCGGCCCGATCACCGACATGGCGCCGATGATCACCGGCATCGGCAGGCCGCGCCCGATCATCAACGGCACCAGATGGAACAGCAGCGCCGCGATCAGCGCGCTGTACAGCACGAAGGCGATCAGCATCGCCCAGAAGCGCGGCAGCGCCATCAGCTGCCGCATCAGCGCCTTGCCGCCAGCAGGTTTCGCTGCCTGCCTGGTCTCAGGCACATCCTGCTGCCGGGCAGATTTGCGATTCGGGTCGCGCAGGACGAACAGATGGATCGCACTGCAGAACAGCAGGTTCCACAGCGCCAGCCCGACCAGCGCCTCGCGCCAGCCCCACAGCTCGATCATCAGCTGGGTCAGCGGGATGAAGGCCGTGCTGGCCAGCCCGCCGATCAGCGTCATCGCCGTGATGCCGGCGCGATAGCGCGCGCCCAGCCGGCCGGCGAGCACGGCGAAGGCCGGCTCATAGAGCGTCGAGGCCAGCGCCACGCCCATCAGCGCCCAGATCGCATAGAACACGAAGATGCTGTCCGTCACCGCCCAGATCGCGAGCACCGCCGCCCCCAGCAGCGACCCGACCGTCATCACCAGCCGCGCCCGCCCGCGGTCGATGGCGATGCCGACCGGCAGCGCCGTCAGGCCAGAGACCAGCAGCCCGATCGACAGCGCCCCGTTGATCGACGCGCGCGACCATCCGAGATCCTGCTCCATCGGCACGACGAACAGCGAGAAGCTGTAGAACAGCGATCCCCAGGAGACGAGCTGCGCGCTGGCCAGGGTCAGCACGAGAATCCAGCCCTGGCGGCCGAGACCGGTGGCCGATGGCGGCAAGGAGGAGGCGGTCATGATGTCATCGGCCTGCGGCGCGGGAGTAGTGGTCTAGACCTTGGCGGGAGCACAGCACTTTACCGCAGTATCGGCAATGCGGATGTCATCGCGATTCGTCGGTTGTGCAGAGCAGACACCGGTTTCCGGCAAGTCCAGCTCTACCTTCGCCGCCGCCGCCATATCCCCGGCGAGCGCGGCAACGATGGAGCGTACCTGCTCGTGGCCGGTAGCCAGCAGGAAGGTCGGCGCGCGGCCATAGCTCTTCATCCCGGCGATGTAGAATCCCGGCTCCGGATGCGCCAGTTCCGCCGCGCCATGCGGCCGGACCGTGCCGCAGCTGTGAATGTTCGGGTCGATCAGCGGCGCCAGCGCCGTTGCGCATTCCAGCGCCGGATCGATGCCCAGACGAATCTCGCGCAGGAACGACAGGTCCGGGCGGAAGCCGGTTGTCACCACGATCTCGTCCACGGGGACCTCACGCCCTGAGCCCGAGACCAGCAGCCCGCCCTCAGGCGCGGCAGCGATGTCGGTCGCCCGGAACGGCGCAAGCAGCGTCACCATGCCGGCCTCGATGGCCTGACGCGCGTTCGTGCCCAGTTCACCCCGTGCCGGCAGCGCATCGGCCGCGCCCCCGCCGAACAGCCGCTGCGGGTCGGCCCGACGGACCGCCCAGGAGATCGCGGTTTCCGGCTCGGTTTCCTTCAGCGCCAGCAGGTCCAGCACGACATTGATCGCGGAATGCCCACCGCCAACCACCAGCACCCGCCGGCCGGCATATCGCGCCCTGTCCTGCCCCTTCACATCCGGGATGCCATAGGTGATGCGGCAGGCGAAACGCGCCTCGCCTGCCGCCGAATAGCCGCCCGCCCCCATCGGGTTCGGCGCGGTCCAGGTGCCGCTGGCATCGATCACCGCGCGTGCCCGGACAGTCTCGCGGCGGCCATCCGCCAGGACAATCTCGACCGCGAAAGGCGTTTCGGCACGGCCGGCATCCACCGCCTTGTCCAGCGCCTCGCGCCCTAACGACACGACCCGGGCGCCGAAGCGCAGAAAAGGTGCTATCTGCGGCAGTGCCGCCAGCGGCTCCAGATAGCGCCCGACCAGATCGCCGCCGGTCGGCAGCTCGTTCTGCGGCGGCGGAGTCCAGCCCGACGCCTGCAGCAGCGCCCGTGCCGCCCGGTCGATGTTGAACCGCCAGGGCGAGAACATGCGCACATGCTGCCAGCGCCGCACGCTGTCGCCGGCCACCGGGCCCGCCTCCAGCACCAGGAAAGGCAGGCCGCGCTCCACGAGACGGGCGGCGGCGGCAAGCCCGACCGGACCGGCACCGATCACTACGACCGGCAGGACTGGCTCTTTACCCAAATGTGACATCTCGATCTCCATGCATCGAAGGGCAATGTATCAAGGGCAAAATTTTTTACGGCCGGCAGGCTCCCTGCACCTCGGCCGTAGCATCGCGCACCAGCATCTCGTGGCTTTCCTGCAGGCAGCGGGTCACCCCCATCCAGGAGCCGACCGCGACCCGGAAGGCCTCGCGTCCCAGATCCGTCAGCGCATAGACCTTGCGTTCGCGGCCCTGCACGATTTCCGTCTCGACGGTGACATAGCCGCCCGCCTCGAAATCGCGCAACACCGGATAGATTGTCCCCTCGCCCGGCGAACAGCAGCCGCGCGTCACGCTCTCCACCCGCTTGGCGATCTCATAGCCGTGCAGCGGCTGCTTGTAGAGCACACACAGGATGAAGAATTTCGACAGGCCCATCTTGATCAGCCCGTTCCAGTAATCCGGGCTGGTATAATCGGTGGCCGGGCGCGCGGCGAGGCTGTTGTTATGCATCGAGGGGCTAGGCATAACAAAAACCTACCCATCGACCCTCAATGGGTCAAGAGGCTTCCCGACCGGAGCCCAGAAAAAAGGCCGCCCGTCGGAACGGGCGGCCAAAGTCAGGGAGATGAGAAGCAAGGCTCACAGCCTACAAGTTGTTATTTTGAATGACAACAGATTCACGAGTGTTATTCAGACTGAATCGCCCTTGCCTCCCCGGCCGCCAGAATCACGGGCCGCCGCTTCGGCTATCGCCAAAGTGCCCGAAAATGCCTAAAATTTATGGAATAAGCAGAAATATGGTGGGGACCACAAATGACCGGAGACAAGCCGAGCGGCAAGACCCATGAGGTCATCCAGCCAAGGAACAAGCTGCGCGAGATGGTGGGTGGCAAGCAGGCTCTAGGCAACGACACGCTGCGGAAGGCGGAAACCGCCGCGAAGAAGGTGCAGGACAAGACCGACTATACCGGCCATGCCCAGACCAACCTCACCCGCCTGATGGTCGCCTATGACCGGGCGCAGGGTGAGGAGCGAGCCGAGGCGCTGCACGATATGTTCGAGATATCCCACGACATGCGCGGAGAGGGCGGCAGCTTCGGTTTCCCGCTGGTCACCCAGATCGGCGACATCCTGTGCAAGTACCTCACCGCGCTGAAATCGCCCGATGCGCTGGAACCGCCCATCGTGAAGCTGCATATCGACGCGCTGAAGGTCGTCATCAACCAGCGCCTGCGGGGCGAAGGAGACGACACGGCCAAGCAGGTGGTGGACGGGCTGGCCCAGATCGCCCTGAAGCGCTAGAGCGCCGGCAGCGCCGGCGCCAGACGCCCGCCCATGCGAACCGGCTGCACGCTTTTCGCCAGGCCGCTCCGGTCGTCAGTCTCGACGAACACGCCGCACAGCGTGCCCTCGCCCGATCCCGGCTCCAGCCGCTCGCCCGGCAGCTTACGCACGAAACGGGCAACAGCGATATCCTTGCGCATGCCAATGACGCTGTCGTAATCGCCGCACATGCCGGCATCGGTCTGGTAGGCGGTGCCGCCCGGCAGCACCTGCGCGTCCGCCGTCGGCACATGGCTGTGGGTGCCGACCACCAGCGAGGCACGGCCATCGCAGAAATGTCCCATCGCCATCTTCTCGCTGGTCGCCTCGGCATGCATATCGACGATCACCGCCTGCACGCCGCCACCCAGCACATTGCGCGCCAGTTCCCGCGACACCGCCTGGAACGGATCGTCCAGCGGGTCCATGAACAGACGGCCCATGACGTTCACCACCAGTACTTTCCGGCCGGACTGCGTGGCATAGACATGCCCGCCCTTGCCCGGCGCCCCCGGCGGGTAATTGACCGGGCGCAGCAGGCGCGGATCGGTGTTGATGTAGGACAGTGTCTCGCGCTGGTCCCAGGCATGGTTGCCGGTGGTCACCACATCGGCGCCCAGCGCGTAGAATTCCTCGCAGATCTTCTGGGTGATGCCGAACCCGCCGGCCGCGTTCTCGCCATTGATGACGACGAAATCCAGCTTCAGATCCCGCCGCAACCCCGGCAGATGGGCGGCGATGGCATCCCGGCCGGGCCGGCCCACCACATCGCCCAGAAACAGCAAACGCATCTCTACTCTCTTTCCGTTTATCCGTCGGTCCGGCCATCGGTCCGGATCGCGCCCTGTTCGGTCACGATCCAGTCCAGCCGCTGGTCGGTTTCCTCGCGCGGCACGCTCTCGACCTCCTGCCCGGCATAGGCGATGCCGATGGCCAGCACCGCCGTCTTGTCGCGCCCCCTCCCCCTCAGGGCCGCCAGCGTGCGGTCGTAATAGCCACCGCCATAACCCAGGCGATAGCCTTCACAGTCGAACGCCAGCAGCGGCACCAGCAGCACGTCGGGCTCCACCTCCGGCGCCGTGGCCGGCGGGGCGGGGATGCCCCAGACTCCCGGTTCCAGCGCGTCGCCCGGCCGCCACAGCCGGAAGGAGAGCGGCAGGCCGCGCTTCGGCGTCACCGGCAGGCACAGGGAGTAGCCGCCCGCCGCCAGCGCCAGCAGGGCGGGCAGCGGATCGGCCTCGTCGCCCATCGCATGATAGCCGGAAACGATGGCGGTCATTGGCAGAGAAACGGCCTGCAGCAGATTCGCCGCGATCCGCGTCCCGGTATCAGGGTTGGCCGCCTGCGCGACAGCGCGGCGTTGCTTCGCCATCGCGCGCAAACCGGCTTTCTGCGCCGGTATATCCCCCGCCATGTTCAGCATGGCCGGGAAAAAGAAAGGTGGGCGCCCCCGCCTCGGCCGTCGGTCATTTGCTCGTCCTCCTAGCCCTGCAACGCAGGTGGGCACCGCATAATGGAGCCACGGCTCCGACAGAGGCAGTTCCCTGGAGATAAGCATTGGGCCCGGGGACATAAAGCGACCATATCGCACCGCGCAGCAGGCGCCCGCTTCAGTATCTAGGCGCTCTCGAGGCTATCGGCAATATGCTCAATGCGTTCGGCCAGGGCAGACAGCGCCGCGATGGCCGCCTGATTCTGTGCCGGATCCGGCACAGAACCGACATTCGGGCCGCCATTTGCCCCGCCATTAGCATGGCCATTACCGTGTTTCGCGTCATCCAGTTCGTCGGCAATCAGCAGGCTGGCCATGACCAGCAGGCGGGTATCGCCGACCTGCCCGACCTGTTCGACGAGGGAAGAAACCTTTTCGTCCACCGATCCGGCAAGGCGAATCAGGCGCTGTTCCTGCCCATCCTCGCAGGCGATGCGGTAGAACCGACCGTTGATGGAGACCTCGACAGACGCCACGCCTATTTCTCCAGAACCAGTTTCAGCCGGTTGATGGTGCGGTCCAGCCGTTGCGAGACCAGCCCCGTCACCTCGGAAAGCTTGGCATATTCGGCCCGCGCATCGTCCAGCGCGCGCTGCAGCTCCGCCGAACCCTCGCCAACTTCCGCCGAAAGGGCGGCACCGCCGCGCCGCGCCAGGGCGGATTCCAGCCGGGCCACGGCCTGCGCCAGCCGCTCCAGTGCCATATCCAGGGTCGGCGCTTCCTTCATGATGATGGGCGATTCCCGCGAGAGTTCCTGCCAAATTAGCTTGCGCAAGATAGGCACGCACCACGGCACCCGTCAACCGAACCGCCATGGGCACCCCGCAATGCGGAATCGGAACCGCTAATAAATAAGCCGCGCGATGGCCTGCCCTGCACTATGGCGGGTTGACGGAGGGGCCGCCCGGCGGCATTTTCCACCCGCCCGACCAGATCGCCCCCGGAAGCGCCGGGGTGCGGCGTTTCTCTATATTTGAACCGCGTGGCACCGTCATGACCGCACAGACCAGCCTGCCCGTTCCGCACAAGCAGATGGCCAACGCCATCCGCGCCCTGTCGATGGATGCCGTCGAAGCGGCGAAATCCGGCCACCCCGGCATGCCGATGGGCATGGCCGATGTGGCGACGGTGCTGTATTCGAAATTCCTGAAATTCGACGCCGCCGATCCGCGCTGGCCGGACCGCGACCGCTTCGTGCTGTCGGCGGGCCATGGCTCGATGCTGCTCTACAGCCTGCTCTATCTCACCGGCTATCCGGAAATGACGATCGAGCAGATCCGGAATTTCCGTCAGCTGGGCAGCATGACCGCCGGTCATCCCGAATATGGCCATGCGCCGGGCATCGAGACCACCACCGGCCCGCTGGGCCAGGGCATCGCCACCGCGGTCGGCTTCGCGCTGGGTGAGCGCATCCTGAACGCCCGCTTCGGCGATCCTATTGTCGATCACTTCACCTATGTGATCGCCGGCGATGGCTGCCTGATGGAGGGCATCAGCCAGGAAGCGATCACGCTGGCCGGGCATCTGAAGCTGTCCAAGCTGATCGTGCTGTTCGACGATAACGGCATTTCCATCGATGGCCCGACCAGCCTCTCCACCTCGGAAGACCAGCAGGGCCGCTTCAAGGCCGCCGGCTGGGACGTACAGGCGGTGGACGGGCATGACCCCGCCGCCATCGAAGCCGCCATCACACAAGCGCGCAAGACCGACACCCCGTCGCTGATCGCCTGCAAGACCATCATCGGCTATGGCGCGCCGAAGAAGCAGGGCAGCGCCGCCACCCACGGATCGCCGCTGGGCGCGGAGGAGATCGAGGGCACCCGCGCGGCGCTGGGCTGGACCCATGCGCCCTTCGAGATTCCCGAGGACATCCTGACCGCCTGGCGCGAAATCGGCCAGCGCGGTGCCGCCGCCCGCAAGGGCTGGCAGGAGCAGGTGGACGAGCTGGGCAGCGAGAAGCGCGAGGAGCTGGAGCGCGTTCTGGCCGGGCGCCTGCCCGGCGGCTTCGACCAGGCGGTTGAAGCCTTCAAGAAGCAGACCGCCGAACAGCAGCCGAAGATCGCCACCCGCATGTCCTCGCAGCATGTGATCGACGCGCTGGCCCCGGTGTTGCCGGAACTGATCGGCGGCTCCGCCGACCTGACCGGCTCGAACAACACCAAGGCCAAGGAAGCCGCCATCATCAAGGCCGGCGACTATGCAGGCAGCTATATCCACTATGGCATCCGCGAACATGGCATGGCCGCCGCGATGAACGGCCTTGCCCTGCATGGCGGCATCATCCCGTTCGGCGGCACCTTCATGGTGTTCACCGATTACTGCCGCCCGGCGATCCGCCTGTCAGCGCTGATGGGGCTGCGCGTCCTCTACATCATGACGCATGATTCCATCGGCCTGGGCGAGGACGGCCCGACGCACCAGCCGGTCGAACATCTGGCGGCGCTGCGCGCCATGCCGAACCTCTATGTGTTCCGCCCGGCCGACACGGTGGAGACCGCCGAATGCTGGCAGATCGCGCTGCAGAGCGAGGGCACGCCCTCGGTCCTCAGCCTGACCCGCCAGGGCCTGCCGACCGTGCGCACCACGCACACCGCCGAGAACCTGTCGGCCAAGGGCGGCTATGTGCTGGCCGAGGCCGAGGGCAAGCGCCAGGTGACGCTGATCGCCACCGGCTCCGAGGTGGAGATCGCGCTGGCCGCCCGCGACACGCTGAAGGCCGAGGGCATCGCTGCCGCCGTCGTCTCCATGCCGTGCTGCGAGCTGTTCGACGCGCAAGACGAGGCCTACCGCCAGCAGGTGCTAGGCGACGGCCCGCGCATCGCCGTGGAAGCGGCCATCGGCTTCGGCTGGGAACGTTATCTGGGCGAGAAGGGTTGCTTTATCGGCATGACCGGTTTCGGCGCCTCCGCCCCGGCACCCCAGCTGTACAAGCATTTCGGCATTACCGCGGAAGCGGTTGTAGCAGCGGCGAAAGCCCGTATCTAGAAGACGAACCCTATCCGTTCGCGTTTGGAGGAATAAATGGCTACTCGTGTGGCAATCAACGGTTTCGGCCGCATCGGCCGTCTGGTGCTTCGCGCCCTGCATGAAAGCGGCCGCAAGGATCTGCAGGTCGTGGCGATCAACGATCTCGGTCCGGTCGAGGCGAATGCGCATCTGCTGCGCTACGATTCGGTGCATGGCCGCTTCCCCGGCACCGTGACCACCGGTGATGACTGGATGGATCTCGGCACCGGCAAGATCAAGGTGACTGCCGAGCGTGACCCGTCGAAGCTGCCCTGGAAGGAACTCGGCGTCGATATCGCCTTCGAGTGCACCGGCATCTTCACCGACAAGGAAAAGGCCGCGATGCACCTGACGGCCGGTGCCAAGCGCGTGCTGATCTCGGCCCCCGCCACCGGCGCCGACATTACGGTCGTCTATGGCGTGAACCACGACAAGCTGACCAAGGATCACGTCATCGTCTCGAACGCGTCCTGCACCACCAACTGCCTGGCCCCGGTCGCGGCGGTGATGCATGAGGCGATCGGCATCGAATCCGGCTTCATGACCACGATCCACGCCTATACCGGCGACCAGAACACGGTCGATACGCTGCACAAGGATCTGCACCGCGCCCGTGCGGCCGCCATGTCGATGATCCCGACCTCGACCGGTGCCGCCAAGGCCGTTGGCCTCGTGCTGCCGGAACTGGCCGGCAAGCTGGACGGCACCTCGATCCGCGTGCCGACCGCCAATGTCTCGGTCATCGACTTCAAGTTCATCGCCAAGCGCGAGACCAGCGTCGAGGAAGTGAACAAGGCGATCACCGCCGCCGCTGCCGGCAAGCTGAAGGGCATCCTGGAGACCAACACCGAGAAGCTGGTCTCCATCGATTTCAACCATTGCCCGAACAGCTCGACCGTCGATCTCGGTGAGACCAAGGTGATCGAGAAGAAGCTGGTCCGCGTGATGAGCTGGTACGATAATGAATGGGGCTTCTCCAACCGCATGCTGGATACGGCCGGCGCCATCGCCAAGCTGATCTAGTCCGGTTGGACATCGAGTACGAAAAAGGCCGCGTTCCCGGACGCGGCCTTTTTGTTTGCCTGAATGGAAGCGGCGGCGCTAGCCGCCCTCCTCAGTTGCCGGCCATCGCCTCGTCGAGCAGCTTGCGGTACTCCGCAACGGAAGGCGTGCGCGGGTTGGTCGGATGCGCATGGTCCTTGGTCGCGGCCAGCGCGATACCGTCCAGCAGATCGTCGGTGACGCCCATCTCGCGCAGGCTGGCGGGAATGCCCAGCTTGGCGTTCAGCTTCGAGATCGCATCGGCAATATCGGTGTTCTCCGGCAGGCCCATCGCCTGCGCGACACGCGGATATTTGTCGCCGACCACGGATTTGTTGAAGCGCAGCACGGCGGGCAGGAACACCGCGTTCAACGTACCATGATGCAGGCGCAGGCCCTTCACCGCGCCCAGCGGGTGCGACAGCGCATGGACCGCGCCCAGCCCCTTCTGGAAGCTCATGGCGCCCATCATCGAGCCCATCATCATGTCCCAGCGCGCCTGCCGGTTGGAGCCGTCCTTCACCGCCGTCTCGATGGAGCGGCTGGCGAGCCGCAGCCCTTCCAGCGAGATGCCGTCGGCCGGCGGGTTCACCGCCAGCGACAGGAAGGTCTCGATGCAATGGGTGATCGCGTCCATGCCGGTACCGGCGGTCAGCACGGGCGGCAGGCCCAGCGTCAGCTCCGGATCGTTGATCGCCACATTGGGAATCAGATAGGGGCTGACCAGGGCAAGCTTGCGCCCGTCCTCCAGCACGATGACGGCGCCGCGCCCGACCTCGGAACCGGTGCCCGAGGTGGTGGCCACCGCGATCAGCTTGGAGACATCCGGACGGATGCGAGCGACACCGCCCTCCACCATTGCATATTGCGCCAGCGGCCCCTCATGCGTCGCCAGCAGGCGCACGCCCTTGGCAAGATCCATGGAAGAACCGCCGCCGACCGCGATGATGCCATCGCAGCCATTCTCCTTGTAGAGTTTCAGCGCCTCCCAGGTCGCCGCCTCGGTCGGGTTCTCCGGCGTGCCGTCGAACACCGAGACATCGAATTCGTTCGGGATGTTGGCGCGGATCGTGTCCAGGATGCCGGTCTTCACCAGCCCCTTGTCGGTGACGATCAGCGGCCGCTTGATGCCGAGCGCCTTCATCTCGTCCGCCAGCAGCTTGATGGCGCCGAAGTCGAACTGGATCTTGGTGAGGTAGCTGATGACAGCCATGGTGCGTCCCTGCCTTATTCCCTGTTTAGAATTGCCCCCATGCTTGCCGGTCCGACCGGCCCGGTCAAGCGGCGGCATCCTACCGATTCAGCATGGCCGGTATCCCCCAGCGCCACTACGCGGCGTATCGGCGAACCCCCCTCCGGATTTGCGGGGCCGCCGGCAGCGCCGGATGGATCATCCCGGCCACACCGTCCAACGCGCCCGGCACCAGCTCCAGCGCCAGGAAACGCCGCTCCTCGACCGGGCCGGGCAGTTGCAGGCCCAGCGCCTTCTCCCGCGTGAAGCCGAACGGATTATAGTATTCCGGATCGCCGACCAGGATAATCGACCGGCGGCCAAGTCTGGCGGCATGGGCCAGCGAATGGCGCATCAGCGCCTTGCCATAGCCCTGCCCCTTATAGGCCGGATCGACCGCGAGCGGCCCCAGCATGACGGACGGCACGCGTGCCGCACCCAGCAGCAGCGGCCAGTAGCGGATGGAGCCGCGCAGCTGCCCGTCTTCCAGCGCGACAAAGGCCAGCGCCGGGTCGTGCGGCACGCCCTCGCGCAGCTTATAGACGGTCTTGGTCGTCCGGCCCGGACCGAAGGCGGTATCCAGAAGGGTGTCGATAAGGGCGGCGTCGCCCGGCCGCTCGTGAACGATCTGCATCTCTCAATTCCCGGAAATAGGGTATCGGTCAGTCAATGGACCGCATCGCCTGTTCCCGGGCGGAGGGATGCCTACAGCTTTTCCCTCCGGCGGTGACCAGGCGACGCGACTGCCCCGGCCGCAAGCGCGGTCAGGCAGGTCGTACGTCGTCGTCGAAGGTCAGCCGTCATGGCCGGGCTCGTTCAGCTGTTAAAACCGATATCGCATGTATCATACGCATGCCCCCTCGAATAGCGGTTTTTCGCTGGAGGGCCATGTGTTTAGTGAGGGCGCTTAGCGATGGGCTCGCCGCCGCTCTGCCAGGAAGCGGTGCAGCATGTCCTCGCGTTCTTTTCCCGGGGCAACCGCCGGGCGGGCCGGACGCAGCTTGCGCGCCAGCCCGCGCAGTGCCTTGCGGCGCACGGCGGGGTCGTCCAGCCGGTGCTTCACCCAGGCGATGGCGGCCACCCCCTCGCGCCAGCGGATCGGCAGCGGCTGCACCGGCTGCGCGATCAGGCCGGGCCAGCTCAGCGCCGCCTGCTCGAAATGATCGGCGCAGAATGGCAGCAGCACCTCGCGCTCGCCGGACGCCACATAGGTGCGCAGGCCGCGCGCGAAGCGCTTCGCCCCCGCCTCGTCCAGACCGAAACTGACCACGGCCGGCCGGTCGCAGCGGCAGCAGAAGATGCCGTTGCGGCGCGCCGGCGTCGGGGCCGGCTTCCGGGCCTTTCTCAGCAGGGACAGCAGCATTGTGCCCACCTCATATCGCGGGACGGGCTGGCTCGCTGCCCCGCCTCACGATATGATGGCGGCGCTGGCCGCGAAGGTCCAGCCGCGATGCCGCCAGGCTCGCGCGGGTGCAATTACCGTGGCGTCGACTCTATGGCGAAGGATCCGAAAGTGCTGGAGGCCGCCTTGCGGCAGGTGCGCGCGGCGCGCGACAAGGCCGATCCGCAAGTGCTGGAAACCGCCGAGCGGCTGGTGCGGCATCAGATGGGCATGCCGCAGAAACCCAGCCTGGCCGTCGCCATGCTGGAACAGGCCCACGCCAATGGCGGGCGTAATCGTCACAAGGTGTTGTCGGAGCTGGAGCGCTATTGCCGGCAGCGCGGCATCGATACCTCCGGCAAGGCCTGACCCTACCGGAAAGAAAAGGGTGCCTCAGGCGCTCGCGCGCAGCTGCTCGATGGATTTTTCGATATCCGACACCAGCGCCGAGACCTCAGGCTTCTGGCTGCGGCATTGCTGCAGCAGCACGGCCAGGCCCAGCAGGACTTCAAGCAGCATGTCGCTGCGGGGAAATGTGGTCGGCATGGGAACGGTCATATCCAGAAGCATCTTCGTTATCCGCCGCGCTGTTCTGAGCTTTGTATAGCGAGAACAAGTTAACAAGCATTTAAGAGACTCTGTCGCAAATGGCGGCATGGCGGCCCCGCCGACGCAGGCATTGTTCCGGCCGGCGCCAGGGGCTATACAGCCGGCTGGACCGGCATGTCCCGCCGGTCCATCCCGACAGTCTGGGGAGTTAGGGTTGTACCGAATCTTCGTGCGCGATCTCGTTCTTGAAGCCGAAGTCGGCGTCTATGAGAGCGAGAAGGGAAAGCGGCAGCGCCTGCGCCTCAATCTCGAGCTGGAATGCATCGACACCATCGCCGCGGCCGGTGACCGGCTGGAAAATGTGTTCTGCTATCACACGCTGGTGAAAGGCATCGAGGCAATCCTGGCCGAGGGCCATGTGAACCTGATCGAGACCGTCGCCGACCGCATCGCACGGCACGGGCTGGAGGACAGGCGCGTGCTGACCGCCCGGGTCACGGTGGAAAAGCTCGACGTCATCGACAAGGCGGCCTCGGTCGGCGTGACGGTGGAACGACGGCGGCAATAGCCGGCCGCCCCGGAGCCGAAATGCCTCCCCGCCGAGTGTTGAGGCGTTCGATTGAGGCTTTCGATTCCGGCCCGGCCCGCTTAATGTGACCCTCGAACCCGTACCCCGTAACGCTGGATCAAGGACAGGATATCGTCATGACACGCCTGAAGACCCTCGCCGCAACGGCCCTGCTGGCCCTCGGCATCCTCTTCACGGGCGCCAGCCAATCAGAAGCCGCCAAAATGGAAAACATGCTCTATCTCGATCTTGAACATGGCCGCGTTGTCATTGAGTTGAAGCCGGACCTCGCCCCCAAGCACGTCGCCCGCATCAAGGAGCTGGTCCGCGCCGGCTTCTATGACGGTATCGTCTTCCACCGCGTCATCGAGGGCTTCATGGCCCAGACCGGCGACCCGACCGGCACCGGCCGTGGCGGCAGCGGCAAGAAGATTCCGGCGGAATTCAACAGCGCACCGTTCGAGCGCGGCACCGTCGGCATGGCCCGCTCGCAGAACCCGGACAGCGGCGACAGCCAGTTCTTCATCTGCTTCAAGCCCGCCCCCTTCCTGAACGGCCAGTACACCGTCTGGGGCCAGGTGGTCGAGGGCATGGAGTTCGTCGACAAGATCAAGCGCGGCGAGCCGCCGGCAGATCCCGACAAGATCGTGAAGATGACCCTGGCCGAAGACGCCAAGTAATCCAGCCAGGCAAGAAAAAGGCCCGCCCCGGAACACCGGAGCGGGCCTTTCCTTTTCAGTCAGCAGCCGTTACGCGACCGCCGGCGCCTTCAGCACGCCGACAGTGGCGGCATAGGTCAGCGGCGCCTCGGTCACATCCTGCAGCGCCTCGCGGGTCAGCCCCTCGGCCATCTCGACGACCAGCAGCCCGTCCTCCGTCACATCGATAACCGCAAGGTCGGTATAGAGCCGCTTCACCACAGACGACGCGGTCAGCGGGTATTTGCAGACATTGCGGATCTTCGGTTCGCCCTTGCGCGTCGTATGCTCCATCAGCACGCGGATGCGCTTGGCGCCGACCGCCAGATCCATCGCCCCGCCGACGCCGGGCGGAAAGTTCGGGTCTTCCGTCGTCCAGTTGGCGAGATCGCCCTTGAGCGAGACCTCGAAGGCGCCGAGCAGCGCCAGATCGAGATGGCCGCCCCGGATCATGGTGAAGGAATCGGAATGCTTGAACACCGATGCCCCCTTCGCCAGGGTCACATATTCCTTGGTGGCGTTGATGAGGTCGGGATCCTCCTCGCCCGGCTTCGGATAGGTGCCGACGCCCAGCAGGCCGTTCTCGCTGTGGAACACGATCTCGCGCCCGTCCGGCACATAGCTGGCTGCCAGCGTCGGCAGGCCAATGCCGAGATTGACGTACCAGCCATTCTCGATGTCCTGCGCCGCGCGCCAGGCGATCTGCCGGCGGCTGAGACGCGCCACGCTTTCGGTCATGCTGCTCATGCCTTCTTCTCCACATGCACGACCCGGTCAACGAAAATGCCGGGCGTATGGATGTTGTCCGGGTCCAGATCGCCCAGCTCGACGAAACCCTCGGTCTGAACGATGGTCAGATCCGCCGCCATCGCCATGTCGGGCGCGAAATTGCGCGAAGACAGGCGGTAGATCAGGTTGCCCCAGCGGTCCGCCCGGTGCGCATTGATCAGCGCCACATCGGCGCGCAGCGGCATTTCCAGCACGTAGGTGCGGCCGTCGATCTCCCGCAGCTCCTTGCCCTCGGCCAGCTTGGTACCGACACCGACCGGCGAATAATAGCCGCCCAGGCCCGCTGCGGCGCAGCGCAGTCGCTCGCTGATCGTGCCCTGCGGCAGCAGCTCCAGCTCGATCTCGCCCTTGGCGTACAGCTCATCGAACACGACCGAACCGCCGCTGCGCGGATAGGAACAGACGATGCGCCGGACCCGGCGCGCGGCCATCAGTGCCGCCAGCCCCTCGGTTCCGACACCGGCATTGTTGGACACCACCACCAGATCCCTGGCCCCCTGGTCCAGCACGGCATGGATAAGCTCCGTCGGCGCTCCGGCCGAGCCAAACCCGCCGACCAGAAGCGTCGAGCCGTCCTTGATTCCGGCGACGGCTTCCGCCAGGGTCGCCATTCTTTTATCAATCATGGTATTTTATTTTCCCGCGCTACTTTTCCGGGAGCTGTTCTTCCGCGCTCCCAGCCATACCTATAAGTGTGCTAGGCTAATATCATCAAGCTATACAAATAAAAAATCAGGGTTGGAATCTGCATGGAAACTGCACAGGCGACGAACAAAACCAGTTCTCTATCGGGCAAAGCCAGTTCTCTGACAGGCGGTGCCACCATGATCGATTTCGTGGCGGTGGCGCCGGTGCGCCAAAGCAAGCTGGCCGATCAGCTTTACGAACAGATCATGCTGCACATCGTGAACGGCTCGCTGGATGTCGGCGAGAAGCTGCCATCCGAAGCGCAGCTGTGCCAGCTCTTCTCGGTCTCTAGGCCGGTGGTGCGTGAGGCGCTGTCGCGGCTGCGCGCCGATAACGTCATCGCCTCGCGGCGCGGCTCGGGCACCTACGTCATGTCGAAGCCGACGCCGGAGCTGGTGCGCCTCGCGCCGTCCGGCGTGCTGGCCGAACTGCTGCGCTGCTACGAGCTGCGGCTGGCGCTGGAGGGCGAGGCCGCCTATCTCGCCGCCAAGCGGCGCGAGAAGAGCGATCTGGCCGCGATCGAGAAGGCGCTGGAATATTTCAACACCTATCTCGGTGCCGGTGACGACGAGGAAGGGGCGGAGGCCGATTTCAGCTTCCACATGGCCATCGCCACCGCTACCAAGAACGCGCTGTATGTGAAGACGCTGCACATGCTGCACACCACGGCGCGCGACGGCATCAAGCTGGCCCGTCAGCTGTCGAAGCTGCGCAGCGAGCCGATGGATCTGGTCCGCACCGAACATGCCCGCATCTACAAGGCAATCGAGAAGCGCAATCCCGGCGCGGCCCGCAATGCCATGCGCAGCCATATCGACAATTCCCGTCTGCGCATGGTCGGCCAGCTGCTCGACGAGTAGAACCAAAGCCGGAAAGGGCGTCACGTCATGATAGAGGCGGTGGACGCCCTTCTCGAACGGTGGACGCAGCCGGGATCGCCCGGCTGCGTCGTCGCCGTCATCCGGGATGGCGCGGTTCTGCACAAGCGGGGCTACGGTCTCGCCCATGTCGAACTCGGCGTGCCAAACGCGCCGGATACAGTGTTCCGCATCGCCTCCATCACCAAGCAGTTCACCTGCCTGGCCGTGCTGATGCTGGCGCGGGACGGCAAGCTGTCGGTCGAGGATGAGGTGCGCCAGCACCTGCCGGAGCTGCCGGATTATGGCGTGCCGCTGCGTATCCGCCATCTGATGAGCAACACCAGCGGGCTGCGCGACTCGCTGGAGGCCTTCCGGCTGACCGGCATCACGCTGATGGACCGGCGCAGCGTCGCCGAGATGATGACGATCATCCTGCGGCAGGAGGGCACGAACTTTCCGCCCGGCAGCGCCTATCTCTACTCCAATGCCGGCTATGTGCTGCTGAGCGTCCTGATCGAGCGGCTGTCCGGCGTCAGCCTGCGGGATTTCCTGCAGGCCCGCATCTTCGGGCCGCTGGGCATGGCCTCGACCGCCCTGCTGCCCTTCGACGCCGAACCCTTCCCCCGCCGCGCCCAGGGCTATGCGCCGGTCGAGGGTGCGCTGTGGCGCACCGGCAGCGGCTTCGAGGTCTGCGGCGAGGGCGGGCTTGTGTCCTCGGTCGAGGATATGATGACCTGGATGGGCATCTGGGGTGCGGGCAGCCACCCGCACCTCGATCCGCTGGAAAACCTGGCCCAGCCGGCGCCCCTGACCGCAAGCGGACCGGCCGGCGGCGGTCATGCCCGCTATGGCTATGGCCTGATGGTGGAGCGTTATCGCGGCCTGTCGGCCTGTGGGCATAGCGGCCTGCTGCCGGGCTTCACCTCCAACATCCTGCATATTCCCGAACGCCGCCTCAGCGTCATCTGCCTGGCCAATTCGCTGGGCGTGAATGCCTATCTGACGACGCGGCTGATCGCCGATCTGATGCCGGACATGGATTTCCCGGAACCGCCCTTCGCCAAGCCCAGTCCGGCGCTGATCGAGCGGCTGGCGAAAGCCGGCCCCTTCGTCGATGAGGACTCCGGCGCCACCCTCACCTTCAGCGATGCCGAGGGGCGGCTGGGCGCCACCCGCTTCGGCACGCCTTTCACGCTGGCCAACAGCGATGGCGGGATGGCCTATACAGTGTTCCAGGGCGGCTATGACGTCGTCTCGGCCGAGGTCGCGGAGGAGCCCTCCCTCGCCCTCCGGCTGACCCGCGTCGATGGCGGCATAGAGACCTACCGGCCGGTCGCATCCGGACCAACCGGCGCGGACCTGTTGGACGATTATATCGGACGCTACCGCAGCGCCGAACTGATGAGCGACTGGGTGATCGAGCGCGCCGGTGACGGGCTTGCCGTCCGCATCGAGGGGCCGCGCGGGCCGGCGCCGCCCTGCCCGCTGGAGCCGACCCGGCCCGACCTGCTGACCGGGCGTGTCGGCTGGTTCGGCGCACAATTCCGCGACGCGCTGCGTTTCCACCGCGAAGATGGACGCATCCGCGGTTTCACGCTGAACGCCTCGCGCAGCCGGGGCATCCGTTTTGTCGCGGTGACAAACTAGGGCTTTTCCGCCTGTCGCAGGGGCGCTAGCGTGCGCTTCCAGACAGAAAAGGAACCCCCATGTCCGTGACCATCGACCGCCTGAAGGACAGCGACAAGGCTGACTGGCGCCGGCTCTATAACGGCTATGCCGCCTTCTACAAGATGCCGATGACGGACGAGACGGCGGAGCGTGTCTGGGGCTGGCTGCACGATGCCGAGCATGTGCAGGAGGCGCTGGTCGCCCGCGACGCCACCGGCCGGGTCATTGGGCTTGCGCATTTCCGCGCCATGCCCAGCCCGCTGCGGGGCGCCTATGCCGGCTTCCTGGACGATCTGTTCGTCGATCCCGATGTGCGCGGCAGCGGCGCCGCCGACAAGCTGCTGGACGCGCTGAACGCTATCGCCGCCGAGCGCGGCTGGCCAGTCATCCGCTGGATCACCGCCGACAACAACTACCGGGCGCGCGGCGTCTATGACCGCAAGGCGACGCGCAGCATGTGGATCACCTATGAGATGAAGCCCTGAGGGCGGGACAGACCCCGCCTACTGCACCCGCACCCGGGTCAGATGCACGCCGAGAAGATTGAGGTTCGGTAATATCCGCCTGATCTCATCGGCCAGCATGGCGCGCAGATTGTTCAGCTCCATGGGGTCGGAATAATTCTGCAGGGGCTGCTCGCTCAACAGCATGTTGATGGCATCGCGCAGCTTGGCATCGCCCGATTTCACGATGGCGTTCTGTTCCTGGCTGCTGACCTGCAGGCTGATCGTCACCATGACGACGCGCGCCTCGCCGCTCTCGGTCCGCAGCGTCAGGATGAAATCCGACAGCGATGTATAATGCCCGCCGCTGGTCTTGGGCGGCGGCGCGGTTTCCTGCGTGGCGGCCGGGGAAGCCGACTTCTTGCCGCCCAGCATACCGGTGAGGAACAGCCCGGCCGCCGCGCCGCCAATCAGCAGGATCGGCAGTAGGATAAGCAGAATCAGCTTGCCGACCGGAAGCTTCTTTACTTCCGGCGCGCCGCCATCGGCATGGGTACCCAATTGATCGCTCATGGCACCACGATACAGGCTTCGGTGTTATCAGGCCATGCCGTCCGGCAATTTCCCGGCAAGCTCGTCCGCCATCTCCTCGACCGACTGCCCCTTGGCGAGATATGTCGCGACCAGATCATCGACGCGTTCCGATATCTCCCGTTTGATCTCGCCGGACAGCGTGTCGAAGGAGGCCTGCGCCAGCATGATATCCACATATTCGTCCGATTCGACGGCGCGCAGCACATCGCGATAGAGTTCGCTGTTGGCACCCACCACATCGGCGATGCTCTTCGCAAGCAGGGCAAGCGCGGGATTGCTCGTCGCCGCCATCGGGCCGTCTCTCACCAATAGGATTTTAATAAAATCAGTATCGGCGAAGGGCACGGGCAAGGCAATCGCTACCGACCACCTTGCCCGCCATATTTTCGATCAGCGGCCGATGGCATAACCCTGCATGCCACGCGGATTGGCCGCCGCCTTCACCAGGCCGTCTGCCTGCGCCGCCGCCGTCAGCCGGCCTTCCGACCAGTCGCCGCCGACCGTCACATCATGGCCGCGCCGCCGCAGTTCCTCGACCGTCGCCGCCGGAATCCGCCCCTCGACCTGGACATGATTCCATTTCGCCGCGCGCGGCCAGAAGGAATTCACCAGATGGTCGATATGCAGGGCCGGACAATCGATGGATTCCTGCAAATTCATGCCGTGATGGGCGTGATGCAGGAACATCAGCGCCGACCATTGCGGCTGCTGGTCGCCGCCTGGCGTGCCGAACGCCATGTAAGGCGCGCCATCGCGCAGCGCCATGTTGGCGGTCAAAGTGGTGCGCGGCCGGCGCTTCGGCGCCAGCGCGGCAGCGGATTGCTCATTCAGCCAGAACATCTGCATGCGGTTGGTCAGGCAGAAGCCCAGTTCCGGGATGGTCGGGCTGGATTGCAGCCAGCCGCCGCTGGGCGTGGCGGAAACCATGTTGCCCCAGCGGTCGATGATGTCGAAATGGCAGGTATCGCCCGCCACATTGCCGTCACGCCGCACGGTCGGCTCGCCGATGGAGAATTTGGCATATTCCGGCGCCATGCCCAGGCGCTTGTGCGCCTCCAGATCCATCCAGCGGGTGAGGCCCGGCACACTGCCCGGGCGTGGCTCCTTCGAGGCGGTGTCCCCGATCAGCGCGCGGCGCTCGGCATTATAAGCTTCTGACAACAGCGTCTCGATCGGCACCTCGACCTGCGCCGAATCGGCGTAGAACGCCTCGCGGTCGGCCATCGCCAGCTTCGCGCTCTCGATGAACAGATGCAGGAAGTCCGGGCCGGTCGGGTCGGTCTTGTCGAGGTCATAGCCCTTCAGCAGGGCCAGCTGCTGCGCCAGCACCGGCCCCTGGCTCCAGGGCGGGATGACGCCGACCGTGTAGCGGCCATACTCGACCGTCGTCGGCTTCTCCTTGGTCGCCTGCCAGGACGCCATATCCTCGGCGGTCAGGATGCCCTTGTTGCGCTTGCCGGAATCGTCGATGGCAGCGGTCGTCGCACAGAATTTCTCGATGGCCTCGGCGACGAACCCCCTGGACCAGGCCGCGCGCGCCGCCTCGATCTGCTTGATGCGGTCGCCGCCGGCGGCCTTGGCCTCGGTCAGCACGCGCTTGTACATCTCCGCCATCTTCACATTGCGGAACAGGCTGCCGGGCTGCGGTGCCTTGCCATCCTTCAGATAGAGAGCCGCGGAGGTTGTCCACTCGGTGGCGAACAGCTCGCGCACCGTATCGACCGTCTTGGTGATGTTCGGCACCACCGGGTAGCCGTTTTCCGCCATCGCGATGGCGGGGCTCAGCACCTCTTCCAGCGTCATCGTGCCATGATCGCGCAGCATCAGCATCCAGGCGTCGAAGGCGCCGGGCACGGTGGCAGCCAGCAACCCGGTGCCGGGCACCAGGTCGAAACCCAGCGAGCGGTAATAGCCGATGGTCGCTGCTGCCGGGGAGACGCCCTGGCCGCAGATCACCTCCATCTCGCCGACCTTGCGGTCGAACAGGAGGATCGGCACCTCGCCGCCCGGACCATTCAGGTGCGGTTCCACCACTTGCAGCGCAAAGCCGGTGGCCACGCCCGCATCGAAGGCATTGCCGCCCTTCTCCAGGATGGCCATGCCGGTGGCGCTGGCCAGCCAGTGGGTTGAGGTGACGACACCGAAGGTGCCGAGAATTTCCGGACGGGTGGTGAACATGCGGTGCGGGCTCCCCTTGCAAAGCGAGGCAATCTTCATAGCCGTCGGCCCGGCCCATGTGAAGGCCCGCCGCCCGCAGGGCTGCCCAGAGGAGATAACCGAAGAAAGGAGAAAACCGGAGAAGGGAGGCGCAAAAGAAATCGGGCGGTGCCAGCGGGGAATTGGCACCGCCCGAGGGGGCTTTGGGTCATGGCCGCTTGGGGAAGGGGTTTCCTTGCGGCCTGATCGTAGGCACCGGAGGGGCTTGGTTGGCGCCTACAACCCAAATATTATGCTCAATCATGTCTAAAATAAGTGGCTGGCGGGGCAGTTCTGCGACAAGCCGCGGAATTTCGCCGATAGGGAGCATTCACATTTCCGTGAACGCCATTCCGGTATCCCATTGGGGGTCGCCGTACGGACAGCGGTATCCTCAGCTGAGCCGTTCAGCCGGGCTGCCCATCGGCAACCGGGCGCGCATGGAGACCGCGCAGCCAGACCGCGACAATGGTACCGGCCCCTTCCGACAGGAAACAGACCCGCGTGCCTACCGAATCATTGGCGATCACCTGCGCGGTAACCCGCATCGTCGAGCTGGGATGGAAGATTTCGATATCCTGCCCCGGCTCGATATCCTGGGTCGGGATCAGCAGCGCCCCGCCAGCCGACACATCAGTAATCTCCGCATCGCGCCGCACAGCGCCCGCATGCAGGATTTCCACGCTGGCGCTGACTGGATAACGGGGATGCCGGCGCCGGTTGGCCAGGCGCGGTGCGCGAAACAGCGACTTAACACGTTCCATCATCAGGCTCGCATCCCGTGTTCCGGATCAGCAATAACAGAGTCCAGCATTACGCCGATTTGCGCAAGCCGTTGCGTTGCCGCACCCGGGCTGCCAGATCCAGCCAGCCAGCGGCCACCGTATCGGCAAAGTGCAGCGATCCGTCCAGATGCAGGGCCATCTCCGCCTGCAGTCGTGGCATCGGGTCGGCGCCGCCATTGGCGGTGAAGCTGCCCGGCTCGGCCGCCCAGCGCTCCAGCATCGGGCGCGTGACTTCGATATGGCACTGGAAGGCATAGGCGGTCTCGCCCACCCGGTAGGCCTGATGGCGGCACCCTTCGCCGGTCATCAGCAGCACCGCCTCGTCCGGCAGATCGAACGTATCCTCGTGGAACTCCATCGCATGGGGCATTGCGGGCAGGCCGGCCAGCAGCGGATCGGCCCGCCCCGCCTCGGTCATCGCCAGCGGATGGAAGCCGAATTCGACATGGCTGTGGCGATAGACCTTCTTGCCGAACACCCGCGCCAGAAGCTGGGAGCCGAGACAAACCCCCAGCAGCGGCTTGCCGGCCTCATGAAAGCCACGCAGCAGCGGCAGCAGTTCGGCGTAATAGGGATTGCCGGCATCGTCAGCAGCGCTCTGCGCCCCACCCAGGATGAGCGCGGCGTCGAAGGGCGCATGATCGGCTGGCACCGGATCGCCGGAGAGCGGCTGCACAACATGCAGGGCGGCACCGCGGGCGGTCAGGCTGTCCCCCAGCTGTCCCGGCGGCGAGCCGGGATAGTTCTGCACGACGAGAATGTTCATGGCGGTCCTTCCGAATAGCCGGTGCCATACCTTACACCCGCCCCCCTTGCTGAGAAAGCCGGGCCTTCAACTGCCGGGCTTTTGCAGGCATAATGCCAGCTGAGCGCCGCTTTCGGCGGCGGAGGAGAGAATGATGGCGATTACCCCTACCGGCCCCCGGATCGGCGGTCAGACGTCAGGCCAGGCCGGCAACCGCATCCAGCGTGGCCAGGGCACGCAACCGCGCGCCGACGCCCTGCTGGAAGGGCCGCGCGAGCGGCCGCAGCGCCGGTCCATCCTGCGCACCGCCATCGACGAAGCCGATATCGGCAAACAGCTCAACCGTCTGGCACGCCTGCTGGCCGCTGACGATATCGACATGGATTCGCCGCGCGGCTCCTATCTGAATTTCCTGGTCTGACGATTCCGAATACAATGGGTAGGCTTGAGATTGCCGGCGTCAGCCGGGTTTTTCGCGGACGCGACACCCTTGTCGAGGCGTTGCGCCCGGTCGATCTTTCCGTCGGCGAGGGCGAGTTCGTGGCGCTGCTCGGCCCGTCGGGCTGCGGCAAATCCACCCTGCTGCGCATGGCTGCCGGGCTGGACCATCCCGATAGCGGTACCATCCAGCTGGATGGCCGTCCGGTCGAGAAGCCCGGCCCGGAGCGCGGCATGGTCTTCCAGCAGCCGGCCCTCTATCCGTGGCTCACTGTGCGCGACAATGTCGCCTTCGGCCTGATCGAACAGGGCATGGGCCGCAACGACGCCCGCAGCCGGGCCGACAGCCTGCTGGCCCAGGTCGGGCTGGAGGGCTTCGCCGGGCAATATCCGAAAACCCTGTCCGGCGGCATGCAGCAGCGCGTGGCACTGGCCCGCGCGCTGGCCCCCGACCCCAGCGTGATGCTGCTGGACGAGCCGTTCGGCGCGCTCGACACCCAGACCCGCAGCCTGATGCAGGAATTGCTGCTGGCGGTGTGGGAACGCAACCGCAAGACCGTGCTGTTCGTGACCCATGATATCGAGGAGGCGATCTTCCTGGCCGGCCGCGTCGTGGTGCTGACCGCACGGCCCGGCACGGTCAAGGCGGAGATATCCATCGACCTGCCCCGGCC
The DNA here is from genome assembly GCF_002148795.1 of Oceanibaculum nanhaiense. Taxonomy (NCBI): domain Bacteria; kingdom Pseudomonadati; phylum Pseudomonadota; class Alphaproteobacteria; order Rhodospirillales; family Oceanibaculaceae; genus Oceanibaculum; species Oceanibaculum nanhaiense. Next base: position 206,123 of record NZ_MPOB01000005.1, on the reverse strand, counting down.
GCGCGACTATCACATCCGCACCACGCCGGCTTTTTCCGCCCTCAAGGCGCAGCTGACCGATCTGGTGCGCGACGAAAGCCTGCGCGCGGCGGAACTGGCGGTATGAGCGACTCTGCGGCCAGTCCCGTGCTGATCGGCCCCGTGCTGATCGGCGCGACCGGCGGTTCCGGCACGCGGGCAATCCGCGAGGCGCTGATCGCCGCTGGCTTCTTCATGGGCGGGACGGTGAACCATGCCGGCGATCTGCGCCATGCGCCGCCGGTATTGGACCAGCTCATCAACCCGGTGCTGGAGCGTACCGGCAGCCTCGACTACCGGCTTGCAGACCTGCCGGAAGCGCTTGCCGCAACCGGCCTGAGCGGGCTGCGTAACGTCGCCGCCAAGGTACGGGACGAGGGGAACGGCCCCGCACTGTGGGGCTGGAAGAATCCCCGGCTGATGTTCGTGCTGCCCTTTCTTGCCGAGGCCCTGCCCGGCCTGCGCTTCATCCATGTGGTGCGCGACGGGCGTGACATCGCCCTTTCCGACAACCGCCAGCAGATCGACCGGCATTTCGCCGCGCGCCACGGCCATGCCGCGCCCAAGGAACCGGACGCGCTGGCGCTGGCCGCGATCCGCTTCTGGTCGGAAACCAATCTGGAAGCGCTGGCCTGCGGGCAGGCCTTGCTCGGAGAGCGCTATCACCTGCTGCGGCTGGAAGACGCAACGGCGCCGGACAGCCCGGTCCTGGCCAAGCTTCTGCAAGCGCTGCGCCCCGATATCGACGCGGCCAGCCTGACCGCCGCACAACAGGCTGTCGCGCACCGGCCCGGCCATGGCCGCTGGCGCGACCTGCCCGCCGAGCGCCTTGCCGCGCTGGAAGAGGCCGGCAGGCCCGGCCTCACCCGGTTCGGCTATATCTAGCGCTTCAGCAGTTCCGGAATGATCTGACGCAGCGTGTCCGCTGGCGAGGCGGGCGCTGAGGAGGGCGCGGTCGGCGCGGCGTTGGTACCGCCGCTGCCCTGCTGTTGCGGCAGCAGGCGCATCAGCCCTCGTTCGATGGCGCGCTGCACCAGGAACGCCTCCAGCTCGCGCGTGCGCAAATTCACTGCCGGGTCGGCAAGCGGTCCGCTGACCGTGGCACTGAAGGGCGGCGCGCTGGGATGCCGGGTCAGGGTGAAGATTGCCGTTCCGTCCACCAGCTGGCGCGGCAGATCGATGCTGCCCGTCGCCTTGCCTTCGCCGGCGCTGGCGACCAGCAGCGTATCTTCGGTACGTGCTACCCCGTCCGTGATGGTGAAGCTGCCATCCAGCCGCTCGAACGGGGTTTCGCCACCCGCGAAAGCAGCGCGGGCGAGCGTCAGGAAGGCCGCCGCGTCGTTCAGCCCTTCCAGCCGGTCGCTGATGCTCTGCAAATCGAAACCTTCCGCCACCCCCTCGCGCACAGCAAACCGGCCAGTACCGGCCAGGGAGCCGACCAGCGCCGCCTCGCTCTGGCCGCGTCCGGTAAACTGCATGTCGAAATCCAGCAGACCGCGTACCCGCGGCGGCTGGCCGGCGGCGGTGGTCGCCGCGCGCAGATCGGCATTACGCACCTGAAACTCGGCCCGCAGGGACGATGTGTCGGTCGCGACAAGCTGGCCGTTCATGCCGATGCTGCCGCCGAACATGGTGCCGCTCAGCTTGCTGACATCCAGCACGCCCTCCCGCAAGGTCAGGAGCGCCAGCACATCCTCCACCTTGTAGGGGTCATAAAGGATGGTTTTCGCGGTCGCTGTCAGTTCCGCATCAACACTGCGCAGAGCCGTGAGGCGCAACGGCTCGCTCGACCAGCCGTCGCCGGAAACCGGCAGCGGCACCGCCGGCGCGGCACTGCCGCCGCCGCGCGCCGGATCGGGCAGCCAGGGTTCCAGCTGAATATCGCCGGCATCGAGCTTCACGGTGATCTTCGGCCGCGCGCCGGACAGCGAGACGGAGGCATTGCCCGTCGCTGCCACGGCGCCCGCCTTCAAGCTGAGGTCATCCACCGTGAACGCGGCCGTGTTGCCGGCGATCCGCGCGGTGAGGTCCAGCGGCCGGTCGCGGGTACCGCCGGGCCGGTAGTCAGGCGCGAAGATGCGCAGAAACCGCACCGCATTGCCATGTTGCACATCGAGCGAGAGGGCAAAGGTCGGAGACGGTGCGAAAGGATTAACATCGCCATCGATGCTGACCATGCCGCCCGCCGCCTCGATCCGCCCGTTCACGGAAAGCGCATCGGTGTCGCCGTTCCTGGCCGTCAGCCAGATCCGCAGATCCTCGAGCCCCGGCCCCGCATCCGGGTCGCGGCCCAGCAGAATCTTCAGCAACGCGGTCAGATCGGGGTGACCGCCTTCCGCGACAAGATCGATCTTCGGCGGGAACTGCGCCAGCGCCAGCCCGCCGGTCACTTTCACCCGGCCGCCCGCGACCGCAAGCATGCCATCAATATCGAAGGCCTCCGGCGTGCCGATAAGGCGGCCCGACAGTTCCAGCCGGCCGAGCAGGGCCGGATTCGGCACCGAAGGGGCGTTCAGCAATTGCAGCAGACGCCCCGGTTCCCGGGTTTCCAGCTTGAAACCAAGTTCACCCGCCGACGCGCCCTCGCGCGCGGTCAATGTCCCGCCGACGCCGACGCGCGCACCGGCGAAATCGGCCACCGCCGCCTCGCGCACATAGGCCACGCCGTCGCGCACGGTCGCGTCCAGATTGATGTCGCGCAACTGCTGGCCACGCAGCGTAACGTGGCCGACCGTCAGCTTCACCTCGGCATCGAAACTCTGCAGAAACTCCAGTGGCGGCGCCGGCGGCTCGTTGGTGCGCGGCATCTGTTCCGGCACGACAGGCCCCGGAAGCGTGGCCTGCGGATCGACCACATAGCCATCGAGATTGACCCGGTCCAGCGCCAGCGACAGGCCAACGAACGGCCGGCCGGCGAAGCGGTAACGGGCATCGCCGACCAGCTTGCTGGCATCGAAACGCAGATCGAGATTGGCGAGGCGGAGTTCCGCGGAATCCACGGCAAGGTCGGTTTGCAGGGACAGGCTGCGCAGCCGTTCCACCGGCACGTCCGGCAGGTCCAGCCGCAGCCACACCGCCAGATCGCGCATGCTGGTCGCGGTCAGTTCCGCCGATCCTTCGAAGCGCGGTGCGCCGCCGCCGGGCTGCGGGGCGGCAACGCCATAAAGGCTGGCCTCGGCCCCGCCGGGAAGCTGCGCCGACAGCTGGTTCAACGCAAGCCGGCCATCCTGAATTGCCAGATTGCCGCGCACCTGCCGGACCAGGCGGCCGCGATAATCGATGGCATCGACGGTCAGATCCAGCGACAGGTTCAGGCCGGCCGGAATCGCCGGCAGGGCAAAGGCCGCGGACGAACCGTCATCCTGCGCTGCCCCCTGCGCCGCTGGCTGGCCGCTGCGCTGGTCTGGGCGCTGACCGGCGGGTGCGGCTGGGGTTGCGCTGGATTGCGCCGCCATCATCCGGTCCATGTCGAAACGGCCAACCTCCAGCACCGCATCGATCGACGGCGTGCCCTCCAGCCCGACATTCACCGCGCCGGTGGCCCGCGTCTCGCCCAGCACCAGGCGCATATCGTCCAGCGCAATGCTCTGCGGCGTCGCCGACACCGTCGCGCGCAGCGACCCCGGCTGGCGCAACAGCGGCGTAGCGATCCTGCCGCCGGAGGCCGTCGTGGCCAGGGCGAACAGATCCGGCGATTCCAGTTCCAGCTTGCCGGCCAGCCGGGGCGTGGCGCCACCCTGCATGGTGCCCGACAGGACAAGCCCCCCGCGATCCGCAAGGCCGAGGCGCAGGAAAACCGGCGCCGCCTTGCCAGCCACGCCGATTCGGCCGACCGACGCCTCGATTGTCGCCGGCACGCCCTGATAGGCAAGCGCGCCCTTGGCCTGATACGGTCCCTGCAGTGACTGCGCGCTCAGCGAGACAGACAGCTTGTCGAGGCGCTGCTCCGCCCCGTCCGCGAAGCGATAGATCAGCGTACCGCCCTCGATGCGCACATCGTCCAGCGTGACACTGGTGCCGCCACCGCCGGCGAAAGCCGTATCGCCGGCCTCCTCGTCGGGCACGTCCGATGCCTGCTGCTGCGGCGCGAAGTCCCAGCTCCGCCGGCCATCGGGCAGTTCCTCCAGCGCGATAAAGGGCTCAATCAGGACAAGCCGCTTCACCTCGATGTCGCCGGTCAGCAGCGGCCGCAGGGCGACTTCCACATCCAGCGCCTTCACGCGCATCAGATCGGGGGACTGCGCGCCGGGCAGATTGCGCAGGCGCACGCCGGCGACGGACAGGGTCGGGGTGGGCAGGATCGACAGGCCGATATCGCCATCAATGACGAGGTCGCGACCGGTCGCCTCGCGCACGGCATCGGCGATCCGCGGCTTATAGCCGTTCCAGTCCACCAGCGACGGCACAATGAAGACAGCGGCCAGCAGCAATAGAGCCACCACGCCCAACCCGATCAGAACCCTACGCACCCTGCCTCCTATGCCTATGGCGCCGGACAGCGCGCCCATGGCGCCCGGCAAATTTGCATCCAGTCTATCCGCGGCCTATGGCCGTTTCGTGGCGCGGATCAAAGGCGGATGATCTTGCCGGGATTCATCAGATTGTCGGGATCGAGCGCCAGCTTGATCTGGCGCATGACGCTGACCGCCTCGCCAGCCTCGGCCACCAGGAAATCCATCTTGCCGTACCCGATGCCATGCTCGCCGGTGCAGGTGCCTTCCATCGCCAGCGCACGCATGACCATGCGGTCGTTCAGCGCCTTGGCCTGCTCCAGCTCCTCTGGCTTGTCGGGATCGATGACATAGACCAGATGGAAATTGCCGTCGCCGACATGGCCGACCAGCGGCGCCAGCATGCCCGAGGCCGCGATATCCTTCTTGGTCTCCAGAATGCATTCGGCAAGACGCGAGATCGGCACGCAGACATCGGTCGGCCAGCCCTTGGCGCCGGGGCGCAATGCCAGCGCCGCGTAATAGGCCTTGTGCCGTGCCTCCCACAGGGCGGTGCGATCCTCCGATTTGGTCGCCCATTTGAAGTCGGCACCACCGAAATCGGCGGCGATGGCCTTCACCATCTCGACCTGCTCGGCCACGCCTGCCTCGGTACCGTGAAACTCGAAGAACAGGGTCGGCGCGGCCTGATAGCCTTCCAGCTTCGAATAGGCGATGCAGGCGCCCATCTGGACCTCGTCCAGCAGCTCGATGCGGGCAACCGGAATGCCGGACTGGATGATCAGGATGACGCTGTTCACCGCGCCCTCCATGTCCGGGAAGGCGCAGACGGCGGAGGATATCTGCTCCGGCACGCCATAGAGCCTGACCGCCACCTCGGTGATGATGCCCAGCGTACCCTCAGAGCCGACGAACAGCCGGGTGAGATCGTAGCCGGCGGCCGATTTCTTGGAGCGCCGCGCGGTCTTGATGATGCGCCCGTCGGCGGTCACCACGGTCAGCGACAACACATTCTCGCGCATCGTGCCGTAGCGCACCGCGTTGGTGCCCGAGGCGCGGGTCGCGGCCATGCCGCCCAGCGAGGCGTCGGCGCCCGGATCGATCGGGAAGAACAGGCCGGTATCGCGCAGATGCTCGTTCAGCTGCTTGCGCGTCACGCCGGCCTGCACCCGGCAATCCATGTCGGCCGCATTGACCTCCAGGATGCGGTTCATATGGCTGATATCGATGGTGACGCCGCCCTGCAGCGCCGCCACCCCGCCTTCCAGCGAGGTGCCGGTGCCGAACGGGATCATCGGCACCTTGTGCGCGGCGCAGATTTTCACGATTGCGGCAACTTCCTCGGTCGATTCCGCGAAGGCGACTGCATCGGGCGCCATGACCGGATGATAGCTCTCATCCTTGCCATGCTGTTCCAGCACGGCCTGCGCCGTGGACAGCCGGTCGCCCAGCAGCGCCTTGAGTTCGGCAATCGCCTCGGCAATATGCGCGTCGTTCCGTCGGATCGCCTCGGCGCCCATCCTGTCCTCGTCTGTCTTATCGCCTGAAAGAGGCGAAAACCCTAGAGCGAGTCGGGAAGAATGAGAAGCGATTCCGTGCGCAGACGCCCCATGCAGGCGACCACATGGGTGTCCCTGGCGTCAATTCTCGACCCGCTCGCCATGCTCCTCGGCGCGCAGCTTGATCAGCGCACGATTATAGGCGCGCATAACATCTCGCTCGTGCAGGCAGCCGACCAGCCGCCGGCCATGCCGTGTCTCGACCACCGGCAGCAATCCTTCCTCGACCTGGGAGAACAGCTTCACCGCCGCCTCCAGCGTGTCGTCGGCCGTCAGGAAGGGCGGGTCGGCGCGCATCGCCTCGCCCGCCGTCGGCGCCTTGCCGGGCTTGCCGTCGAACGCCGCCGCACCGAGATCGGCCAGCGTCAGGATGCCGATCAGCCGGCCCTCCTGCACCACGAACAGCTCGGCCTGCGGCGCCTTCAGCAGATGATTGCGCACCTCGACGATGTCGTCCTCGGGGCCGACCACCTCATGATCGCGGCGCAGCAGCCGGCGGACCTTGATCTCCTGCAGCACGCCGACCTCGTGCCCGCCCTTGATCGACAGGCCGCGCTTGGCAAGCTGCCAGGTAAAGTAGCTGTGCCCCAGCAAGGACCGCGTGGCGAGGCTGGAGACCGCAACCGCGACCATCGCCGCGATGGTAATCTCATAATCGCCGGTCATCTCGAACAGCATCAGCACGGTGGAAATCGGTGCGCCCAGCACCGCGCCGGATACCGCCGCCATGCCGACCAACGTGTAGGCACCGGTTCCCGCCGCATGCTGCGGGAACGGCATCGCCGCGACGATGCCGAAGGCACCGCCCAGCATCGCGCCCAGAAACAGCGACGGGCTGAACACGCCGCCCGGAAAGCCGCCGCCCAGCGACAGCGCCGTCGCCGCCATCTTCGCCGCGAGCAGCGCCGCCAGTAGCCAGAACCCGTATTGCGCCTGGATCGCGCGCTCGGTCGCCTCGTAGCCGACGCCCATCACCTCCGGCAGGATCAGGCCGATCAGCCCTACCGAGAAGCCCGCCGCGACGATGGCGGCCAGCTTCGGCACGCGGAACCGATTCACCCCCCATTCCACCCAATCGACACTCCGCACGAACAGGATGGCGACTGCCGCCGCGCACAGGCCCAGCAGGATGAAGGCCGGATATTCCAGCGCCGACACCTCGGCCGTGCCGGGGATGAAGAAGGCGGGATAATCGCCGTAATGAATGCGCGTCACGATGGCGCCAATGACCGAGGCGATGACGATGGGCGCGAAGGCCTGCAGCCCGTAATGGCCGATCACCACCTCCAGCGCGAAGAAGGCACCGGCCATCGGCGCATTGAAGGAGGCGGCCACCGCAGAGGCAACACCGCACCCCAGCAGCGTGCGCACGCTGGACCGGCCAAGCCGGAAGCGGCGCGACAGCCAGCTTGCCGTGGTCGCCCCCAGATGCACCGCCGGCCCTTCCCGGCCAACCGACGCGCCACTGCCGATGGAGAGCGCACAGAGCACAGCGCTGAGCAGACCGCCGCCGACATCGATGCGCCCGCCGCGCAGCGCGCTGGATTCGATCACGTCGGGTACGCCCCTGGCCCGGCCGCCAGGCATGGCATAGCGGATCAGCAGGCCGATCAGCAGGCCGCCCAGGGTGGGCGCCAGCAGCGTGCGCCACCAGGGCTGCTCGCGCAGCAATGTCGCGATGCTTTCGCCGCTGAACCCGAGAAATCCCGACTGGAAGAGACCGATCGCCTCGCGGAACACAATGGCGCCAAAGGCCGCCAGAACGCCGATCGCCACCGAGAGGATGGACAGGCGCACATGATCCTGACGCAGGACACGCCGCGTCCGCAGAGCAATCAGTCGGGGACGCCAGCGGAAAGCAGGAAGCCTCAGCATGTCAAAAGGCGTTCTTGTCCGGGTCGCGCAGCTGTTCTTCCGTCACCACCTTGTTGCGGCCTGAGCGTTTGGCGACATAGAGCGCCTCATCCGCCCGGTCGATCAGCGACGCCATCGTCTCGCCCGGCTCGTAAAGCGCAATGCCGGCGCTCAGCGTTATCGCCCCCAGTTCGACCTTGCTGTCGCGCCGCACGATCCGGCGGCTGGCGATGGTACGGCGGATACGCTCGCCGATCTCGCTCGCCACATCGATGGTGGCGTCGGGCAGGATGACCGCGAATTCCTCGCCGCCATAGCGGGCCGGAAGATCGCCTTCGCGAATGCTGTCCTTCAGGCTGCGCGCGACCAGTTTCAGCACCTGATCGCCCATCTGGTGGCCGTACAGATCGTTGAACTGCTTGAAACGGTCGATATCGGCGAAAATCAGGCATAACGGCTTGTCATCGACAGCGGCTTCCCGCGCCCGGTCGCGCAGCGCCGCATCGAAGCGCTTGCGGTTGGCGATGTCGGTCAGCGCATCGGTTTCCGCATCGCGCTGGATCGTCTCGAGATCGCGGCGCAGCACGGTGATCTCTTCCGAGGATTTCTGCAACTGCCGTTCCAGCTGTTCGTTCTGCTGCTGGATCCGCGCGGTCTCCTCGATCAGGCCGGACAGGGTGGCCGCCAAGCTCCCGACATCCTCCGTATGCTGCAACGTATCCGAGGTATCGCGCAGGAAGCCGGCATAGTCGGCCACGTCGCTCCTAGCGGCGCCGACACGCTCCAGCACCTGCTGCAGGATGCGCTCCGTGCTGGCCGCCGCCCCCAGCGTGACCTCACGACCGACCTCATTGCCGAAAAACCGCACATAGATATCGCCATTGCGGTTTTCGTCGAAACTCTGGTCGCCCTTGATCAGCGCGTCGATCACCCGGTTCAGCTCGGCATAGGTGCGCCGATGGTAGTGATACCAGACGGTGAAATTTTCCGGCGATGGCGGAACGCCATGATGGCGCATCAGCTCAAAGGCCGCGGCCGCATGTTCCTGGACACTCAATGTTGACGTCATATTTGCGCTGACTCCCCCGATCCGCCGTCATGGGACCGGCTTTTCACGGAACACTGTATCCATTCCGGCGGGCGTGGCTAGAGTGCGATCGCTTTAAATGCGAGCAACCACATGATGCATTTAAAGCGTGAATCTGGCTCTAGCGCGCTCGCCGCTCCCCCAGTCCGATTTTCCGCCCGGCTTCCGGCGGGACCTCGCCCGGTGCCGCCTGCTCCAGCTCGATCAGCCGCGCCAGGATCGGCGCCGGAAACGGTGCGCTGCGGCGGGCCTGCATATCCATATGCAGGATCATCATCTCGCAGGTTGCCGACTGCGCCCCATCCCCGGCGCGGCACATCCGGGCGAACAGGTGCAGCCTTTTGCCGTCAATGCCAAGGACCCGCGTCTCGATGCGGTAGCCCTCGCCTTCCAGCAACTCGCGCCCATAAGTGAGGTGGGTTTCCACGACGAAAATGCCACTGTGATGCGCCGCCCGGTACGCGCGGGTGAGGCCGATGGCATCGGTCAGATCGTCAAGCGCCTTGTCGAACGCCATCAGATAATAGGCGACGTTCATATGGCCGTTATTGTCGATCCATTCCGGCAGCACCGTACCGTGATGAACCGTGCCGGGCGCAGCGCCGGCAATTGTCGAATCAGTCATGCCTCTCATGCTAGAGCCTTTCATCCTTTCCCGGAAGCGTCTGCGCCGGACGGGTATGTGAGCCGGCTAGGAGAAGGGTGCAGCGCGTAGCGGGGCTACGGGCAAGCCCTTCGACGCCGCCGGGGCGCATCTCCCCGACCGGCCCTTCGGGTTGCCGTGCGCAGGGCGCCGGGTTCGTTGCGCCGCTCGACCGATGGCCCCGCATCGCTCTTCGCGTCGCGCCTGCCCGGACACCGCTGCGCTCGGCAACGCAGCGATACCGGGAAAGGATAAAAGGCTCTTGGCGCGCTTGCCGGCCTGCCTAGCGTGAACCTACACTCACCCCATCATGATTACCCGCCTCCTCGCGTCGCTCGGCCGGCGCGCCCCGCTCATCCTCGCCTCCGGCATCTTCATCGGGCTGGCTCTGCCCGATCTCGCGGCCTTCGTCCGGCCGCTGCTGACGCCCAGCGTGTTCTGCATGCTGGTCATCACCATGCTGCGCATCGACTGGCCGACCGTCGGGACGCATATGCGCAGCCCGACCCGGCTGACCCTGTCGCTGGGTTGGGTGATGATCGTCTGCCCGGCGATCATGGCGCTGCTTGTCGCCCCGCTCGACCTGCCGCCGGGCCTGAAGATGGCGATGGTGCTCTACGCCGCAGCACCGCCGCTGCTGACCGCGCCGGCGCTGGCGCTGTTCGCCGGGCTGGACGGCGCCCTGGCGCTGATCGTCGTGGTGGCGGCAATGTTCATCTACCCGGTCGTGCTGCCGCCGCTGGCCTTCGCCCTTCTGGGCATCGATCTCGCGGTCGGTGCCATCGACCTGATGCTGCGCCTGATCTTGCTGATTGGTGGCGCCTTCGGCCTGGCCATGCTGATCCGACTGCGCGCCGGGCTGCCGCGCATCGCCGAGCTGAAGCATCATCTCGATGGCGGGCTGGTGGTGCTGATGATCGTCTTCGCCATCGCCACCATGGACGGCATCGCCGCACGCGCCATCGCCGAGCCGGCCTTCGTCGCCACCTTTGTGGCCGCCGTTTTCGCCGTCAATCTGGGCTTGCAGGCGCTGACAATGCTGGGTTTCTGGCGGCTGGACGCGGTTCCGCGCACGACCCTCGGGCTGGTTGCCGGCAACCGGAACCTGGCCCTGCTGACCGCCGCGCTGGGCACGGCCGTCGATCCCGACCTGTTCCTCTATTTCGCCATCGGCCAATTGCCGATATACCTGCTACCCATATTGCTGCTGCCGATCTACCGCCTGCTCACCAAGCCGCGACAGGCCAGCGAACCGGGACGGAAAAATACATAAAATTTTTCCTTTTATCCTTTCGACGGCAGGTTGTAGAAAACCCCCTCGACGCCGCGTGATACCCTTCAACGCTAAGATCAAAGGCTTTCGCCAAGGATGCGGATTTGAGATCGCCAGCCCGAAGATCGATTCGCCAGAAACAGCGGAACAGGGTCGTCCGGCGTTCGCTCATGTTCGGCGGTGCGCTTGCTGCGGCCGGCAGCAGCTATTTCCTGACGCTCGGCAAGCCCGAGACCTATCAGCACATTGTCGGCGGGGCGACCTTCCTGATCTGCTGTGGCGCCATCCTGGTGGATGTGGTGACGACACGCGGCCTGGAACGCGAAGGCGGCATCGACGCGCTGATGAGCGGCGGAAAGCTGACCACCGGCCTGCAATCCGCCGCCGGGCGCAGCTGGGTGCAGGCCGAAGGGGCCAAACTTCTGGAGCATGAATCCGAGGCCAGCAGCTTCTACGATGAAGCGCTCGCCCAGTTCAGGGAAAGCGAGGATGAGCTCGGCGTCGCCCAGGCGCTGGTCGGCCGCGCCGAAATGGCGATGGCCAGGGGGAATTTCGCCGAGGCGCAAACCCAGTACCAGCAGGCGCTGGACAGCCTGCCCGAGGGCAAGCTTCAGCAGGAACGCGGCGCAATCCTGCAGGCGCTGGGCGACATCGCCTATCTTGGCAACGCACTGGACGAAGCGGGCCAGCGCTATATCGAGGCCCGGGCCAGTTTCAAGCAGGCCGCCGACTATATGGGCGAGGGCAATGTGCTGCTCGGCCTTGGCGAAGTGGCCGTGAAACAGCTGAAGCAGGAAGATGCCGCCGCCAGCTTCGATCAGGCGCGCATCAGCTTCGCGCAGAGCGGCGACAAGCTGGGCGAGGCGCATGCGCTGACCCGCCGGGCCGATCTCTCCCGCGAAAAGCGCGACCTTCCCGACGCCCAGGTGCGCTATGAGCGCGCGATCAGCCTGTATCGGCGCTGCGGCGATTTCGTCGGCGAGGCGGTCGTCCGGATCGTCATGTACGAGCTGTTGCGGATGATGGAACGGCAGACCGAGGCGCGCAGCGCCCTGCTGAACGGCGCCGAACTGATGCAGCGCGCCGGACGCCGGATCGGCGACGGTTCCCTGCTGTCCGGACGCGGCGATCTGCGCCGCGCGCCGGGCCGGTTCGAGCAGGCACGGCAGATCGGGGCGGCGGCGTCAGGCATGCTGACCGACCCCAAGGACAAGGGCGATCTGGCACGGTTGCTGACCGGGCTGGGCGAGATGGAGCGCATGCTGGGGCGGCTGAACGAAGCCTCGCAGCATTTCGACCGCGCGGTGAAACTGGCCCATGACGCGCAGGATAAGGGGCTGATCGGCGATGCCATGAAGGGCCAGGGCCATATCCATCGGCTGCGCAACAACCAGCGCCAGGCCCGGCAGCTTTTCAAGGATGCCTACGGCTTCTACAGCTCAGCCGGCGACACCAAGGACCAGGCCCAGACCCTGCTGGCGATGGGACAGACCGAGTTCCTGATGGAGAATGTCGATGGCGCCCGCGTGACCTTCGCCTATGCCCGCAGCTTTTACGAGCAGCTGGGCGACGGGGCCGGCGCGGGGGCAGCACTGCGCGCCATCGGCGATCTGGAATCCAAGGTTGGCCGGGCGGCCGCCGCGATGGAAGCCTACACCGAGGCGCGGAACTTCTATCAGCAGATCGGCGACGCGCTGGCCGAGGCCGACTGCCTGTTCATGCTGGGCATGATGAATGTCGGGTCCGACAATATGACGGCGGCGGCCCTGCTGGCCGCATCCGGCCGCGTCTATCGCGTGGTTGGCGTGCCGAACTGGCAGCGCCGGGCGAACAGCTACGCGGCGCGCATCCGGTAATCAGGCGATAATCAGGCTTTTCCCAGCCGTTCGCGCATCACTTTCAAAAGCGCTTCAATGTTCCCGCCGCCCGACTGGATCACCGAGGAGAAGTCGGAGCGCTGGGTGACGCTCATGCTCACCCCCTCGACCACCACATCGACGATCTTGAAATTCTCTCCCTGGTCCAGCAGGCGCCAGGTGACCGCAACCGGTCCGCCGGTCGGGCGCTCGATCAGGCTATCGACCAGGATGAAATCGTCACCGTCCCGCCGCCCCTTTTCAACAGCCACCGTTTCGCCGGAATAGTCGGAGAACCGCCTGGCGTAGGTGCGGATGATGCTTTCCTCGAACAGCTTCAGATATTCGTTACGCTGATCGGGCGTGGCGATGCGCCAGTAGCGCCCCAGCACGAAGCGGCCTATACCCGGCACATCGAAATTCTCGTTCAGCAGGCTACGGAACTGCCGCAGCCGCTCATCCTCATCCTGCTGGGTCGCGGCGATGGTACTGACGGCCTTGTCGCCCAGTTTCTGAATGAATCCCTTGGCGGCATCGACGCCGTCGGCAAGAGCCACACCGGCTGACATGCCGATGGTCATGATGACAGCCAGAACCATCGTCCTGAAAGAAAGCGCAGACATCCGTTCAACCCTGTTGTCTCATTGTCTTAGTGATAACGACACAGAGACTATTTTGTGCCGACATCCTTGCCGCCCGGCACGTAATCACGGAACGGCGATCCGGCGGCATCTGCCTCGGCTGCACGGTTATTACGGATCGCGACATCACGCCGCTGCCGGTACAGGCTTCGGATTGCCGCGTAATAATCGAAATTATTGGCCTTCACATCGTCCAGCGCCTCGATGCTGCGCGACCGGGCATCGACCGCATTGGCACCGGCGCGGGAATAGCCAATCCACTCGCGATCCGTATTCCAAGCATACCAGTTCAGCGGGTCCAGCACCATATCGACGGCAAAGCCCACCGCGTCGCGCGGATTGGACGGACCGAGCAGCGGCAGCACCAGATAAGGGCCTTCCGGCACGCCGTGGACCGCAAGGGTCTGGCCGAAATCCTCCTTGTGCTTCTCATAGCCCTCAAGCGCCGCAACGTCATAGAGACCAGCGGAGAAGCTGTTCAGGAAGAAGCGTTTGCTGGTCACGCCCGCGCGCTCCCACTCGCCCTGGAAAACATCGTTGGCAAGGGTCACCGGGCTGGAGAGATAGTCCAGCAGGTTGCGGACCATGTCCTTGCCCGGTTCCGGCATCCAGTCGCGATAGGTCACCGCCGCCGGCCGCAGCACGAAGGTATCGACTGTCTCGTTCAACGCGAAGACGAACCGGTTGGGAAGTTCCAGCGGATCGTTCGCCTCGGCACGCCCTTCATCGCCCATATTGGCGCAGCCTGCCAACAGCCCAACGGCGAAAAGACCGGCCAGCGTCGCCGCCCTACCTGCCGAGAAACGCCACATCGCAAGCGCCATGCTTAACTGTCCCATCTCCAACACGAGCGGCCATTCTTACCGCTATCTAGCACCTTTATGATGCTGCTCGCAAAGACAGCGTCGGCAATCCTGCCGGCGCTGTCATTTGTCTATTAAGGACTTTTATCAGCCCCGGGCGGCTGCCTCAAACTACCTTTTGTAACGAATTGTGTCGATTCGCATACAGGAAAGCAGGTAGCACAGACAGCCCCCGTCTCCAACGGCGGCCAGAGAACAACGGATGTGATTTCGTCACAGGTGTTGCAGAAATAGCGCTTTGGCAGCATACCCTTGTACGCTTTGCCGCTTTCGTGAGCAACAGCGAAAGCTGGAGCGTAATCCAGGCCGGATAGCCGACCGAATGCCAGGCTGGGGCGCAGAATCCAGTTGACGCTAAAATATAAATATATCTTTATGTCTATATTCTTCATGTGAACTGGATCACCCATGGCGCAGCCCCGTCTTCGCCCCGACATCGACCTTGAGATCGGCGCCGGCCTGTCGGCGGAGTTTCTGCTGGAAGGCCTGCGCGCCGCCGCTGAGCCGACCCGCCTGCGCCTGCTGGCGCTGTGCGCGCGGGCGGAACTGACCGTCAGCGATCTCATGCAGATTGTCGGGCAGAGCCAGCCGCGCGTGTCGCGCCATCTGAAGCTGCTGTGCGAGGCCGGGTTGCTGGTGCGGGTGCGTGAAGGCACCTGGGCCTATTATCGGCTCGCCCAGACCGGACCGGGCGCCGTGCTCGGGGGCACCCTCGTCGATCTCGTGCCGCCGGAAGATGCGCTGTTCGCGCTGGATGCCGAGCGGCTGGAGGCGATCAAGCGCGGCCGCGCCGAAGCGGCAGCCGCCTATTTCCGCAGCAATGCCGCCGAATGGCACCGGCTGCGCGCGCTGCACGCCGACCCGCGCGAGGTGGAGCGCAAGCTGCTCTCCCTGCTGCCGCCGCAGGGTATCGGCGAGTTGCTCGACATCGGCACCGGCACCGGCCGCATCCTGGATCTGTATGGTCCGTGCGTCGGCCATGCGCTGGGTATCGACCAATCGCGCGAGATGCTGTCGGTCGCCCGCGTCAATCTGGAAAAACACGGCCTGTCGAACTGCGCGGTTCGCCAGGCGGACATGTACCAGCTGCCGCTGAACGGCGCGTCGGTCGATGCCGCGATCCTGCACATGGTGCTGCACTATGCCGAACGGCCGGCCGAGGTGCTGGCCGAGGCAGCGCGGGTGCTGCGCCCCGGCGGCCGCCTGCTGGTCGTCGATTTCGCCCCGCACAAGGAATTGAATTTATTGAAGGACCACGCCCATCGCTGGCCCGGTTTCGCCACCGAAGAGGTCACCGGCTGGTGCGCCGCCGCGGGGCTGACGGTCAGCACCGTGGAGAGCCTGGCCGGCACGCCCCTGACCGTCAGCTTCTGGCTGGCGCAGAAACTGCCGGCGCTGCACAGCATTGATGGAAGCCTGGCCGAAGGAAACCAGGCCGAAGGAAACCAGGCATGACTGGCAATCTCTCGTTCGAATTCTTCCCGCCGAAGAGCGAGGCGATGGAAGAATCGCTGTGGCGGGCGATCCAGCGCCTTGCCCTGCTGCGGCCGGACTTCGTCTCCGTCACCTATGGCGCCGGCGGCACCACCCGCGAGCGCACTCACACCACCGTAGCACGACTGCTGGCGGAGACCGACCTGGTGCCGGCCTCGCACCTCACTTGCGTGAATGCCAGCCGAGATGAGGTGGATGCGGTCGCCCGCTCCTACTGGGACATCGGCGTGCGCCACATCGTGGCGCTGCGCGGCGACGCGCCGGGCGACACGCCGGGCAGCCTCGGCAAATATGTGCCGCGTCCCGATGGCTATGCCTATGCCGCCGATCTGGTGGCCGGGCTGAAAGACATCGCCGATTTCGAGATCAGCGTCGCCGCCTATCCCGAACGCCACCCGGAATCCCCCAGCCTGCAGGCCGATCTCGACAATCTGAAGCGCAAGATCGATGCCGGCGCGACGCGCGCGATCACGCAGTTCTTCTTCGAGGCCGACACCTATTGCCGCTTCCTGGAAAACGCCCGCAAGGCCGGCATCACCGTCCCGATCGTGCCGGGCATCCTGCCGGTCACCAATTTCGGCCAGGTCTGCAAATTCGCGAAGGCCTGCGGTGCTGCCGTGCCGGCCTGGATGGGCGGGCTGTTCGAGGGGCTGGATGACGAGCCGGATACGCGCCATCTCGTTGCCGCCACGGTGGCGGTGAAACTGTGCGAGAAGCTGCAGGAGAATGGCGTCGAGGATTTCCATTTCTATACGCTGAACCGGGCCGAGCTGACGCTGGCGATCTGCCGCGTCCTGGGGCTGGGGGCACGGGCCGCAGCACCGGCGCTGACGGCCTGAACGACAAAAGAGGATAGCGGAATGTCACGGTTTCTGAAGGCACTGGAAGAACGGGTTCTGCTGGGCGACGGCGCCATGGGCACCCGCGTGCAGGCAGCCGATCTGGATGTCGACAAGGATTATCTCGGCTGCGAGAACTGCACGGAAATCCTGAACAAGAGCCGCACTGACCTGGTGCGCGACATCCATGCGGGATATCTCGAGGCCGGCTCCGACGCGGTGCAGACCAACAGCTTCGGCGGATCGCCGATCACCCTGGCGGAATTCGACCTGCAGGACGAGGCGTTCGAGCTGAACCGCATGTCCGGCATCCTGGCGCGCGAGGCCATCGACCGCTTCAAGGGCGACGGGCGCGACCGTTTCGTGCTGGGCTCCATCGGTCCCGGCACCAAGCTGCCCTCGCTCGGCCATATCGCCTATCAGCCGCTGGAAGACGCCTTCGCCCTGCAATCCGACGGGCTGATCGCCGGCGGCATCGACGCCTTCCTGATCGAGACCTGCCAGGATCCGCTGCAGGTGAAGGCCGCCGTGAACGGCGCCAAGCGCGCCAACCGCAACGCCAAAACCGACATTCCGATCATGGTGCAGGTGACGGTGGAAACCACCGGCACCATGCTGGTCGGCACCGACATCGCTGCGGCCGCCACCATCATCAATGCACTGGATGTGCCGGTGATCGG
This sequence comes from Oceanibaculum nanhaiense, assembly GCF_002148795.1. Taxonomy (NCBI): domain Bacteria; kingdom Pseudomonadati; phylum Pseudomonadota; class Alphaproteobacteria; order Rhodospirillales; family Oceanibaculaceae; genus Oceanibaculum; species Oceanibaculum nanhaiense. The sequence continues at coordinate 188,865 of NZ_MPOB01000005.1, read as the reverse complement.
CCTGAACTGCGCCACCGGGCCGCAGGAAATGGCCGAGCATGTGCACTGGCTTTCCGAAAACTGGCAGGGCCGCATCTCGATCCAGCCCAATGCCGGCCTGCCGGAACTGGTCGATGGCCAGACCGTCTATCCGCTGGCGGCACCGGAACTGGCGACCTGGCTGGAACGCTTCCTGCGCCAGGATGGAATCAGCTTCATCGGCGGCTGCTGCGGCACGCAGATCGAGCATATCCAGGCGCTGGACGCCATGCTGCGCAAGCTTGCCGCCGAGGAAGGCGACGGTCACCACCGGCCCCGCCCGACCCGGCGCAATCCGGTCTGGACGCCATCGGTTGCCTCGCTTTACGGCCCGGTGGCGCTGCGCCAGGAGAACGCCTTCTTCGCCATCGGCGAGCGTTGCAACGCCAACGGCTCGAAGAAATTCCGCGAATTGCAGGAAAATCGCGACTGGGACGGCTGCATCGAGATGGGCCGCGAGCAGGTGCGCGAGGGCAGCCATGCGCTCGATGTCTGCACCGCCTTCGTCGGCCGTGACGAGGTCGCCGACATGACCGAGGTGGTCAGCCGCATGCGCGGCTCCGTCGATTCGCCGCTGGTCATCGATTCGACCGAGCTGATCGTGCTGGAAGCAGCATTGAAGCTCTATGGCGGCAAGGCAATCCTGAACTCGATCAATTTCGAGGATGGCGAGGAGCCGGCGGAAAAACGCCTTGATCTCGCCCGGCGGTTCGGCGCGGCGGTGATCGCGCTGACCATCGACGAGGAGGGCATGGCCAAGACCGTCGAACGCAAGGTGGAACTGGCCAAGCGGCTGCACGACTTCGCCTGCGTGCAGCACGGGTTGCCGGCCTCCGACCTGATGTTCGATCCGCTGACCTTCACCATCTGCACCGGCAATGAGGACGACCGCAAGCTGGGGCTGTGGACGCTGGAAGCCATCGAGCGGATCGCCCAGGAGTTGCCGGAATGCCAGATCGTCCTGGGCCTCTCCAACATCTCCTTCGGGCTGAACCCGCCGGCGCGTCATGTGCTGAATTCGGTGTTCCTCGACCATGCGGTGAAGCGCGGCATGACCGGCGCCATCGTGCATTTCTCGAAGATCATGCCGCTGCACCAGATCCCCGAGAATGAGGTGAAGATCGCCGAGGATCTGATCTTCGACCGCCGCGCCGAGGGCTACGACCCGCTGCACGCCTTCATGGCGCTGTTCGAGGGCAGGCAATCGGCCGCCAAGGTGGAGAAGAAGCGCGCCGAGACGGTCGAGGAACGGCTGAAGGAACGCATCGTCGATGGCGACCGCAAGGGGCTAGATGACGACCTCGCCGAGGCGATGAAGACGCATCCGCCGCTCGACATCATCAACACCTATCTGCTGGACGGCATGAAGGTGGTGGGCGAGCTGTTCGGCGCCGGCAAGATGCAGCTGCCCTTCGTGCTGCAATCGGCCGAGACGATGAAGAGCGCCGTGGCCTATCTGGAACCGCATATGGAGCGCATCGAGGGCCAGGAGAAGGGCACCATCGTGCTGGCGACGGTGAAGGGCGACGTGCACGATATCGGCAAGAATCTGGTCGATATCATCCTGACCAACAATGGCTACAAGGTCGTCAATCTGGGCATCAAGCAGCCCATCGCGACGATCATCCAGGCCGCCGAGGAGCATAAAGCCGACGCCATCGGCATGTCCGGCCTGCTGGTGAAATCCACCGTCATCATGCGCGAAAACCTGGAGGAGATGACCCGCCAGGGCATGAAGACGCCGGTGATGCTGGGCGGCGCCGCACTGACCCGCAATTACGTCGAGACCGACTGCGCGCAATCCTATGGCAGCGGCCAGGTCGCCTATGCCCGCGATGCGTTCGACGGGCTGAATCTGATGAACAAGGTCATCGATGGCGGTTTCGACGCCTTCCTGCTGGAGGAGCGCGAGAAGCGCAACAGCCGCGCCACCAGTTCGCGGGCGCCGGGCAAGACATCGAAGGCGGCCAATGACGATGCGCTGGACCCGGTGGCGGCGCAGGCCCGCCGCCGTAAGCTGGCGGAGGGCGTGAAGGTGCCGGAACCGCCGTTCTGGGGCTCCCGTGTCATCGCCCGCGTGCCGGTACGCACGGTGCTGTCCTATCTGAACGAGATGACGCTGTACCAGTTTCAGTGGGGCTTCCGCAAAAGCGGCCGCACCCGGGCGCAATACCGCAAATATGCCGAGCAGGAGCTGAAGCCGATCCTGAAACGCGTGCTGGAGACCTGCGAGCAGGAGGATATCCTGGTGCCGCAGGCGGTCTATGGCTACTGGCAGGCGGCAGCCGAGGGCAATGACGTGGTGCTGTTCGGCGAGAATGGCGGCACCGAGGTGTGCCGCTTCAAGCTGCCGCGCCAGGCCGGGCCGGACGGCAAGTGCCTCAGCGACTATTTCCGCGACATCGACGATGCCGAACGCGACGTGATCGGCCTGCAGGTCGTCACCATGGGCTCCAAGGCCTCCGACATCGCCCGCGACTGGTTCGAGAGCAACCGTTACCAGGATTATCTCTACCTGCACGGCCTATCGGTGGAGATGGCCGAGGCGATGGCGGAATATGTCCATAAGCGCATCCGCGCCGAACTCGGATTCGCGTCCGAGGAGGCGGCGGACATGCAGGGGCTGCTGAAGCAGGAATATCGCGGCAGCCGCTATTCCTTCGGCTACCCGGCCTGCCCGAACCTGGCCGACCAGCGCCCGCTGCTGGACCTGCTGGGGGCGGAGCGCATCGGCGTCTCGCTGACCGACCAGGACCAGCTCGATCCGGAGCAATCGACCTCCGCCATCGTCCTGCATCACCCGAAGGCAAAATACTTCAACGTGTGATCCAAGAAGAGATGCGGCCGCTTGCCCTTGCGCAGCGGCCGCCAACCCCCTACCTTTCCAAGGGCTTCCCCCGACGCATGGCGTGATCCGATGTATTCCTTTCTGGCTTTGGTCGATACGGTTATCTCGCTCTATATCTGGGCGCTGATCATCTCCGCAATTCTCAGTTGGCTGGTCGCCTTCAACGTGGTGAACACCACCAACCGCGTCGTCTATACGATCGGCGAATTCCTGTATCGCATCACCGAGCCGGCACTGCGGCCGATCCGGCAGGTGCTGCCCAATCTGGGCGGCCTCGATATCTCGCCGATCATCCTGATCCTGCTGCTGGTGTTCCTGAAGAACCTGATGTTCGAGTATCTGGCCTAGGGAGCCCTTGGGGGAGTACCTGGCCTGAGCCTGCCGTCGCCCTTCACCACCGTACCGGACGGCCTGCGTGTCCGTATTCGGCTGACGCCAAAGGCGGCCGCTGACCGCATCCAGGGACTGATCGCGGACGATGCCGGCGGCGTCAGCCTGAAGATCGGCGTCACCGCCCCGCCGGAGGATGGCAAGGCCAATGCCGCGCTGATCCGGCTGCTGGCGAAAAGCTGGAAGCTGCCGAAATCCGACCTGACCATCGTGCTGGGCATGACCGACCGTCGGAAAACGGTCGAAATCGCAGGCGATTCCGGTCTATTGATGCGGCGCCTGACCGACTGGCTGGAGATGACAGCATGACCGACAGCACCAACACCCCGGGGGCCACCCTGATCGACGGCAAGGCCTTCGCCGCCACCCTGCGCGCCGAGGTCGCCCGCAAGGCCGCCATCCTGAAACAGCGCGACAATCTGGTGCCCGGCCTGGCCGTGGTGCTGGTCGGCCACGATCCGGCCAGCGAGGTCTATGTCCGTAACAAGGGCAAGCTGACCCTTGAGGCCGGCATGCATTCCTTCGAGCACCGGTTGCCCGACACCACCGGGCAGGAGGAATTGCTGGCGCTGGTGCAGCGGCTGAACGAAGACCCGGCGGTGGACGGCATCCTGGTGCAGCTGCCGCTGCCGGACCAGATCGACACCGATGCGGTACTGGCCGCCATCGACCCGGACAAGGATGTGGACGGCTTCCATGTCGTGAATGCCGGGCGGCTGGCGACCGGCCTGCCCGGCATGGTCCCCTGCACGCCGCTGGGCTGTCTGATGCTGCTGAAGCATTATGTCGGCGACCTGTCCGGGCTGAACGCCGTCGTGGTCGGCCGCTCCAACATCGTCGGCAAACCGATGGCGCAATTGCTGCTGCGCGAGAGCTGCACCGTCACCATCGCCCATTCGCGCACCCGCGACCTGCCCGCCGTGTGCCGCAACGCCGATATTCTGGTAGCCGCCGTCGGCCGGCCGCAGATGGTGAAAGCGGACTGGGTGAAGCCGGGCGCGACTGTTATCGATGTCGGCATCAACCGTATCCCGAAGGAAGACGGCAAGACCCGCCTCGTCGGCGATGTCGATTTCGACGATGTCTCCCGCGTGGCCGGTGCCATCACGCCGGTGCCGGGCGGCGTCGGTCCGATGACCATCGCCTGCCTGCTGAACAACACGCTGGAGGCGGCCTGTCTCCGGCGCGGCCTCGCCCTCCCGGAATAAGATGCACGACCCCGCCGATCTCGCTGCGGAACTCGCCGCTGACCGCCTGCTGACGCTCAGCCCGTGCCAGGCGGTATGCCGGCTGGACAATGACGGGCGCTGCGCCGGCTGCGGCCGTACGGCGGAAGAGATCGGCCGTTGGATCACCTACAGCGACGAAGAGAAAGACAGTGTCAACCGCCGGCTGCTCCAGGAAGCGCAGGAAAAGCGCCTGTCCGCCCGGCTGAATCTGCTCTGGCGGCGCTTCTTCGGCCCCGGTGCCACGCCGAACTGATGCCACGATTTGCCGGTAGGCTAGCTTCGACTTATCTTCTCTTCTGACGTTCCGACAGGAAAGGATGCCGCCATGCGACACTTCCTTTGGATTCTGCTGGCCGCCTTCCTGCTGCCGGCTGCCCTCCTGCTACCGCACCCTGCGACCGCCCGGCTCGCCACCGGTGACTGGCCGGAAGGTGCGGCGATCTCCGCCATCGACGGCCAGCCGGTGCAGTTCGAAAGCCGCAGCCCGTTCACCCCGCGCGACATCGGCCAGGGGGCGGCGCGCAATCCGGTGACGCTGGCGTCCGGCCAGCTTTTCCTGCCGGAACGCGCCTCTTCCCGCGACAGGGTGCCGGCGGTGGTGCTGATCCATGGCGCCGGCGGCGTGCGCTACGGGCGCGAGCTGACCTATGGCAGGCAGTTCGCCGCCATGGGCATCGCCGCCCTGGTGGTGGATGCCTTCGCGGCCCGGCGCGATCTTGCCGGCGGCTTTACCGAACGGCTGCTGAACATCACCGAGACCATGCTGGTCTCGGATGTCTATGCCGGCCTGCACTACCTCGCCGGACGCGGCGATATCGATAAGGATCGCATTGCCCTGATCGGCTTTTCCTATGGCGGCATGGCCTCGACCTACGCACTGCATGAGCAGATCGCCAAATCATTGGCTCCAGAGGGTCTGCGCTTCGCCGGCCATGTCGCCTTCTACGGCCCCTGCGTCGCGCGCTTCGCCGACAAGCGCACCACCGGCGCACCCTATCTGATGCTCTATGGCGGCCAGGATGCGCTGATCGACCCGGCGCGCTGCCAGGAAGTGCTGGAAGATATCCGCGCCGGCGGCTCCAGGGCCGATCTCGCCGTCTATGACGAGGCCTATCATCTGTGGGATGGCAGCTGGCGCGGCCCGCGCCGGATTTCCCGCAACCTTGCCGACTGCCGTTTCGAGGTGTCGGAGAGCGGGCTGGTGCGCGACCAGCGCACCCTGATGCCGATGCTGGGCCCGATCACCAGGCGGTTGATCCTTGCCGCCTGCGTCACCGACGATGGCTATATGATCGGCGGCGACCCGGATATAAGACGGCTTTCCAATGCCGTACTGGGCCGCTTCCTCGCCCGGCTCTTCGGCTTCCCGCTGACAGCGGAAGCCGGCTGAGGTGCGGCGTCTGCGCCGTATCCTGCTTGTTGCGCTGGCTGTCATCCTGTTGCTGCCGGCGGCGCTGGTACTGGCCTATGGCGTGCTGCCGCCGCCGGGAACGCCGCTGATGCTGATCCGGCTTGGCGAGGGCGAAAGCCTGCGCAAGGACTGGCAGCCGCTGGATGAGATATCCCCCCATCTGCCGCGCGCCGTGATCGCCGCCGAAGATAATCTGTTCTGCAGCCATTACGGCTTCGACCTGAATGCGCTGGGCGAGGTGCTGGCCGACGCCCGCGCCGGCGAGCGCACGCGCGGCGCCAGCACCATCAGCATGCAGCTCGCCAAGAACCTGTTCCTGTGGCCCGGCCGCAGCTACATCCGCAAAGGGCTGGAGGCCTATCTGACGCTGCATGTCGAATTCCTGCTCTCCAAGCGGCGCATCATGGAGCTTTACCTGAACATTGCCGAATGGGGGCCGGGACTCTATGGTGCGGAAGCAGCAGCGCGGCATCATTTCGGCAAGAGCGCCAAGGCGCTGACGCCGCGCGAGGCGGCCCTGCTGGCCGTCTCCCTGCCCAATCCGCGCGAATGGGCCGCCGGCAAACCCGATGGCTATCTCACCGGCCGCGCCGCGACCATAACCCGGCGGATCGGGCAGCTTGGACCGTTGCTGGACTGTATCTGGTGAAGCCCCGCCTTTCGCTTGCCGCATTCCCCTCTACTATCGCCTGTCAACCACACCTTAGCCTGGGATGATCCGACCCAAAGATGCGATGCGCCTTTTTCTGCTGATCTTCCTCACCTGTCTTGGTCTCCATGCCGCGCCGGCGCGGGCCGAAATCCGCTACGCCACGGATTTCAAAGCCCTTGAAAATGAGGCACTGAAGGACATCGGCAGCACCATCAGGCAGGTGGCCGAGGTCGAAATCCGCAAGGACCAGCCGGTCGAAAGCCTGGACCTGCTGCGCCGCCGCGCGGAAGGCGATGAGGACCGTATCCGCGATGTACTGCGCGCCGAGGGCTATTACGATCCGCGCGTGACCCTGACAGTCGAGCCAGCTGAAGCGCCGTCAGAACAGGACGCAACCGTCACGCTGGCCCTCGATCCCGGCCCGATCTACCGGCTCACGCGTTTCACCCTGGTGTTCAAGACGCAGGCGCAGGAACAGGCCGCCGAAGGGCTGACCTACGAGGCACTCGGCGTGAAGCTTGGCGCACGGGCGCGCTCGGAGATGATCGTCGCCAGCGAAAGGGCCGTCGGCCGGCGGCTCGGCTGGCGCGGCTATCCGTTCGCCCGGATCTCGGAACGCGACGTGGTGGTCGATCACGCCGAGCGCAGCGTCGCGGTGGATTTGCAGGTCGATGCCGGGCCGCTGACCCATTTCGGCCAGACCCGGATCGACGGGCTGGCGGATGTCGATGCCAGCGTCGTGCGCCGTGAACTGCGCTGGAAGGAAGGCGACCTCTACGACACCCGCAAGATCGCGGAAATGCGGCAGGCGCTGGCCGGGACCGACCTCTTCCTGTCGATCGCCATCGCCCCGAAGCGTGAGGAGATGGCCGGGGACAAGGTGCCGATGACGATCACACTTGCCGAATCGAAATCACGGTCGGTCGGCGGCGGCGTGCGCTATTCCACCAGCCAGGGGGCCGGTGTGCGCGCCTTCTGGCGGCATCGTAACCTGTTCGGCTATGGCGAAGATTTCCGGCTGGACGGCGATGTGGCGGAACAGCTCGTCGGGCTCAAGGCCAGCCTCGGCCGGCCGGCCTTCCTGAACCCGCAACAGCGCCTCGACTTCTCGCTCTATGCCCAACAGGAGGATGTCGATGCCTACGACGCCACCCGCGTCGGCGGCGTGACGACGCTGACCCGCCAGTTCGGCGGCCCCTACAGCGGCTCCATCGGCGTGTCCCTGGAACAGTCGCGCATCGAGGATGCAACCGGGACCAACCGTTTCACCCTGATCGGCCTGCCGACGACGTTGGAACGCAACACCACCAACGACCTGCTGAACCCGACCAAGGGCGGCAAGCTGACCCTCAGCGCCACGCCCTATACCGGCGCCATCGGGTCCGACAGTAATTTCCTGATACTCAGGCTGGACGACACCATGCACCTGCCGTTCGACGCGGCGGGGAAATATGTGCTGGCCGGGCGCATTGCCATCGGCGCCATCCTGGGCGCGACCCGCACCGACATTCCCGCCGACAAGCGCTTCTATGCCGGCGGCGGTGACACGGTGCGCGGCTATGCCCATCAGAGCGTGGGACCGCTCGATGCCAGCAACGATCCGGTTGGCGGCTCCTCGCTGATCGCCGGCTCCATCGAGATGCGCGCCCGGGTGATGGAGGATATCGGCGTCGTCGCCTTCCTGGACGGCGGCAATGTGTTCCGCAGCGAACTGCCCGATTTCGGCGAGAGCCCGCTGTTTGGAGCCGGATTAGGCCTGCGCTACTACACCCCCATCGGCCCGCTGCGCTTCGACCTCGCCTTCCCGCTCGACAAACGGCCCAGTGACGATGCCTTCCAGATTTATATCAGCCTCGGGCAGGCCTTCTGATGGCGGAGAAGGATACCGGCAAGCCTGTGCCCGCCCTGCCGAAGAAGCGGCGAAGGACAGCAAGGCGCATCCTGCTGGCCGTTTTGCTGCTCCCCTTCCTGCTCGCCGGGCTGCTGGCCGGCGCGGTGCTGGCGCTGAACACTGGGCCCGGCCGCGACCTGGCGGAACGCCTCGCCAATGACCTGCTTGCCGGCCAGGTGGAGATCGTCGGGATCGAAAGGCTGGCGCCCTTCGAGGGCATCAGCGTCGGCAGGATCACGATCAGCGACGCCGAGGGCCCCTGGCTGACCATCGATCGCGCCGTGCTGGACTGGTCGCCGTTTGACCTGCTGGGCCGGCGCCTGACCCTCGACGCGCTGACGGCGGAGACGGTCTCGGTACTGCGGCAGCCTGCCGGTGGTGCGGAAGAAGAGAGCCAGCCTGCCGCCTCGCCCTTTCCGCTGCCGGTCGATATCCGTCTCGACCGGCTGCAGATCGACCGTATCGAGCTGGCCGAGCCGGTCGCCGGCAGGACCGCCACGCTGACCGCCAACGGCAAGGCTGTGCTGCCGCGCCACGGCAGGGCCATCGACATCGCGCTCGACCTCCGGCGGCTGGATGCGCCCGCTGAGGCCAGCGCCGTGCTGCGCTACGATGCCACCAGCGACCGCGTGGAAGCGCGGCTCACCGCCTCGGAGCCGGAGAATGGCGTGATCGCCGGGCTGCTCGACCTGCCGGGCCGCCCCGCCGTGGAAGCGACGCTGAACGCCGAAGGCCCGTTGGACGGCCTGACCGCCCGCCTGACCGCCAGCGCCGGGCCGGAGATCGGCATTGCCGCCGATATCGCCGTTAGCGGCAGCACAGACCGCCATGTCACGCTGGACAGCAAAGTCCGCGCCGGGCCGCTGCTGCCACCGGAGCTGCGCCCGATCCTGGCCGAGGAACTGCACATCCTGCTCGACGCGACGGTGCCCGCCGCCGGTCCGGTCCGGATCGGTAACCTGACCATCCGCGACGGGCCGGTCGAGATCGCACTCGCCGGCACCGCCGATACGGTCAGCCTGGAATTCGACCTGACAGCCACAGCGACGGGCCCGCTGGAACGCTATGCCCCGCTCGCCGGGATCGATCTCGCCGGGATGCTGCGGCTCGACGCTGCTGTCAGCGGCCATCCCGACGATGCCGGCTTCGACATCATGGCCAGCATCGCCGGTGCGGCACTGGACGGCACCCCCTTGCCGCTGCTGGGCGGTACCAGCGAACTGACCGCCGCCGGCCGCATCCGCCAGCAGGAAGGGCGGCTGCAACTCGACCATATCGGGCTTGCCGGGGAAGGCCTGACAGTGGATGGCAACGCCACCCTGTCGGAGGGTTTCCAGACCATTGCGGCCAGCCTCGCCCTTGATCTGCCTGATATGACGGAGGCGGGCACACTGGCCGGCATCCGCATGGCCGGCGCGGCCAGCGCCTTCGTCACCCTGTCCGGCAGCTGGCCCGCCGGAATGACGGGGGAAGCCAATCTGGACTGGCGCAATGCCCGGCTGGAAGACGAGACACTGGGGACTGTCACCGCAGCCCTCTCCCTCGACCGGCTGGCGCAGGATGCCGATACCGGCGCGCCTGTTGCCGAAGGCCGGCTGCGCCTTACGGCCAGCCCGCGCGGGGTGGCGGCGACCGGAACGACGGCTTTCTCGTTCGCGGCGAACCGGTTGCGGCTGGACGGGCTGGCGCTCGACAGCAAGGCACTGGCGCTGCAAGGCGATCTCGCCATCGACATGGAACGGCAGCTTGCCGCCGGCCGGCTGAAGGCAAGCAGCGACGATCTCGCGACCCTGGCCGCACTGGCGGGGCAGAAGCAGCTGAATCCCTCCGGCAGCATCGCGCTGGCAGTGGAGCTGGCAGACCGGTCGGGCCGGCAGCATGCCGGGCTGGTGCTGGAAGGCAGCGGTCTTGCCGCCGACAATATCGGCAGCATCGACGCGCTGCGGCTGGAAGCCCAGCTGGCCGACGTAAAGGGCACGCCGAACGGGCCTGTGGTGCTGCGCGCCGAGGGCATCGAAGCGGGGGGGCAGCGGCTGGATAATCTGGCCATTGACGCCGATCTTGACCCTAAAGGTGGCGATTTCTCCCTCGCGGCGAGCGGCCCTGATCTGTCGCTGGAAAGCACCGGCGCCATCGCGGTGGCGGAGACGATCACCCTGCGGCTCGACAGGCTCGACGGCGATGTCCACAAGCTGGCGCTGGCATTGCGGCAGCCTGTGACGCTGCGCTACGGACCGCAGCTGAAAGAAATCGAGGGGCTCGACCTCGCCATCGATCAGGGGGCACGGCTGGCCGGCGCGGCGCGGCTGACGGACAGCGCGGTGGAGGCCAGAATGTCGCTGACCGGCCTGCCGCTGTCTCTGGCGGAGAGGCTGGAGCTGGGGCCGGCGCTGAAAGGCGATGCCGCGCTGGAAGTGACCCTGCAGGGACGCCCCGACAATCCCACCGGGGATTTCCGCCTGCGTCTTTCCGGCATCGAGTTGGACGATCCCACAGCGCCCGACCTGCCGCCCGCCTCCGCCACGCTGGAAGGGCGGCTGGAGCGGGGACAGCTCAACGCCAGCCTGACGCTGGACAGGATGGAAGGCGCGCGGGTCGAGGCGCAGGCCAGCCTGCCGGTACGCCTCGACCTGCTGACCGGAGAAGCCGTTCTGCCCCCCGATGGCCCGCTCAGCGGCAAGCTAACGGCGCAGGCCAATCTCAGCAAGATCACCCTGCTGGCCCTTGCGCTGGGCGAGGACCGGCTGGACGGCAGGCTCACCGCCGGGCTCGATATTGGTGGCACGGTGCGCAACCCGCAACTCAGCGGCACGGCGGAACTGGCCGAAGGCCGCTATATGAACGACATGACCGGCGCCACGCTGCAGAACATCGCCTTCCGTATCGATGGCGAGGGCGACAGCCTCACCCTGCACGACCTCAGCGCGCAGGACGGTGCCGGCGGCACGCTGACCGGCGAGGGCCGCGTCCGTTTCGATGGCAAGGGCCTGCCGCAAATCGATATCCGGCTGCGGCAGAACCGGCTGCGCATCCTGAACCGCGAGGAAGGCACCGCCTATGCCAGCGGCACGCTGGTGCTGGAAAACCAGGCGCAGGCATTGCTGCTGACCGGCCGCATCACGGTGGATGAGGCCGACATCCGCATCCCCAATCGCCTGCCGCCCTCCGTCACCATGCTGGAGGTTCGCGAGGTCAACCGCGATGCCCGCACCAATGTCGATGCCGAAAGGCGGCGGGAGGAAGCAAGACAGGCACGTGCCCGGCAGAAGGAGGATGAAGCGGAGGACGGATTCGGCCCTGATCTCGTGCGCCTCGATATCACCATTCAGATACCGGGGCAGGTCTTCGTGCGCGGCCGCGGGCTGGAATCGGAATTCAGCGGCAGGCTGGACATCGCCGGCACGGCGGCGACGCCGGAAATTTCCGGCGATATCTCCGTGGTGCGCGGCCAGTTCGACTTCGCCGGCCGGCGCTTCGTGCTGGACCGCGGCACCATCGACTTGCTGCCGGATCCATATGGCGATCTGGAAATTGGCCTCGATATCCTGGCGGTCGCCGATGTCGGCGACATCCAGGCCCAGATCGCGCTGAGCGGCCCGGTGCGCCGGCCGGACATAACCCTGTCCTCCTCCCCGCCGCTGCCGCGCGACGAAATCCTGTCGCGTATCCTGTTCGGCAGCGACGTTGCCAGACTGAACGCGGTGCAGGCGGCGCGGCTGGCCCAGACCGCGCTGGAGCTGACGGGCACCGTCAGCAGCGTCGGCATGGTCGATGATCTGCGCCAGTCGCTGGGGCTGGACACGCTGGAAGTCGGTGGCGGAGATGACGGCGGAGCTTCTGTTCGCGCCGGGCGCTACCTTTCGGAGGATCTGTTCGTCGGGGTCAGCCAGGGATTCGGCGCCGAGAGCACCGCCCTGCTGCTGGAATATCGGGTGCTGCCGAACCTGAAAATAGAAAGCCGGCTGGGCGCTGCCTCAGCCGGCGATATCGGGTTGATCTACGAGAAGCGCTACTGAGGCTTAAGCCCGCACGCTGCGCGGCCCCAGGATGAGCCAGACAATGAAGCCCAGCAGCGGCATCAGCAGGATGAACAGAATCCACAGCACCTTGCCGCCGGTGGACGCGCCGCTGCCAACGACATTCACGATTGCCCAGATGTTGGCGATCAGCAAAAGCAGGCCCAGAAGGCCGCCGACCTCAATACCCATCAACTTAGTCCTTTCGATTGTTGCCGGCCCCATTGCAGGTTCCGGACACGGTATCCTGTTGTCCTAACGGCGGGTACAATCCCCGCGTTCCCGAATCGTCTTCAAAAAATCACTCTCAGGATACCGCGAAAGGCGCGTGAGTAACCACCGGAACGGGGCTTTCCGGTGCTTTCTGGCCTGTTACTTTTGATCCGTTACCTTTGGTGGCTCGGCGTGCGCTCGACCCGGCGGCCGACAAAGGATGGTGCCTGCAACGGCACGTCAAACGCATCATCATCTTCCTCTGACCGAACGGAACCGCCCTGCAGCAGGTGGCGATCGATCATGCGCCGGCGCAGCAGCGTGGTCGCCTCGTCGAGGCGGCGGCGGGCATCGGCCTCGTCGATCCCCAGGATCGCGGCGATCTCCGCCGCCGTGAAGCCTTCCAGACGCCCCAGCAGAAACACCTGCCGCTTCAGCACGGGCAGGCATTGCAGACCGCCGGCCAAGGGATCGTCCAGATCATCATCGTCCCCCGCTTCGTCGAGTTGCGGCATGGTCAGCGCCACCACCGACCAGACATCGTGGAACAGGGCGAAAAGCTGAGGCTTGATGCTGCGCCCGGCACGCAGCCGGTGCGGCTCGTGAAGATAGGTTTCCAGACATAGCTTCAGATAGGCGTCGCCCTTGGAACGGCCACCGGCCAGTGCATGGGCATAGCGGCGCAGATAGGGCAGAACCTCGGACAAATCTGTCTTGGGGGCATGCATCTCAGTTGCTCCTCAATCGGGCCGTCTTGCGCGCCTCTGCCATAGGGCCGGTCGCTTATTTCTCTCCACATCGCCGGCCCGGCGGCCTGTCGCTGATCGGGCTGGCTATCTTTGGGTAACCCCCGATTTAGGTACTGCTGTGGCAGACCCGGGCTTTTTCAAGGCAATACAATGATTACCGGGGAACATGAGCGCGCTTCTTCCGTTCATCGAATGAAGGTTCAGCCAAAGTACGGCTCCCAGATTCGCCCCGAGACCTTTGCCATGACGCAATCGGATGACGACACATCAAGCCCCCTTTCTGAAACTCGTGTACAGCCGGCCAGAACCCGGCGCAACACGGCGCAAAAGCACTGCCGCCAAGGCCATGGCGGGCGGGAGGCACGACGAGCCCGGCGATAACCCGTATTTCGGGCACTGGATCGAAGACTATTTGCAGGAAATGTATGCGGATATTCTGAGCGAGCCAATTCCGCAGGATATAATTGACATAATAAACAACAAGACCAAGAAACCCTGAAACCAAGACAAAAACATTAAAATTATATTTATTTATGTTTGTGACCGTATCTGGGCACCGCGCCATGAAACAGCCTTTATTGTTCCTTATTGTAGCCAATAGCGGATGGCCGAATCCGATCGTCTATTCGGTCTAATAAATAACGGAGGCAGAAAAATGCCACGCCCGTTTCAGGATGAGTTGGTTGACGTCATTCCCCACCTGCAGGCTTTCGCCCGCATGCTGTGCCGCAATGAGGATCGCGCCAAGGATCTGACGCAGGACGCTGTGGTGCGTGCGCTGAAGGCGCAGGACAAGTTCCAGATGGGCACCAACTTCAAAGCCTGGATGTTCACCATCCTGCGCAACATCTTCTACGATCAGCTGCGCCAGCGCCGCTTCGAGATGGAACCCATCGACGACCGCGCGCTCAACCAGTCCACCCCGGCGACCCAGGAGGTGAAACTGCATGTGCGCGATTTCGACCGCGCCTTCCAGACGCTGTCGGCCGACCAGCGCGAGGTGCTGATCCTGGTTGGCGCCAGCGGCTTCAGCTACGAGGACGCGGCCGAAATCTGCGACTGCGCCGTTGGCACGATCAAGAGCCGCGTGTCGCGCGCCCGCGCCGAACTGAGCCAGGTCATGGCAGCCCGCGAGCGCCCGGCTGCAGCACGCTATCAGGCGGCCTGACCGGCCACAAAAACTACCCCTGCTGCCTCACACAGCAAAAAGGGCGGATGGTCATCCATCCGCCCTTTCTTCTTGCCTGAAACCTACCGCCTTCAGTTACGAACAATCGGCTTGTACTTGATGCGGTGCGGCTGATCCGCCGCCGCCCCCAGGCGGCGATGGCGGTCTTCCTCATAGGCCTGGTAATTACCCTCGAACCAGACCACCTGGCTGTCGCCCTCGAAGGCCAGGATATGCGTCGCCACGCGGTCCAGGAACCAGCGATCATGGCTGATGACCACGGCGCAGCCAGCGAATTCCAGCAGCCCCTCTTCCAGCGAGCGCAGCGTATCGACGTCCAGATCGTTGGTCGGTTCGTCGAGCATGATGACGTTGCCGCCGGATTTCAGCATCTTGGCCAGATGCACCCGGTTGCGCTCGCCGCCTGACAGCTGGCCAACCTTCTTCTGCTGGTCGGAACCCCGGAAATTGAACAGCGAGACATAGGCGCGGCTCTGCATCTTGCGCTTGCCAAGCTCGATCTCGTCATTGCCGCCGGAGATTTCCTCCCACACGGTCTTGTTCGCCTCCAGATCGTCGCGGCTCTGATCGACATAGGCCAGCTTCACCGTCTCGCCGATGCGTATGGCGCCGCTATCGGGCGTCTCCTGTTCGGTGATCATGCGGAACAGGGTGGTCTTGCCGGCGCCGTTCGGGCCGATCACGCCAACAATGGCGCCTGGCGGCAGCTTGAAGGTCAGGTCGTCGATCAGCAGCCGGTCGCCATAGGCCTTGCCGAGATGCTCGGCCTCGATGACGAGATTGCCGAGGCGCGGACCGGCCGGGATGACGATGCGGTTGGCATCGGGCGCGCGGTCCTGGCCGGCGGCCAGCAGTTCCTCATAGGCCTGCAGGCGGGCACGTGACTTGGCCTGGCGGGCACGCGGGCTGGCGCGGACCCACTCCTCCTCTTCCTTCAGGTTGCGGATGCGGGAATCCTCGGTCTTGGCTTCCAGCTCCAGGCGCTTGCGCTTCTGCTCCAGCCAGCCGGTGTAATTGCCCTCATAGGGGATACAGCGGCCGCGGTCGATTTCCAGGATCCAGCCCGCCACCTCGTCCAGGAAGTAGCGATCATGGGTCACGGTGACGACGGTGCCCGGATAATCGTGCAGCGTGCGCTGCAGCCAGGCGACCGATTCGGCGTCCAGATGGTTGGTCGGCTCGTCGAGCAGCAGCAGGTCGGGCGCTTCCAGCAACAGCTTGCACAGCGCCACGCGGCGGCGTTCACCGCCCGACAGGGTCGTGACATTGGCGTCGCCGGGCGGGCAGCGCAGCGCGTCCATGGCGATCTCCGCCGTGCGCTCGATCTCCCAGCCATTGGCGGCGTCGATCTTCTCCTGCAGCTCGGCCTGCTCGGCCAGCAGGTTGTTCATCTCGTCATCGTCCATCGGCTCGGCGAACTTGGCCGATATCTCGTTGAACCGCTCCAGCAGGTCGCGGGTCGCGGCCAGCGCGTCCATCACATTCTCGCGGACCGTCTTGGCGGCATCGAGCTCCGGCTCCTGCGACAGATAGCCGATACGCGCGCCATCGGCGGCCCAGGCCTCGCCGTTGAACTCCTTGTCCATGCCGGCCATGATTTTCATCAGCGTCGATTTACCGGCGCCGTTCGGGCCGAGCACGCCGATCTTGGCGCCGGGCAGGAAGGACAGCCAGACATCCTTCACGACCTCGCGGCCGCCCGGATAGACCTTCGACAGGCCCTTCATCACATAAATATACTGATAGGAGGCCATGCCGCTCCTCATTCGCGCTAATTGGGAAAGATCGTGGGGCAGCCCAACCGGCCACCGGATGCGGTGCTTTGTAGCCGATAGCGGGGGGTGGACGCAATGCGGGGGTGGGCGAAGGCTGGTGACGCGGGCGGGAAGCGGGGCTAAGGGCGGGGAACCCAAGCCGGCTAAGGCCGGGGAACCGATGTATCGCTGTGCAGCCCCAGATAGGTGGCCAGTGCCAGCGCCGTCGCCATCTCGCCCGGTGTGAACACCAGGGAATAGACCAGCGATGTGATCAGCATCAGGACGATATGGTCGCCCAGCGCCGCCGTCATCATGGAATAATGCGTGCCCGCCCCGATCCGCCGGATACAGCGCAATGAGGCGACATAGACGGCAAGGATCAGGCTGGCGCCGACCAGGCCATATTCGAAGATGATGCCGAGCCAGCCGATATCCGCCAGATAGAAATGGGCGTTGCCGAGGATCGTCTGCAGATTGTTGTCGCTGATCCGGGTCACCGAACCGGCGCCGAACCACATGACCAGCGGATTGCTGAGCACATAATCGGTGGCGATGGTGATCGACAGCTGCCGGATGGTCAGCGACGCCCCCAGCGCCGCTTCGATGCGCTCCAGGAAATGCGCGTAGATCAGCCCTGCCGCCACCAGCCCGCCCGCCGTACCGAACAGCAGCAGCAGCCCGCGACGCCAGCCGGAACTGGCGGCAAGGGCAATCAGGCCGACGGTCAGCAGCACCGCCAGGATGACCGTGCGCTGCTTGTAGATCAGCACCATCAGCGCGAAGCAGACAAGCAGCAGCAGGATGGTTGCGATCTCCTGCCGGGCGAAGGCACGGCGCGTCAGGTAGAACAGAAAGATGGTGCCGAAGAACATCGGCATGAAAATCCGGTAGCCGCGTTCGGCCTCGAACAGGAACAGCTTCGATTCCGCCGGATCGGTTTTGTAGAAATCGGCCGGAATTACCACCCACAGCAATGCCATCAGGATGAAGGTCGCAGCCCCCAGCCACAACACCGCCCGGACCACCGTCTCCGGCCGCGGGCGGAGCAGCAGAAGCAACCCGAGCGCCGCGAAATAATACAGAAAAGGCAAGCTCTTGGCCGTGGTGGCCAGGGCATCGACAAGGCCGGTGCCGAAATAGATCATCGACATCAGCGGCGTCAGCCCCAGCACATAGGCCAGGAGAACCCCGTAGAGCACCTGCAGGGGAAGCGACAGACGGACCAGGGCGAAGAGCGCCAGCGGCGCGGTCAGGACCGGCCAGCCCTTGGACAGCAAATACAGCGGCGGCAGGTCGATCATGTAGTGGAAGCTCTGCCCGAACATCGGCAGGGCGACCAGCAGCGCCAGCAGCAGAATTGTCTGGTTACTTTCCGCCCTTGGCTGTGCCGGGCCGGCATCGCCATCCAGCGACAGCACGCGACCGGTGGGCGGTTCGATAATCTGCCCCCCCTGTAGCCGCCCCTGTGCCATGGCCGTTCAACGCTCCTCTGGCGGCAGGCCGCTGCGCCGTCCCGGCATCAGCCTCTGCCTCAGCGCAATATACAGGAAAGGAAGCGAATCGACGAACACCCGGCGCGCGTGGCTGCGCGGCGCCCGCAGCAGCCGGAACAGCCATTCCAGCGCCAGCCGCCGCATCCACAGCGGCGCGCGCGGCACCAGCCCGGTGATGAAATGCAGGGAGCTGCCGATGCACAGGCCGGTGCCCGTGGCCCGGCCGCGCGCCTGCACGCGGCACGCCAGCAACTCCGACCGGGGCGAGCCGACCGCCAGAAAGACAAAGCGGCTGGGATGCGTCTCGATGAAATCGATGCAGGCCCGTACGGCTTCCGGGTCGGCCATGAAGCCCATCGGCGGCGCGTGCCGGGCCAGGTTCCGCAGACCGTATTTCTCGCGCAGCCGGCGCTCCAGTTCCGCATCGCCGCCGATAACGCAGATCCTGTCATCCGGCCGGATGTGATCGGCGAACAGCGCGGCGGTCAGATCGCTGCCGGCGCACAATGGCAGGTTGCGGGCAAAAAACAGCCGGGCGACCAGCCGCACGATCTGGCTGTCACACAGCCGCAGCCAGGCACCGTCATAGGCCGCGCGAAAATCGGCATCGCCGCGGTCCAGCTGCACCAGATGCTGGGCATTCGGGGTAACGATATAGGCGAAGGGCGCGTCTGCCGGCCGCGCCATGACCGCCGCCGCCGCCGCCGTCACGTCCAGCAGCGCGATCTTCGTTCCGAAGATATGCTCTTCACGGACCGCCGTCTCCGCCTCGGAAAGGGTCACGGGAACACGGTCCCGGCGCCCGTCCCGTTGCGCGTGACGGTGTAGGTGAAGTTCGCGCTGCGCTGGAACGGCAGCACCTTGTTGATGAACTGGTCGATCCAGAGATTGACCTCGGCAATGCCGCTGCGCGGGACATAGAGAATATCGCCGGCGGCCAGCGGGATCGTGCCGTCCGCGCCCCCCGTCTGGATGAAATCCTGCAAATTCAGCGTGCGCAGCATCGGGCTGTCGTCCGGGCTGCGCCGGATCAGCACCACCTCGCTGATGCGGGCGTCATCGGTGAAGCCGCCCGCCAGCAGCACGGCCTCCAGCGCGCCGATCCGGCGGTCCAGCGGAATGGTCCCGGCCCGCCCGACCTCGCCGCCGACATAGATGCGGGCTGCCCGCGCATCGCGCACTGCGACCCGCGTCACCGGCTGCCGCATCCATTTCGCCGACGCCTCGGTCACCGCGCCGTTCAGTTCCTCGACGGTCAGCCCTTCGGCCTGCAGCCGGCCGGCGAGGCGCAGCGTGATCGTGCCATCCGGGGCGACCAGCGCCTCCTCGTCAAGATTGGGCGTGAAGATATAGCTGACCTGGACCATGTCGCCGCTGCCCAGCCGATAGTCCGGTACGGCATCGCTCCACGCGGCGAACCGGCTGGACGCGGTTTCGCGGGGTTTGACTGTCTGATCCGTCCCGCACGCCGCCACAAATGTCAGCACCGCCAGCGCCGCCAGCACCGGGGCGAAACGCGCGGCCTGTAACCGGATTTTTTGCAGAGTGAATGCCATGTGCCGCCTCATAGCCGCCGGTAGATGGCTCTGGGAACATAATAGCGCCGGCCGCTCAGCACAAAGCCCAGCAGGTTTCCGCCGGCCTCCAGCAGGGCGTCGCGCAGCCGCACGGCGGACATCACCCGCGTCCGCTCCGCGACCAGCACCATCAGGCTGGCATCGACCCGGGCCGCCAGCCGCTGCGCCAGCGGATCGCGGTTCAGCGGCGGCGCCAGGATCACCGTCATATCGAACCGCTGGCCAAGCTCGGTGAACATCGCCCGCAATTCCGGCAACGGGGTGCGGAGATGCGCAAGGGCCGAATTCTGCGCCCCGCGTGTGGCGAACAGGCCGCTCATGCTGGTCTCGACGATCTCAAGATCGCGCACTGTTTCACGCGCCCCGCTGTCGCCCGGCGGCATCAGTCGGAGCACCGAATTGCCGGTTTCGCTCAGATCGACGATGAGGACGTTGCGGTCATGGTTCAGGGCAAATTCGCTGGACAGGGCGACGGCGATACGCGGGAGGTCCGGACTGTCGGTGTCGGCGACAATCTGTATCCGCTTCAGACGCTCACCATCGACAGCGAATTCCGCCAGCCGGGTGGCCAGGAAAGCAATGGCGTCCTGGGCCTGCGGCAAGCCGTCGTCCGGGCCGGTCTCCGACAGGCTGGCGAGCGCCGGAATGCCCAACCGCCTTTCCGCCTCGGTCGGCAGGATGAAGACCGGCCGCAGCCGGGTGACGGCGAAACCGACGGCAGCCGCGAACAGCAAACCACCCACCAGGCCAGCCGCGGCCAGCCCCGGTGCGCGCGAGCGGCCGAACACCGGCGGCGATGCCCATTGCACCACACTGACATTCTTGTCGCGCTGCTCCGCCGCGATCCGGTCCAGCCAGGCGGATTCGATCTGCAGCACATAATCGCGCTGGATCGTCTCCAGCACGTCACGCCGCTGCTCCAGCTCCTGAAGCTGCATGTCCGCGGTCCGCACCAGGTCCATGCGTTCCCGGCTCTCGTCATACTGCCGGGCAAGCTCGGCCAGCTGCTGCTCCGTCGCGCTCATCTCGATCTCAAGCTGCGCCAGATGGTCCGAGAGAAAGGCATGGGTCGGGTTGCGCACCCGGCGCAGCGTGGTGAAATTCGGCCGCTCGCCGCTGGCGATGGCCTTGCGCACCGTCTCGATCTGCTGCTCCAGCTCCTGCAGGGGCGGATAGTCCGGCTTGAAATGCGCGCGCAGCTGATCGCGCTGCAACTCCAGCCTCAGCAGGACATTCTTGTCATCGATGTTCGGCGACTGATCGCTGGTCTCCACGAAGTCGAAGACCCGTTCCGGCAGCGAGGCCACCTTCTGCTTGGTTTCGGCGATCTGGGCAAAGAGCGATACCCGCCGCTCCCGCGTCTGGCGCTGCCGCGCCCGGATGGTATCCACGGTATTGGCGATCAGCAGGATTTCCTGCTGGATATTGACGATCTCGAAATTGCGCTTCAGGGCATCGATCTCGTCGCGCGCGCGCTGCAATTCCTGCTTGTTGCGCTGCATTTCCGCGGTCAGCAGGTCGAACTGCGTGTTCTTGTAGATCGTGCGGCGTTTGGCCAGATAGGTGTCCAGCAGATCGTTCACGACGAGAGCGGCCACCTCCTTGTCCGGATGCGCGAAGGTCACCCGTACGATATTGGAGTTGGTGCTGGCATCCGCGCTCAGGCTCTCGAGGATGCGCCGGGTCGCCCGGCCGACCAGTTCCGCGCGCGGGTGCGGCGGCAGCAGCCCGAACAGCCTTTCCTCGACCAGATCCGGATAAATCCAGTCCGGTTCCAGCGTGCTGACAAGCGATCGTACCGTCCCTTCGCTGACCAGCAGGTTGATCTCGGTCTCAACGATCTTCTGGCTGTCCACCGCAACAAAGGAGGATGCCAGGGCGCCGGCCCCCAGACTGCGCTCCGACGAATCCTGGGAGGCCACGACCAGCAACCTGCCCTCGGCTGTATAGCGCGTCTTGGTCAGGATCGCGGCGGCAAGACCAATGGCGAAAATCAGCAGGAAGGCCGCAAGGATCGGCCGCCAGGCATAGAAAGCCTGCACGAGAATATCGCGCAGCGTGAACGCGGTGGACGATTCACGGATATGCGGGTGTAGGGCACGCGGTCGTCGCAGGGCGGGCAGCGCCTCGTCCATCATCGGCCTTCGCGCGCTGGTTCAGGCCCGTCTGGGTGAATGGCGACCAGATTGCCGAACGCCTCGCCGACACCATCGGCGGGCTCAAGCCGCCCACCAGCCAGACGGAAGAATTGGTAGCCAAGATCGTTCAAGGCCTGCCAGGCGGCGTTACGCTGCCCCGCCGCCTCGGCGAGCAGACGGGTGTTCACCTCGAAAATCACGATGGGATGAAAGCGCTGTAGGGTTGCGCGCCCGCCGGCGATCACCAGCGGCTCGGCGCCCTCGACATCCATCTTGATGACATGGAGCGTGTCGATCCCCAACCGGGCGACTAGGGCGTCGAGCGTATCGATGGTGACGGTCTCGCCGGTTTCCGTACTGCCGTCCGGCAGCAGCGAATAGGCCTGCGGGTCGTCGCCAAGCGGGATGTGGTGGAGCGTCGCCTCGCCGGCATGATCGGAAAGCGCAAGCTGGGCCACGGCGACATGCGGAAAATCGTTGAGCGCCAGATTGTCGCGCAGCTGCCGCGAGGCCTCTTGCCCCGGCTCCACCGCGATCACCCGCCCTGTGGCGCCGGTCAGGCTGGCGGCCTTCAGGGTGTACAGCCCGATATTGGCGCCGATATCGATGAATGTGTGCCCCGGCCGCACGAACATTTCCAGATGGCGCAGTTCCGGTTCGCACCAGTCGCGCAGCACATATCCGGCCACCGACGTATAGCGCAATGTCGCGGGCACATGAATCCGTGCCCCGTGGCTGCTCAGCCGGAAGGCCGGTGCGCGCCCGATGGTGACGTAGAACGCCCAGACCAGACAGCGCAGGCACATGCTGAAGGGGTGTGCCTGGAAGCCTTCATGGCTGACCAGAGTTTTAAGGCGATTCAACAAGGAGGTGGCCTTGATCGATTCAATTATAGGCAAATGCGAATCTAGCGCGATTCCTTGCTTTTGTATAGGAAGCAAGGGGAAATATACCAGATATTGTTAGGGGACCGGCATATCACAGCCCCTCAGCGACAGCGCTTCGCACATCGCCCCGGCAAGCGGCCGCGCTGCCGGCTCAAGGGAACGGCTTTCATCCGCGTCGGTTGAAAGCGCATAGAGCATCATGCCGGCAAGCGGGTCCGGCCTGATATGGCGGGCCATACCCCCCACGGCATCGGCAATGGCCGCAGGCTGGCCGGTGCCGGCGAGAACGCCCAGCGCCAGTTGCCCCGCCCATTCGGCACGGTAGGCACGGTAGGCCTCCAGCGGGTCGAACAGCGGCCCGGCCTCATAGGCCATGATCGAGACCAGATCGATATGCCGCGCGGCGCGCGACCGCAGCAAGGGCAGCATCATCCCGGTATAGGCACTCTTCGGCATCGCCTGTTCGAACGCCCCCTCGCCATAGGCGCCGACACTCCAGCCGGCGACGGTCAGCAACAACGGACGCGGCAGCCGGGCGCGCAATCGCTCGACGATGGCCTGCAGTTGCCCGTCGGTCCGGCAGGAAATGCCGTCACCAGCCTGCCGCCGGCAGCCGGGGTGCGCCGGTTCGAAATCGATATCCACGCCATCAAGGCCAAGGTCGGAGACAAGACGGGCAATCGCGCCTTCGTTGAGATCGGCCCAGCCCCCATAGGTCGCCCCGCCCACCGACAGCACAATCCTGGTATCAGGGTTACGCTGCCGCAGCAGGGCAGCCGCCTCCCGCAACATCACCCCATCGAACGGATATTGCAGGCCGGTGCGATCCAGCCGCAGCCTGCCTTCATAGACCGCATCGGGCCGGACGAAGGCGAGCGCGACAATGCCGACATAAGACGGCAGCCGCGCCAGACGGGTCTCCGCGGCCGTCACCGCCGGAACCTCGAGCCAGCTTTCATGGTAGGCGAGAAAGGGCCGCGTTTCGGCGGCCGCCCGCGCTGTCAGGCCCGGCGCCATCAGCCAAAGCAAGAGGCACAGCGGCAGGAGGGTCAGAAAATATTGCGGCCGACCATGCCGACCAGCAAGGTCCGCGCCATGATCTTCAGATCGAACCATAGGGACCAGTTCTCGATGTAATAGGTATCAAGCTCAACGCCTTTCGCGGCTTTCTCCACCGAATGGATACCGCCCCGCATGCCATTGATCTGCGCCCAGCCGGTGATGCCCGGCTTCAGCCGGCTGCGCGTGGCGTAGCGGCGCACGGCTTCGGCATAAAGCTGGTCGCTGACCAGCATTTTCGGCACATGGGCGCGCGGCCCCACGACCGACATTTCGCCGCGCAGCACATTGATCAGCTGCGGCAGCTCATCGATGCTGGTGCGCCGCAGAAAAGCACCGACCCGGGTGATGCGAGGGTCTTCCCGCTGTGTGCCCCGGCTGCCGTCATCGGCCGGATCGACCGTCATGGTGCGCAATTTATAGATCATGAAAGGCTTGTTGTTCAGGCCGAGGCGCGGCTGCCGGAACAGGGCCGGCCCCGGACTCTCCAGCCTGATGGCAAGGGCCGCGACCGCCAGAATCGGCGCCACCAGAACGATGCCGACCGCGGCAACCGCATAATCCTCCACCAGCTTCAGCAGCGCCTTCGTGCCCTTCAGCGGCTCGCGCATCAGTTCCAGCACGGGGATGCCGGCGACATTGCCGCCATGCGGCAACCGCAGGTTCAGCACATTCTGCTTCAACGGCAGGACGATATCGGCGGCGATCATCTGCAGCCTCTCCAGAAGGCCAAAGATCCGCTCCGTCGCCTCCCAGGGCAGCGCGATGATGACGATATCGACGGGGTGATCCTGGATGTAGGTGTGCAGGGCATCGATCGACCCGGTGATGCCTGTCCCCTCGATTTCGTCCCGATGTTCCTTGTGCAGGCGGTTCACCCGGTCGTCGAAGACCGCCACCACCCGATAGTAATGGCGCCATTCCGGCGTCTGCGTGTTGCGGATGATCTGCCCGGCGATCTCGGTCGAACCGACGATCACAATGTCCCGGCGCAAACGGTTCGTCGCGATCAGGTGACCCGCCGCCCGCCCGACGACCAGCCGCCCCAGGGACAGCACGGCCCACGCCGCGACATGCCAGGCCGCCAGAGCCCTGGGCGGGTGCGCTTCCGAACCGCCGAAAACAGTCTCTAGCCCCGCAACCACCGCGAACCCGGCGGCAAGGCAGACCGCGAAGCGAACCGCCTCGTTCAGCAGCTTGCGGTAATTCTCGAAACGATAGGCGCCCGCGAAGATCATGCAGCTGACGAAGACGATGCTGTCCAGCAGCAGCAGCGCGATCTCCGGGGCAGTCTGTCCGCCCGCCGGCAATGCCCTGTCCAGATGCGAGGCCACGAGCAGGACCGTGCCGCAGACAACAAGGTCCGACAAAAGCACCAGCCGATTGAACAGCCCGAATGTCCAACGCATGTGGCGTCCGTTACCCCTGTATTTTTCCGGAAAGGTGCCCTGGCGGGACGCAGGAAGCGCCCGCTGATTAAAACTATACTCAAAATCGGATTATCAAGCGATATTTACTAAATATAAATTAATATAGCGTTAATTTTTTTCCGTATTCAGGACATATCGCCGTGCAGCCCAATGCGTCCCGAGCGCGCCCTGCAGGACGGTCAGGGAGGCCGCCAGCGCGGCGCCCGGCAACCCGAAGGCCGGGATCAGCACGCCGCACAACAGCAGCCCGACGGCAAGCTGAAGCAGATTCAGCCGCCGCAGGACATCGCCCCTGCCGGTCATCGCCAGCAGAATGTCCTGGCAGGAGAACAGGCCATTCGCCATCTGCCCCAGGGCCAGAATCTGCAGCGCCACTGCCGCCACGCGGAAATCCGCCGAGATCAGGCCGAGCAGAAAGTCCGGGAAAGCCAGCATGACAAGCGCCGCCGGCACCGCCACGAGCGCGGCGCCGCGCTGGACCATGCGGTTATAGGCACGCAGCTGATCCATTTCGCCAAGGCGGTATAGTGCCGCATAGCGCGGTGCGGCGAGCGTGCCGATGGAAATGATGATGACCCAGATCAGCATCGAAATCCGGCTGGCGATGCTGAAGGCGCCGACGGTCGCCGCATCCGCCGCCATGCCGAGCAGGAACACCGGCAAGCCGGACAGGCCGACCTGCGTCAGCTCCACGACCAGCAAGGGCCGCGCCGTGGTCCACAGGCTTGGCAGCGCCTCGGTCTCCGCAGGGCTGGCAGGCGCGCCATCCGCTGACTGCTCCGGCGCGGTGCGCAGCCGCCCCCGCTCCAGCAGCAGGATGAAACCGCCCAGCACGCAGCTGGCCGCAAGCGCCACGCCCAGCGCGACGATCAGCCCGTCGAGGCTCCCCCCTTCCTGGGCAACAGGCATTGCGAGCAGCGCGGCCAGCGTCAGCACCGGCCATAACGCGTTCTGCACGATCTGCGCCGCGACGCCGCGCCCGAATCCCGCCAGCGCCGCCCCCAGTGAGAAGGCAAGGGTCTGCGGCACCAGCACCAGCGCCGACAGGTACAGCGGCCAGGCAAGGTCGGGGAATCCGAACAGCCGCACAGCGGCAACTTCCGCCACCAGGACCGTCAGCAGTGCCGCCGCCAGCGCGGCCAGGCTGGTCAGCCCCAGCCCCTGCAGCAACGCGGCGCGCGCCGCCCGGCCATCGCCGACGGCAAGTTCCGCCGCGATGTGCCTTGTCATCGCACGGTCGAGGCCGAGGCGGGCCGCCGTCGAGACAACACCGATCCAGGTTAGGCACAGGAAGAACAGGCCGGCATCATGCGCGCCGAGCCGCACCCCGACGGCGACATAGAGCCCCAGCTTGCCAATTGTCTCGACGCCCCGCACGCCGAGGCCGGCAGCATAGCGCAACAGCGCGCCGCCACCCGGCACAGCCCGGAGCAAGGAGAAAACACCCGGCATCACGAAGACGGAGCGTTGAGCATCGCGCGGAAACCGTGATAGCTACCGGCATGAACTTTTCCCGCACCATTACGCGCGACAGATGACGCGCACTGCCGACCGTATGATGTTTCTGGCGCTCGGCCTGGCTGTCGCGCTCGGCATGCTGCCGACGGCAAAGCCCGCAACAGCACAGGGTGCCGGCTCATCGCGGTCATCGGCGGGGGTCTCGCCGGGCCCGTTCGACCTGCAGCTGGCGATCCACGAGCATTTTATCGGCGTGCTGCCGGCAGGCTGGTGGATCGGGCCGCCGCAACGATGGGGCGATGAAGTCGTCGTCCGGGTGAATATTCCGGATTCCTGGAACGGCAACCCGACCGCCGCCATGATGCCCACCTGTCCGGCCCGGAACAGCCCGATCTGGCAGGCGACGGACCGCATCACTCTTTCCCCGCATTACCGAAACCTTTCCTGGGCTGCCCATCAGTGCCTTCCCTGATGTAGGAAGGGCCTGATGTAGCGATGGCCTGATGTAAGGCTGACCTGCCCGGAACGCGCAAGCCGGGCGATTGCCGGCGACAATATGCCAAATTTGAGCTAATTTACAAACTTACCCTCCGCTGTCTTTTTGGATATCCCCTTGCAAGCCTTCCTGTCCGCGCGCAGTCCGGCCCTCTACCGGATGCTCCTCAATCTGCGCGACCGTCTCGCCCCCTTCTACGCCGACCCGGAGCTGGCGTTTCTGCCGGCCCTGTGCCCGGCCGGAACCGTGGCGCTGGACATCGGCGCCAATACCGGCCTGTACACGCATTGGCTGCTGCGCCGCGCCCGGCTGGTCATCGCCGTCGAGCCGATCCCCGGTCTTGGCCGGCTGTTGACCCGGCGGTTCGCGGCGGCAATACGCGGCGGCCGCCTGATCGTAGAGAACTGTGCGCTGGGCAGCACGGATGGCGAGGCCACGCTCTATGTTCCCGAAGGCATGCAGGCCCTCTCGGCGCTGCATCCGCTCGACGGGGTCGCGAACGTCGCCAAAGTCACGGTACCGGTGCACCGGCTGGACTCGCTGGAATCGATCAAGACGCTTCACATTGGATTCATGAAGATCGATGTCGAAGGCTTCGAGAGCGACGTCGTCGAAGGCGGGCTCGAGCTGATCCGGCGCGACCGGCCGGCCATCCTGGTGGAGGCCGAGGAACGGCACCGCCCCGGCGCCGTCGCTGCGCTGCGCGGCCTGCTGGAACCGCTCGGCTATACCGGGCTCTTCCGCATGGACGGGAAATGGCACCCCGTCGATACCTTCGATGCGGCCCGGCTGCAGAATCGCGCGGCCCTGAACGAGGCCGGCACCAAGCGCCTCAAGGGTGCTACCTACATCAATAATTTCGTGTTCACGGTATCGCCCGGGACGTTGATGACAGCGTGACAAGGCGCATGCGAAACAAAGGCTACAGCGTCTAAGGTCAGCATCCGGCACCCCGGCTTGCCTGTCAGCATGCGATTAGCGAATTCGGCTGCTGAAAGACGGTAAAGCGATCCCGGCCATTGCGCTTGGAGTCGTACAGCGCGGTATCGGCCTCCCGCAACAGCTGGTCGCCGTCCGCGATATCGCTGCGATACCAGCTTACCCCCATGCTTGCCGTCAGCTGGACCCTTATCCCGTCGAGATCGACAGGCTGGCGGGCCACCTCCAGCACGCGGTCGAAGGGCACAGTCGAGTCAAGATCGCTGAACACCAGCGCGAACTCGTCGCCCCCCAGCCGTGCCACCGTCTCCTCGGCGCGCATCACGCTCGACAAGCGCGCTGCCAGAGCGATCAACAGCTTATCCCCTGTCTCGTGGCCATGCCGATCGTTCACATCCTTGAAGCCGTCCAGGTCTATGACACAAACGGCCATCCGGGTTCCCGACCGCCGGGCGTGGGCAATCGCCTGCGCCAGACGGCTGCTGAGCAGACGGCGGTTGGCGATGCCGGTCAGCGGGTCATAATTGGCGATGCGGTCAAGCTCCTGCTGGCGCTCCATGATCCGGCTGATGTCGGACAGGACCGCGACATAGTGGGTGACGTCCCCCTTTTCGTTCCGGCTGGCGGAAATCGAAAGACGCTCGGCAAACACATCGCCACTCTTGCGCGTGGTCCAGCGCTCTCCCTGCCAGTGCCCGTCACGTCGCAGAATCGCCTTGATGTCTGCAAACTGTTTTTTGGTGGATGCGAAGATGCCGGTGGAGTCGGCCATCTGGCCCATAACCGTCGTTCGGTCGTATTGGGCTGCCAGCGTGAAGGCCAGATTAACCTCCACGATGCGGAATTCGGCATCCAGGATAATGATGGCTTCCTGGCTGGCCTCGAACACCGTGGCGGCAAGTTGCAGGCGTTCGCGGGCATGGTGCAGGTCGGTGACGTCCGAGGCATAGCCATGCCAGGTGATGCTGCCATCCTCCGCGCGGCTCGGCGTGGCGATTCCTTCCACCCAGCGCAGCCCCTTTACAGGGTGATTGACCCTGTAGGTATCGTGCAATCGCGTCAGGGTTTCAGCCGACGTCCGTATCGATTTGGAAACACGCTCGATATCGTCCGGATGCAACACCGCGAAGACAGCGGAGACATCCTCGGCGACAGCGTCCGGCGTACAGCCATAAATATCGATGATGCCGTCGCTGGCATAGGGAATGTGGGAGGTTCCGTCCGCGCGCAGCCGATACTGATAAATCATGCCCGGAACATGGTGAGAGAACTGCTCCATACGCTCCAGCAGTTCCGTCACCGCCATCAGCGCCTCGCGACGCCGGGTAATGTCGGTGTGCGTGCCGTACATCCATAAGGGCTTGCCGTCTTCCGTCCATTCGACGACGGCGCCCCGGTCATGAACCCAGACCCAATGACCATCCTTGTGCCGCATCCGCGCCTCGAAATCATAATACGGCATCTCACCGGAAAAATGCTGTTCCAGGGCGGCTTCGGAAGCGGCCATATCGTCGGGATGGGCAAGCTGCGTCCAGGTTTCGATCGAGATCGGCCGCAATTCGTCCAGCGTGTAGCCGATAATTTCCGCCCAACGCTCGTTGAAGCGGGCCTCGCCGGTCTGCACGTTCCATTCCCAGGTGCCGGCGCGGGTTCCCCGGATGATACTGTCCAGCCGGCGATGATCCTCGCGCAGCCTTTCACCCATAAGACGCAGCGAGTCCCGCGACTGGTACAGCCGGCGATTAACCAGAAACAGGAAAGCAAATAGCGCGGCCACAACGGCCAGCGCACCGCCGCCAGCCATCGCAATGATGAACGGGCGTTCCCTCCATGCCTCCGCCCAAATTGCATCGCGTGACTCATCGAAGTAGGGCAGCGCGGCGCCCAGGGAAAAGGCGCCCAACAAGGAGACCAGTGCAAGAAGGAACAATAATGCTTTTCTGTTCAACGGACGACTCGCCTGGATCAAGGTTCAGCCCGGCAGGAAAACCGCCAGAAGGCTGGCTAAGCCGCATTGTACAGATCAAATTGTTTAAAATTTATCAAGTTTCGCGATTATGCCACGCCGGATCGCAAACAAAATGCGGGTTCAGCCCAGTTCCAGAGTCGCCGGCGCGTGCAGCAGCGCGGTTGCCGGCGGCGGCGCGCCCTTGTACATGCGCGCGGTGGCGAAGGTCTCCACCATTCCGGCCTCGGCCAGCAAGTGTCCCAGCGCCGTGTTGCTGTCGGGCACATCGACGATGACCGGCCCGGTATCGGGAAACAGGCCGGCGGCGGCGCGGATCAGCCGCAGGGCGGCAGCGGCATCGGGCGCCACGATCGGGCCGATCTTCGACCCGCTGCGGCAGCGCCGGATGGTGGCGAACCCCGCCGGGCCATCTGGCGCGTGCAGAACGAGCGTGCGGCGCGTCTCCAGCGGCTGCACCCAGGCGGACAGGAAAGCCGGGCGGGCATAGCCATTCGCCCTCTCATCGAGCGCCAGCAGCGCCGGCAGGTCGGCCGGCGTCATCATTCGGATATCGGCGCTGTCCTGTGCGTCGAGCGTTCCTTCCAGCCGCCGCGTCGCGCCGGTGCGCGCAAAACCCGACTTGGCGTAGTTGGCCTGCTGCGCGGCGACGCCGTCCAGCCCGATGGTCCGGTTCCCCGCATGGCGCAGGGCGTGTTGCCACAGTGCCATGCCGATGCCCTGTCCGCGCCATTCGGGACGGCAGATATACAGCCCCAGAAAAGCGAAGCCGGGATCGAGATTGACCACGGAAATCGCGGCGATGGGTGCGCCATCGCGCAGCGTGACGAAGAATCCGTCGGGATCGGCCGCCCAGAAGGCCGGCCCATCCTCCAGCCCCGGATTCCACCCTTCCCCTGCCGCCCAGTCGAGCACCAGCGCCAATTCGGCCGGTGTCATTTTTCGTATGGTCATGAAGTCCTCATCCGCGGATTTTTCTGCAGCCTATAGGCGGTGCACCATCCTAGCCAGACAAACAGCCCCCGACAGGTTTCAGGCCGACAGCGCGTCCTGCACCATGTCGGGCACCTGGCCGATGCGGCGCAGCACCTCGCGCAGCAGGTGGCGCTGCGGCTTGGTGAGACGCGCAAGTTCCACCCTGGTGCCAGGCTTCCGGCCGTCGGCGATATCCTCGATCTGCTGTTCCAGCACCAGCCGCACCAGAATGCGGTGCGCGCCGGCCAGGTCCGCGGCATCGGCCTCCGCGATCAACCCTAGGCTGGCGGCCTCGCGCAGCCGGTCCGCCGTCGCCGTCGCCGCCACCCCGCCCTTCAGCGCCAGGATGCGCGCCGCGCTGACCACCGGCAGCAGGCCGCCGATCTTCAGATCGACGCGCCCCTCGATGGTCTGGATGCCGCCGAAGAAGCCCAGCGGCGGGCGCATCTCGCGCTGGTTCAGCGACAGGTTACGCAGAAAGCCGATGGTCTTGCGCGCCCGGTCCAGCGCGTAGGCGCGCAGCAGCTCCGCCAGATCCGCCTGCCCCTCGACCGACTGGAAATCGAAGAAGATATCGACATTCAGCAGGTTTTCCCCGATTGGCCGTTCCGCCCAGATATCGATGGCGCGGCGCCAGCCGGTCTCGTCATGGCGCCATTCCGGATTCTTCGCCATCACCCCGCCCTTGCAGTAGGGAATCCCCGACTCGTTCAGCATGTCGGCCATGCGGCGGCCCAGTTCGGCGTACCAGGCATCATCCTTCGTTGTGCCGGCATGGAGGATGCCATTGTCCTGGTCAGGGGCCAGCAGGCTTTCGCCACGCCCGCCGGAACCGAGAATAAGCGCGCACCACGGCGCCGGCACCGCACCCCAGCCGGACTCCAGCATCGCCTCGGCGGACAGGCGCGCGGCCCGGCCGGTCACATCGCGCATGACACCGGAAATGACGGCGGCCACGTCCAGCGGCGCCACCTGTTCGGCCAGCAGCGAACTGGCGAGATCCGGCAGGCCGCGCACGATTTCCGCCATCTCTTCGGCATTCTGCGCGACGCCGATACGGTCGCCGATGGCCAGCGCGGAGCCGGCGCGCTGGCGCAGCAGCTGCCGTGCCGACAGGATGCCGACCACGGCCCCGTCCGTGTCGAACACCGCCAGATGGCGCACGCCCAGCCGGTCCATCCGGCCCAGTGCCAGATAGACGAAGGCATCCTGCGGCACGCCTTCGACCGGGCTGCTCATCAGCCGCGACAGCGGCGCATCGAGCGCTGCCGCTCCCTGCTCGGCGATCAGCCGCAGCGCGTCGCGTTCGGTGACGATGCCCAGCGGCGGCGCCAGAGGGGGGGCCAGAGGGGAAGCCAGCCCGGCATCCCCCGTAACCATGACGGAGCTGATGCCCTTCTCGATCATCAGGTCGCAGGCCTGCTTCACCGTCGCGGCCTCGGGCATGGTGACGACTGGACTGGCCATCACCTCGGCAACGCGATGGCGATAGGGGAAGCTGTCCAGCCGTTGCAGCGCGTCGGCATTCATCTCTCGCCGGCCTTTCCATCCGTTCCCGCATGCCAGCCGGCCTCATGCTGGCGCGCCCGCATGATTGAGGGCTGCGCCATGATGCGCTCGGCGTCGGCCAGCGTGGTGACGCCGCGCTCAGCCAGCATCGGCAGCATGCCGGCGAAGATTTCGGCGGTCACCAGACAATCGCCGAAAGCGGTGTGGCGGCCCTCGATCTCCGCCCCGCACATCGCGGCCACCGCCTCCATATTGAGGTCGCGATGGCGCGGATACAGGAAGCTGAACAGCAGCGCCGTGCACAGCGCCGGCGGGTCGGTCCAGGCGACGCCGTGCCGGGCCGCCTCATTGCGCAGCACCGCCAGGTCGAAGGCGATGTTGTGGCCGATGATGACACGCCCGCGCACCAGTTCCGCCAGTTCCGCCAGTACCTGCGATACCGGCGGCGCATCGGCCACCATCGCATCGGTAATGCCGTGAATCGCCGTTGATGACGGCGGTATCGGCGCGCCCGGATTGACCAGCCGGTCATAGGCGAGATGGCGATAGAGCCGTGGCCCGTGCATGACGATTCCGGCGGCCGAGACGACACGGTCAATGGCGACGTCCAGCCCCGTGGTCTCGCAATCCAGCGACACCGCCGGCAAGCCGGTCAATGGCAGATCGGGCGCGATCGGGATGGTGGGCGGCATGTCGTGCAGCCCCATATCATGCTCGACCGGCCCTGAGACAGGGCTTGGCATCGGGCCCGGCGCGTCGGACAGGAAGACCAGCAGCAGCCCGTCCGGTTCGGCCAGCGGCGCGATGCGGGTGGCGTAGGTATCGCCGCTGACGCCCGGCAGGATGCGTTCAACCGGCGCCCCCGCCGCATGCGCCGCCGCCGAGGCCTCTATGAGCGCTTCACGGTCCAGAATGGCGAAGAGACTGCCGCCCAGCCGCAGCCGGTCCTGCCCAAGCAGCGCGGTGGCACGGGCGTTGGTCAGGCTGACCAGGCCGGTTTGCGTGACCACCAGGATCGGCTCGCCGATAGCGCCCAGAATCGCGCTGAGCCGCGCATCGACACGGCGGTCGTCGGCGCGGTCGCGGGCCAGCACGGCGGCGATGGCACCGGCCAGGCGGTGCAACTCGTCGGGCTTGCCGCCGCCCTGGTTCCAGCTGTCCGGCAGCGTGCCGCCACGCACCCCGGCCCCCAGCACCGCGCCATGCAGCCGCACCAGCTGATCGAAATGCCCGTCCAGAAGAGTCAGCATGACCCAGAGCCCGGCAATACCGGCAGCGAGGCCAGCGAGGCTGGCCAGCGCCCAGCCATCGATCCCCTGCTCAAGGTCGACCAGACCGAACAATGCCGGAAACAGCGCCACCAGGAATCCGCCAGCCACCACCAGCAGGGTGACGAACAAGGCCTTCCGCAAGCCGCCGCGCAAGGCGCGCCCCGCTCAGCTCTGCCGGTCGGCAGCCTCGACGACCGGAACGCCGGACAGCATGTCCGCCACGACGGCCTCAGGCGCCAGCCGGCGCAACATGTCCTCGTGGAAGCGGCACAGCGAGAACCGAATATTGTTGGTCACAAGCTCGCGGTCGAAGCGCGTGAGGTTGCTGTGAATCGGCAGCACCTTGTAAATCCGCCCGCCGGAGATTTCGCCGATATCGTAAGGCGCCTTGGGGGCCGTCATCTGCGCCTGGGCGAGGCGCAGCTTGAACGCCTCAATCTCGTCGCCCCAGCCCTCAGGGCGATGGTCCGGGATCGGATGCTCCAGCAGGCACAGCTCGAACAGCCGGCCCATACGCTCGGCCAGCTCGATCTCGCGCGTCCTGGCATGCGGCCGCAAGGCGCCTTCCAGGATAATGCCGACGTCGGAAAGCACGTAGCAGAACGCCTCCCAGCGCGATTTTTCCACCGCCTGCCGGAAGGCCATTTCACGGAACAGCTTGTCCCAGTTCAGCCCGGCGCGGGCGCGCGCATATTCGAATGTGCATTTCTGCGCCACGAACGCCGATTGCTCGGCCATGAAGCGGCGAAAGGTTGCGGCATCCTTCACTGAAGATTCGGGCCGCCAAAGACGTGTAATCGACGCTAACAAATCCTCCCCCGCCCACAATTATTGTTTTGACAAGTAATAGGCTATGCTATTTTCGGTTAAGCGCAAGAGAACGTTTTGGTTACATCGCATCGATTGCGCGCACAGCATTTGCCTGAAAAACTCGGGTAGTGAAAGCTGTGCCTGGAAGGGTCATTCGGGGCGGAGATAAGCAAAAAAAAGCCGCCCGGCAAACAGGAGGGAGACGTATTCAAGATGTCTAGTGATTCCTCGACTTCACCCGACAGGGCGGTGGAGCACTGGCAACGAACCAAATCGCTGATGTGGATCACATTGGCCATCTGGTTTGTTTTCGGCTTCGTTGTGCACTTTTTCGTCAGTGCGCTGAATGAAATCAACTT
Organism: Oceanibaculum nanhaiense; assembly: GCF_002148795.1. Lineage (NCBI taxonomy): Bacteria > Pseudomonadati > Pseudomonadota > Alphaproteobacteria > Rhodospirillales > Oceanibaculaceae > Oceanibaculum > Oceanibaculum nanhaiense. The sequence continues at coordinate 154,135 of NZ_MPOB01000005.1, read as the reverse complement.
CATCGGCTTCCCGCTGGGCTTCTATATGGCCGCCCAGGGCTCGCTGATCGTCTTCGTCGTCCTCATTTTCTGGTATGCTGCAAAGCAAAACCAGATCGATGAGGATTGCGGCGTGGCCGAAGACTGAGCGGAGGGAAAGTCATGAAAGGCGATTTCCTATCTAACCTCGGCCGCATCTACGGCTTCTATACCGGCGGCTTCCTTGGATTTGTCATCTTGTTGGCGATCCTCGAACAGCTTGGCGTGCCGAACAAGATCATCGGCTACCTGTTCGTGTTCTTCACCCTGGCCGTCTATGCCGGCATCGGCATCCTGTCGCGTACCATGCAGGTGTCGGAATATTATGTCGCCGGACGGCGCGTGCCGCCGCTCTACAACGGTATGGCGACAGCCGCCGACTGGATGAGTGCCGCCTCCTTCATCGCCATGGCGGGTGGTCTTTATGCCCAGGGCTATGACGGCCTCGCCTTCGTGCTGGGCTGGACCGGCGGCTATGTGCTGGTGGCGGTGCTGATCGCACCTTACTTGCGCAAGTTCGGCGCCTATACCGTCCCCGACTTCCTGGGGGCGCGTTTCGGCGGCAACTTCGCCCGTACCATCGGCATCATCGTGCTGTTCTGCTGTTCCTTCACCTACATCGTCGGTCAGGTCGTCGGTGTCGGCACGATTGCCTCGCGCTTCCTCGGCATCTCCTTCGAGATCGCCGTGTTCGTGGGTCTGATCGGCATTCTGGTCTGCTCGATGATGGGCGGTATGCGGGCGGTTACCTGGACCCAGGTGGCGCAGTATATCGTGCTGATCATCGCCTACATGGTGCCGGTGGTCATCCTGTCGGCGCAGACGACCGGCGTCCCGGTCCCGCAGCTGATGTATGGCGATATCCTGCAGCGCATCACCGAGCTGGAGCAGACCAAGCCTGCACTGGCCGGCGTAACGCCGCACATCGTTCCATTCTCGTCATTCGATCCGCTGAACTTCTTCGCGCTGATCCTGTGTCTGATGGTCGGCACCGCCTCGCTTCCGCACGTGCTGATGCGGTTCTTCACCACGCCCAGCGTGCGTGATGCCCGCAAGTCGGTCGGCTGGAGCATGCTGTTCATCTTCCTGCTGTACTTCACGGCGCCGTCCTATGCCGCCTTCGCGAAGTACGAAATCTACGCCAACGTCATCGGTGCCAATATCGCGGCCCTGCCGGACTGGGTGCAGATCTATTCCAGCATCGGCCTCGTCACCATCACCGACCTGAACACCGACGGCATCCTTCAGATCGCCGAACTGAAGATAAACCCGGACGTCATCGTTATCGCGACGCCGGAAATTGCCGGCCTGCCCTACGTGATCGCAGGCCTGGTCGCGGCCGGCGGTCTGGCAGCCGCGCTGTCCACTGCGGACGGTCTGCTGCTGGCCATCGCCAACGCGCTCAGTCATGACGTGTACTACCGCATGATCGATCCGACCGCTTCCACCGCGAAGCGCCTGATGATCGCGCGTGTCCTGCTGGTGGCGGTGGCACTCCTTGCCGCCGTGGTGGCTTCGTCAAGACCAGGCGGCATTCTGGCACTGGTCGCCTGGGCCTTCTCCCTCGCGGCAGCCGGGTTGTTCCCCGTCCTGGTGCTGGGTGTGTGGTGGAAACGCTGCACAAACCAGGGCGCCATTGCCGGCATGATCATCGGCTTCGGCTTCACCTTGTTCTATCTGGTGGGAACGAAGTATTTCGGCATGCCGCTGTGGTTCGGGGTGTCCAACATCTCGGCCGGCCTGTTCGGTATTCCGACGGGCTTCCTGGCGACCATCATCGTCAGCTGGATGACACCGGCTCCGTCCAAGGAGATGCAGGATTTCATCGACTCGATCCGCATCCCCAGGGGCCAGACACTGATGGAAGAAAAGGCCGACTGACCGGTCTTTTTACGAAAGCAACTGGGCAGGGCCATCACGGCCCTGCCCTTTTCTTTTCCGCTTTGCTAGGCTTCCCGCCTGGCAGGGACACGTCACACGCAAAAATCGTTTTCGGGGCAGAAGAAACGCACATGTTCTCCGGCAATCCGTTCTGGGACTATTGGTACTTCCACATCCCCAACTACATCGTCGCGGCGCTGATCTATACGCTGCTGGGGCGCATGATTCTGGGGCTGTTCGTCTCGCCGGACTGGCACAATTACATCTGGCGCACCTTCACCCGCCTGACCGACCCGATCCTGAATGCGGTCAGCGCCATTACGCCGAATTTCGTGACCCGCGGGCTGTTGCCGCTGGTGGCAATCTTCTGGCTGCTGGTGCTGCGCTTCGCCTATTGGGCGGTTCTCGGCTATTACGGCCTCGCCCCCTCGCTGGGGCTGCAGCCGGCCACATAATCCATCTTGCGCCGGTCAAAGGCCGCGCGCACAGTATGGTCATTGATCGTCACCAGTATGAGAGGTGGCTGTTCATGGACCGTATCAAGACCTGTGCGGAAATTTCGGTGCGGCGCGGCACGGCCTTTGCCCTGCTCGCGGTCGGCACCCTCATGGTCGCCTTCAGCTTCGATGTCGCGCTGTCCCTGAAAATGGGGGCGGCGACGATGATCATCATGGCGGCTATCCTGGCCTATCGCGCCATGATGGCGGCCAGCACCGACTACCGCAGAACCGAGACCTGGCTGCTGCTCGGCAAGGCCCATCCGCTGCCGGAAAGCCGCCGCCAGAAGGTGATCGGCGGCACGCTGCGCGACATCTATCAACGCTATGCCCGATACAGTGCCGGCGGTGCCTTCTCGCTGTGGCTGGCCAGCCTGGTGATCCCGCTGATCCGCTAATCCTCTCCGGCGCGACTACAGGCGTTACCGCGCGTTACGGCGGCGTATCGCCCCCTTCCCGTCATGCGGGCTGTCCTGCCATCGCGCTTGCGATAAGCTGATGCGACGCAATGGCATCGACAGCGGGGATCGACATGCATTTCGAAATGCGGCTCTGGGCCTTCACCGAGGGTGTGCGCTGGCGCATCGCCGGTGCCGTGGCCATCGGCCTTGCCGCCGTGGCGCTGGGCATCGCGCGCCTCGCCTTGCTGGGCTGGCTGATCGCCCGGGTGTTCCAGGGGGCAACGCTGCAGGAATTGCTGCTGCCGGCGGCACTGGTCGGCATCGCCATGATCCTGCGCGGTTTCTTCGAACAATGGCGGGTCATGGTGGCGCACGAGACCGCCGCCCGGGTGCAGCGCCAGCTGCGCCGCGCCATCTACGACAAGATTGCCGCACTTGGCCCGGCCTATGTCGGCCAGCAGCGCTCCGGCGACATGGCGCTGACCATGATCGACAGTGTCGAGCAGCTGGAAACCTATTTCGGCAAGTATATTCCGCAGCTTCTGGTCTCCGCCCTCACGCCGTTCCTGATCTTCGGCTTCGTCGCCTGGCTGGACCTGCAGGTAGCGCTGGTCATGCTGAGCTTCGCGCTGCTGGCGCTGCTGGCGCCGGCGGCCTGGCATAAGCTGGACACCCGCAAGGCGCGCGACCGGCAGCGCGCCTATTCCGGTTTCGCCGCCGAGCTGCTGGATTCGATCCAGGGCCTCGCCACGCTGAAGGCCTTCGGGCAGAGCCGGCCGCGCGCCGATCTGCTGGCGGTGAAGGCGCGCGAACTGTTCCGCTCGACCATGTGGGTGCTGGCGACCAACACGCTGTCGCGCGGCATTACCGACACCGCCATCGCACTGGGTGCCGCGGCAGCACTGGCGCTGGGCGCCTTCCGCGTCGAGGCGGGGGCGATGGAGCTGACCGCGCTGCTGATGATCCTGATGACCGGCATCGAGATGTTCCGTCCGATGCGCGACCTGCGTACCGTGCTGCATGAGGGCATGGTCGGGATGTCGGCGGCGCAGGGCGTCTATCGCATCTTCGACGCCCAGCCGCCGGTGCCGGACGCCGCCACACGCCCTGAGGGTCCCGCGCCGGCCGCGCTGGAACCGTCCATCACCTTCGAAGACGTCGCCTTCGCCTATCCGGGCAGCCGGCGTTTCACCCATGAGGGCCTCAGCTTCGCCGTGAAGCCGGGCGAGCGCGTCGGCATCGTCGGCCCGTCCGGCGTCGGCAAATCCTCCATCGTGCGGTTGCTGCTGCGCTTCTTCGATCCCGACCGGGGCGCGATCCGCATCGGCGGTGTGGATCTGCGACAGATTCCCTTCGCCGATATCCGCAGCCGCATCGCCGTGGTGCATCAGGATGCCTATCTGTTCCACGGCACCATCGGCGAGAACATCCTTCTGGGCCGGCCCGACGCCGGCGAGGACGCCATGATCGAGGCCGCGAAGGCGGCCAACATCCATGAATTCGTCCTGGGCCTGCCGCAGGGCTACGATACGCTGATCGGCGAGAAGGGCATCAAACTGTCCGGCGGGCAACGCCAGCGCGTTGCCATCGCCCGGGCCATCCTGCGCGATGCGCCGATCCTGATCCTCGACGAGGCGCTGTCGGCCATTGATGCCGAGAACGAGGCGGTCATCCAGCAGGCGCTGGACCGGCTGATGCAGGGCCGCACCACGCTGGTGCTGGCGCACCGCCTGTCCAGCATCATCGGCTGCGACCGCATCCTGGTGCTGGATGACGGCAAGGTGGCGGAGCAAGGCGACCATGCCGCGCTGATGGACAAGGGCGGCGTCTATGCAGCGCTGATGGCCGAACAGGCGAAGGATGCCGAACGCCAGCAGGACGCGCCGCTATTGGACGCCGTTCTGCTGGACGATTCCGCGAAAGCGCAGCCGGCAGCGCGTCAGGCTGCCGCCGATCTCCCCACCGGACAGGCACTGGGCCCGACCGAGGGCATCGTCGCTGCCGAAGGGCTGGGCTGGGGCCAGCTGGTCGTCATCCTGATGCGGCTGATCGCCCCCTGGCGGGCCAAGATGACCCTGACCTTCATCTTCGGCGTCGCCCGTGTCGCCGCCTTCATCGGTGTCGGCGTGTTCAGCGCCCTTATCGTGCTGGCGCTGAAGAACGGCCAGCCCTTCGGGTATCTGCTGCCCTGGCTGTTCATCACCGCGCCGCTCGCCGGCATCCTGCACTGGGCGGAATCCTGGCTGGCCCATGATGTCGCCTTCCGGCTGCTGGCGGAGATGCGCATCGCGCTGTTCAACAAGCTGGACCGGCTGGCGCCCGCCTATCTGGTGCGCCGCCGCACCGGCGACCTGATGGGCATCGCCACCCATGATGTGGAGATGGTCGAATATTTCTTCGCCCACACCATCACCCCCGCCGCCGTCGCCGTGCTGGTGCCCGCCGTGGTGCTGGCCGTGCTGGCCGGGCAGGACCCGCTGCTGGCGCTGGTGCTGCTGCCCTTCCTGCTGGCGGTGGGGCTGAGCCCCTGGCTGATGCGCAAGCGCGTTGACCGGCTGGGATCGCGCGCGCGGGAAGCCGCCGGCGAGCTGGCCGCGCATGCCGTCGATACCGTGCAGGGGCTGGGCGAGATCGTCGCCAACCGGCAGGAACAGGCGCGCGGCGATGCGCTTGACCGGCTGACCGATCATCATATGCGCCTGCGCATGCCGTTCTTCCGCGAACTGACGGCGCAGAACAGCCTGCTGGAAGTGCTGACCGGGCTGGGCGGCCTCGCCATCGTCGTTACCGGTGCCTATCTGGCCTCCGCCGGCACCATCGATGCCGGCCATCTGCCGCTGCTGACCCTGCTGGCGCTGGCCGCCTTCCTGCCGGTCTCCGAGATCGCTCAGGTCGGCCGGCAGCTTGCCGACACGCTGGGCGCGACGCGGCGCATCCATGCGGTCGAGCAGGAAAAGCCGGTGGTCGAGGATGGTCCCGGAATCGATATCCCGCGCGCCGCCGGCGTGCAGGGAGCCGATCTGGCGCTGGACGCTGTGGGTTTCCGCTATCCCGGCACCAGCCGCCCGGCGCTGACCGCCGTCAGCTTCCACGCGAAGCCGGGCGAGACGGTGGCGCTGGTCGGCCCGTCGGGCGCCGGCAAGACCACGCTGGCGCAGCTTCTGATGCGTTTCTGGGATCCGGAATCCGGCCGCATCACGCTGGACGGGCACGATCTGCGCGCCGGAAAGCTGGACGATCTGCGCACCCGCATCGCGCTGGTGGCGCAGGATACCTACCTGTTCAACGACACGCTGGAAGCCAATATCCGCCTCGCCCGGCCAGACGCCAGCGCGGCGGATATCGAGGCGGCGGTGCGCAATGCCTCACTGTCGGAGCTGGTCGAGAGCCTGCCCGATGGGCTGGCAACCAGGGTCGGCGAGCGCGGCACCAGCCTGTCCGGCGGGCAGCGCCAGCGCGTCGCCATCGCCCGCGCCTTCCTGAAGGACGCGCCGGTGCTGGTGCTCGACGAGGCGACCTCGCATCTGGACGCGGTGAACGAGCAGGCGGTACGCGCGGCGCTGGACAAGCTGCAACAGGGCCGCACCACCATCGTCATCGCCCACCGGCTGTCCACCGTACGCAGTGCCGACCGCATCGTCGTGCTGGACCAGGGCCGCGTCGTCGAGACCGGCAGTCACGAGGAACTGCTGGCCAGAGGCGGGCTCTATGCGCGTCTTGTCGGACGGCAGCTTGCCTCGGCGGCCGACAGGAATGCGGCGGAGTGAGTCTTGAGGCATAGCGCCGCAGCAGGGGTTTCGCGGATGGCAAAGCCGAAATCCGATGCCATATTGCGGGTTGGATTTTGCCCTATCTCCGGACAGAAGTGACATGACAGCCGTGCCATCCCTGCGCCTCCCCCCTTCCCTGCCGACCGTGCTGTGGCGCGGCCTGCAAGGGCGCTGCCCGAAATGCGGTACGCGCGGGCTGCTGCATTCCTATCTGAAGGTGACGCCGTCCTGCAGCCATTGCGGCGAGGCCTATGGCCATTTCCGCGCTGACGACATGCCGCCCTGGCTGACCGTCTTCATCGTCGCCCATATCGTCATCCCGCCGATGCTGATGCTGGAACGCAATTACCAGCCCGATATCTGGCTGCAGGGCATCGGCTGGTCCGTGGCGACGCTGGCGCTGACCCTGCTGTTGTTGCCGCGTTGCAAGGGCGCCGTGCTGTCCCTGATGTGGGCGCTGAAGGCGGAAGGCTCCGAGCGGACCTAGAGAGGTCGCCACCTGCTGGACCTCCCCGGATTCACAACTGGAACGGCCTTCTTGCGCATTCTTCAAATGCGATTACGGACCCAGTATATCCTGGCATCAGGACACGCCACTCAACTGATTATTATTAATAAAAATTAACCAAATACATTTAAATAAAATTTAATCTTTATCTCTCCAAATACACGCATGGATATGGCAACGCGCTGACCCGCCATATTCATGACGGAACTATTGGAGAAATGAAGTGAAACTCTCTGGCAAGGAAGTCCGCCTCGACCGCGACGAACTGCTCGTCGACAAGACCGACCTGGACGGCCATCTCACCTATGTGAATCACGCCTTCACGAAGATCACCGGCTACAGCGAGGCGGAATGCCTTGGCCAGCGGCGCGGCATACTCGACAAGAATGGCATGCCGCAGACGGTCTTCGAATTGCTCTGGAAAACTGTTGGTGAAGGCAGGGATGCCTGTGCCTACCTCAATGCCACGACCAAGACCGGCGATCATGTCTGGATCATCGCCCACGTCATGCCCAACATCCAGCAAGGCAAAATCGTCGGCTATCACACGATTGGGCGGGCCTGCAATCCGGCCACGATCAAAGGCACCATCCTGCCGCTCTATAACGATCTGGACCGTGCGGAACGCGACGCCACCAAGGATACCGGCGCCCTGCTGAACGCCATGCTGGCTGACAAGGGCGGCTCCTACGAGCTCTTCGTGTCGGACCTGATGGAGATGGATTGACCGGCCGCGGCTGTGAGCGGCGTGCTGTCAGGGCGTCACGAATGCCCAAAAAATAGCCTCATTGGGAAATGGGGCTATTTTTTTTGCACTACCTTTCTGCGGCGACTCTTCTTCGCCCTGCTTATCCGACTTATCCTTTTGTTTATAAAAAATAAAACTTGCCAAATCAGAATGGCCCAGAAAGTGCATGCACTTCGGCAGTCCCACTGTCGAAGGATAATCGATCATGAACAGGAGAGCCTTTCTCAAGGCCAGTTCCACCCTGGCGCTGAGCACCGGTGCGTTGAGCGCAGGCATGCTGCCTTTCCTCAAAGTCCTGCCTGCCGCCGCCGCAACGGCCGATACGCTGGTGGTGGTCACCGGCACCACCATCAACAGCCTGGATCTGCACCGCACCGGCACCAACCGGCCGAGCTATCAGGTCGCCGTCAATTGCTATGACCGGCTGCTGACCTTCGGCACCAAGACCATGCCGGACGGGTCGCTCAGCTACGATTATTCGACCCTGCAAGGCGAGCTGGCGGAAAGCTGGGAGATCGCGCCGGACGGCAATTCCGTCACCTTCAAGCTGAAGGACGCCACCTTCTGGGACGGCAGCCCGGTCACAGCCGAGGATGTGAAATGGTCGCTCGACCGCGCCGTCTCCGTCGGTGGTTTCCCGACCGTGCAGATGCGGGCCGGCTCGCTGGAAAAGCCGGCACAGTTCGAGGTGATCGACGCCAAGACCTTCAAGATCAACTTCCTGCGGCAGTCGAAGCTGACCCTGCCCGACCTCGCCGTGCCGGTGCCCTTCATCATCAATTCGAAGGTCGCCAAGGCGAACGCGACGGAGAAGGACCCCTGGGCGATGGAGTATCTGCATCGCACCCCGGCCGGCTCCGGCGCCTACAAGGTGGAGCGCTGGGATTCCGGCCAGCAGCTGGTCTATACCCGCAACGATTCCTGGAAGGGTGGCCCGCTGCCGGCGGCCAAGCGCATCATCATCCGCGAAATCCCCTCGCAATCGACCCGGCGCGCGCTGATCGAGCGCGGCGACGTGCATCTGTCGCACGACATCCCGCCGAAGGACGCGAAGGAACTGGCGGCTCTGAAAACCGTGAAGGTGGTCGGCACGCCGATCGAGAACTGCCTGCATGTGCTGTGCCCGAACCTGATCTTCGAGCCGTTCAAGAACAAGCTGGTGCGCCAGGCCATTGCCTATGCCGTGCCCTATGAGGAAATCCACAAGAACGCCGCCTATGAACGCGGCGCCAAGATGTGGGGCGGTGCCAGCGCGGAGCCGACCGACATCGCCTGGCCGCAGCCCTTCCCCTACACCACCGATTACGACAAGGCGAAGGAACTGCTGGCCCAGACGCCCTACAAGGACGGCTTCGAGGTGCCGCTGTCGTTCGACCTTGGCACCGCTTCCTGGGGCGAGCCGACGGCCCTGCTGATCCAGGAAGGGCTGGCGAAGATCGGCATCAAGGCGACGATCGACAAGATTCCGGGCGCCAACTGGCGCACCGTGGCGCTGGTCGAGAAGAAGCTGCCGCTGCTGCTGGACAATTTCGGCGGCTGGCTGAACACGCCCGACTATTATTTCTTCTGGGCCTATGTGAAGGGCAATCTGTTCAACGCCTCGAACTATGACGATGCGGAGATGATGCAGCTGATCAACGAGACGCTGCACATGCCGATGGATAACCCGGACTATGCGCCGAAGATCCGGCGCATGATCGCCAAGGCAATCGACGACGTGCCGCGCATCCCGCTGTACCAGCCCTATCTCGACAGCGCCATGCGGCCGGGCGTGGAGGGCTATGAGTTCTGGTTCCACCGCATGCCGGACGTGCGCAGCCTCACCTTCAAGACCGCGTAACGGAGGGCCGGACCCATGGCCATTTCCATCCCCGTGGCCATGCCACCCAAGGTCCGGCTGGTCGGGCGCCGCCTGTTACAGGCGGTGCCCGCCCTCGCGGGCATCGTGATCGTCACCTTCCTGCTGACCCGCGCGCTGCCCGGCGATCCGGCGGTCTATTTCGCCGGCCCCGCCGCCGATGAGGCCTCGATCGCGGAAATCCGCAAGCAGCTGGGCCTCGACCGGCCCTTGCCGGTGCAGTTCCTGGCCTATCTCGGCGACCTCGCGACCGGCGACCTTGGCATGTCGATCTCGACCGGCCAGCCGGTGCTGTACGAGATCACGACCCGCCTGCCCGCCTCGGTGGAGCTGACGCTGATCGCCCTGCTGGTCTCCATCGCCGTCGCCGTGCCGCTGGGCGTGCTGGCCTCGACCCGGCCGGACAGCTGGGTCGATCATCTGTGCCGCTTCGTGGTCACCGCCGGCGTGTCGCTGCCGACCTTCTTCACCGGCCTCGCGCTGGTCTATCTGTTCTATTACCTGCTGGGCTGGGCGCCGCCGCCGATGGGGCGGCTCGATATCCTCTATCTGCCGCCCGATCATGTGACCGGCTTCTACACCATCGATTCCATCCTTGCTGGCGATCCCGGCGCCTTCGCCAGCGCGCTCGCCCATATCGCCCTGCCAGCGCTGACGCTGGCGCTGTTCACGCTGGCGCCCATCGCCCGGATGACCCGCGCGGCGATGCTGCAGGTGCTGGGCAGCGACTTCATCCGCACCGCGCGCGCCGCCGGCCTGTCGCGCCGCAAGGTGCTGTTCGGCTATGGCTTCCGCAATGCGATGCTGCCGATCATCACCACGCTGGGCATGGTGTTCTCCTTCGCGCTGGGCGCCAATGTGCTGGTCGAGAAAGTGTTCGCCTGGCCTGGCATCGGCTCTTACGCCATCGAGGCGCTGGTGGTCTCCGACTATGCCGCCGTGCAGGGCTTCGTGCTGGCGATGGCGCTGCTGTTCGTCACCCTGAACCTCGCCATCGATATCATCTACACGCTGGTCGATCCGCGCCTGCGGCTGGAGGACTGAGCCATGACCACGCTGACCGAACCGGCCCCTGCTCCCGCCGTGCGGCGCAACAGTTTCTGGCGGCATTTCCGCTATGTGCTGGCCAGCAACCCGGTGACAGCCTTCGCCTTCGCGCTGGCCGCGCTGTTCGTACTGGCGGCCTTGTTCGGGCCGGCACTGGTGCCCTATGACCCGCTGGCGACCGACGGGGCGAGCGCGCTGCAGCCACCTTCCTGGAACCACTGGTTCGGCACCGACCATCTGGGCCGCGACGTGTTCTCCCGCGTCGTTGTTGCGACCAGGCTGGATCTGTCGATCTCCGTCGCCGCCGTGGCACTGTCCTTCGTGGCGGGCTCCGCGCTGGGCTCGCTGGCCGGCTATTATGGCGGCTGGACCGACCGCATCGTCGGGCGCTGCCTGGATACCATCATGGCTTTCCCGCTTTTCGTGCTGGCGATGGGCATCGTGGCGGCGGCGGGCAACACCATCGAGAACGTGATCTACGCCACCGCCATCATCAATTTGCCCTTCTATGCCCGGATGGCCCGCGCCGAGGTGAACATCCGCCGCGAGGCCGGCTTCGTGCAGGCCGCCAAGCTGTCGGGCAACAGCGACCTGCGCGTGCTGGCGGTGCATATCTTCCCGAACTCGCTGCCGCCGATGATGGTGCAGATCTCGCTGAACATGGGCTGGGCGATCCTGAACGCCGCCGGCCTGTCCTTCATTGGCCTTGGCGTGCGCCCGCCAACACCGGAATGGGGCATCATGGTTGCCGAGGGCGCCAATTTCATTGTGTCCGGCGAATGGTGGCTGGCGCTGTTCCCCGGTGCCGCCCTGATGCTGGCGGTCTTTACCTTCAACCTGATGGGCGACGGGCTGCGCGACCTCGTCGATCCGCAGCGCCGCACCTGAGGAAGGGTCACGCCATGAACGCCATCCCGCTGCTTGATGTCCGCGACCTGACGGTGGAGTTCGCCACGCGAAACGGCGCGGTGCGCGCCATCGAGCGCATCAGCATCTCTGTCGGTAAGGGCGAGACGCTGGGCATCGTCGGCGAATCCGGCTCCGGCAAGTCGGTCACCTCCTACGCCGTCATGCGCATCCTCGACCGCGCCGGCCGCATCGCCGAGGGCAGTATCACTTTCGGCGGCGTGGCGGTGCATGATGCCCCGGAGAAGGTGATGGCCGAGCTGCGCGGCCGCGAAATGTCGATGGTGTTCCAGAACCCGCGCGCCGCGCTGAACCCGATCCGCACTGTTGGCCGGCAGATCGAGGATGTGCTGATCGAGCATGCGCTGGCGGTGCGCGCGACCGCGAAAAAGGCCGCCATCGAGATGCTGCGCGCGGTGAAGATCGCCAATCCGGAGGAGCGCTACAGCGCCTACCCGTTCGAGCTGTCTGGCGGCATGTGCCAGCGTATCGTCATCGCCATAGCACTCGCCTGCCGGCCGCAGCTGCTGATCGCCGACGAGCCGACCACCGGCCTGGACGTGACCACGCAGAAAACGGTGATGGATCTGATGCGCGAGCTGACGCGCGCGCGCGGCATGTCCACCATCCTGATCACCCACGACCTGGGACTGGCCGCCGCCTATTGCGACCGCATCGTGGTCATGGAGAAAGGCCGGATCGTCGAGGCGGCGCGCACCGCAAGCCTGTTCGACCGGCCCGCCCACGCCTATACACAGCGCCTGCTGCGCGCCACGCCGCGGCTCGATTCGAAGATCCGCGACCTGCTGCCGGAATCCCGACCGGCCCCCGTCGCCGTGCCGCGCGGCAAACCGCTGCTGGAGGTGCGCGACCTGGTGAAGCAGTTCCCGGCGCGCGGCGACAGCCCGGCCTTCCGGGCGGTGGACGGCATCTCCTTCACCGTGCATGAGGGCGAGAGCCTGGGGCTGGTCGGCGAAAGCGGCTGCGGAAAATCCACCACCTCGGCCATGGTGATGCGGCTGCTCGACCCGACCAGCGGCGCCATTCGCTTCGATGGCGCGGATATCGCTGCAATTCCCGCGGCCCGCTTTGCCCGCACGCCGTTGCGCGGCAAGCTGCAGATGGTCTTCCAGGACCCGACCGACAGCCTGAATCCGCGCTGGAGCGCCTTCCGCTCCATCGCCGACCCGCTGTTCCTGCTGGGCGGCATGAAGGGCGCCGACGCCGCCCGCCAGCGCGTCGAGGAGCTGGCCCGGCTGGTCGGCCTCCCGGGCGAGTTGCTGGACCGCTTTCCGCATCAGCTGTCCGGCGGGCAGAAGGCGCGCGTCGGCATCGCGCGGGCCATTGCCCTGAACCCAAAGCTGGTCATCCTGGACGAGCCGACGGCGGCGCTCGATGTCTCGGTGCAGGCGGTGGTGCTGAATTTGCTGGCCGATCTGAAGGTCGAGCTGGGCATCAGCTATCTGTTCATCAGCCACGATCTGAACGTGGTGCGGCTGATCTGCGACCGCGTCATGGTCATGCGCCAGGGCCGCATCGTCGAGGAGGGCGACACCGAAAGCGTGCTGCGCGCGCCGGCCGACGCCTATACCCGTATGCTGCTTGACGCCATCCCCCACCCGCCGGAAATTCACCGGGGGACCAGGCAGGGGGAGGAATTGCCCGCATGATGCAGCAAAAGCGCGCCCTGCTGCGCGCCGGCACCACGGTGGACGAGATGGTGCGCGCGCTGGCCGACGATATCGTGAAGGGGCTGCTGCCGCCCGGCGAAAAGCTGGACGAGCCGGGGCTGGCCGACCGTTTCGGCGTGTCGCGCACACCGGTACGCGAGGCGCTGGGCCAGCTCTGCGCCATGGGGCTGGCAAAGCGCCGGCCCAATCGCGGCTGCGTCGTCGCCACCATCACCGACCAGCAGCTGACCGAGATGTTCGAGGCGATGGCCGAGCTGGAATCGGCCTGCGCCCGGCTGGCCGCGCAGCGCATGAGTGCCGGCGAGCGCCGGGCGCTTTCCGATCTGCACCAGCACTCGGCGGAGTTGGTGCGCGCCAGCGCACAGGAAGAATATGCCGCCTTCAACATGCAGTTCCACGGGCTGATCTATGAGGGCTGCCATTCCGGCTATCTGGCCGATCTGGTGAGTTCCACGCGCAGCCGGCTGGCGCCGTTCCGCCGCGCCCAGTTCCATGTGCTGGGCCGCCTGCACAAAAGCTGGGACGAACATGATGCCATCGTCACCGCCATCCTGCGCGGCGACGCGGAAACCGCCGCCCAGGCCGCCCGCGCGCATGTCATCGTGGTCAGCGCCGCCAGCGCCAGCTTCGTCAGCGCCAGTTTCCTGAGCGACAGGCACCTCTCCCAGCCTCTGGATTCCTCCGATGCGGAAATCGGCCTGAAGGGGGAACCGATCAGGCCGCGAGCCTGCCTGTCCCGGCCGCGCGGATAACCCCGGCAATCTGGACGAGTTCATCCGCAAGCGGGTTGGTCTTGCGCCAGACCATGCCGATCGTCCGGCTGGGCCGGGGCGGTGCCAGGCGGACAACAGAAACCGGCGCCGAGCGCGTCTCGACCGGAACCGCCATCTCGGGGATGAGGGTGACGCCAATCCCGGCACCGACCATCTGTACCAGCGTCGAGAGCGAGTTTCCCTCGATCAGATCGTGCGACGGCGAGACCGATATCTTGCAGAAGGAAATCGCCTGATCGCGGAAGCAGTGCCCCTCCTCCAGCAGCAGCAGCCGCATATCCTGCAGCATCTCGGCGCTGGGCACCGGCTTGCCCGCATCGGCCTGCGGGCGCACCAGGAAGAATTCCTCCTCGAACAACGAAACCGCCGTCAGGGCCGGTTCCGACACCGGCAAGGCCAGGATCGCCGCGTCCAGCCTTCCGTTCATCAACTCGCCGATCAGCCTTTGCGTCGTCGATTCGCGCGGCAGAAGATCCAGCGCCGGATAACGCTGCGTCAGGCTGTTGATGACGGAGGGCAGTAGATAGGGCGCCACCGTCGGGATGACCCCGAGGCGCAGTTGCCCGGTGAACGGCCTGTGCGAGGCGCGGGCGAGATCGCCCAGCTCCTCCACCGCGCGCAGGATGATGCGCGCGCGGGCCGCGAAGCTTTCCCCCAGACCGGTCAGGCGAATCTGCCGCGTGCCCCGCTCCACCAGCGGCGCGCCGACGATCTCCTCCAGCTCCTTCACCTGCAGCGACAGGGCCGGTTGCGAGATGGAGCAGGCCTCGGCGGCGCGGCCGAAATGCCGGTGCTGCGCCAGCGCCTCGAAATAGCGCAGATGTTTCATGGAAATATCAATCATAAGTTTTTCATATCATGTAAATTTGAAAATGCAATTTTATCTTATGAATGAACTCGATCATACTCCAGATGCAAGGAAGCGGCGGACAGCAAGGGCGTCCTTAAGCTGAATGACGAATTTCCCGCAATTCCGCGAACCAAGCGTCGGAGAGAAAAGATGAACGCACCAAGCAAGGGAGCTGCCGGCAAATGCCCGGTGATGCATGGCGGTAATACCGCCACCGGCACCTCGGTCATGTCCTGGTGGCCGAACGCGCTGAACCTCGACATTCTTCACCAGCATGACAGCAAGACCAACCCGATGGGACAGGGCTTCAACTACCGCGAGGAGCTGAAGAAGCTTGATGTCGCGGCGCTGAAGAAGGATTTGCACGCGCTGATGACCGACAGCCAGGATTGGTGGCCGGCCGACTGGGGTCATTATGGCGGGCTGATGATCCGCATGTCCTGGCACGCCGCCGGCTCCTACCGGCTGGCCGATGGCCGCGGTGGCGGCGGCACCGGCAACCAGCGCTTCGCACCGCTGAATTCCTGGCCCGACAATGTGAATCTCGACAAGGCGCGGCGCCTGCTGTGGCCGATCAAGAAGAAGTACGGCAACAAGGTCAGCTGGGCCGACCTGCTCGTGCTCGCCGGCACCATCGCCTATGAGTCGATGGGGCTGAAGACCTTCGGCTTCGGCTTTGGTCGCGAGGATATCTGGCACCCGGAAAAGGACGTCTATTGGGGTGCCGAGAAGGAATGGCTCGCCCCCAGCGATGGCCGCTATGGCAGCGTCGATGATCCGGCGACGATGGAAAACCCACTGGCCGCCGTGCAGATGGGCCTGATCTATGTGAACCCGGAAGGCGTGAACGGCCAGCCGGACCCGCTGAAGACCGCCGCCCAGGTGCGCGAAACCTTCAAGCGCATGGCGATGGATGATGAGGAAACCGTCGCCCTGACCGCCGGCGGCCACACCGTCGGCAAGACCCACGGCAATGGCGATGCGGCGCTGCTCGGCCCCGATCCGGAGTCGGCCAGCGTCGAGGAGCAGGGTCTGGGCTGGAACAACAAGACCAGCCGGGGCATCGGCCGCAACACCGTGACCAGCGGCATCGAGGGCGCCTGGACTACCCACCCGACCCGCTGGGACAATGGCTATTTCCACCTGCTGCTGAACTATGAGTGGGAGCTGAAGAAGAGCCCGGCCGGTGCCTGGCAGTGGCAACCGATCGACATCAAGCCGGAAGACATGCCGGTCGATGTCGAGGATCCCTCGATCCGCTGCATGCCGATCATGACCGATGCCGACATGGCGATGAAGATGGACCCGGCCTATCGGGAAATCTCGGAGCGGTTCTACAAGGATTTCGACGCCTTGTCGGACGCCTTCGCCCGCGCCTGGTTCAAGCTGACCCACCGCGACATGGGTCCGAAGCAGCGCTATTTCGGCCCCGACGTGCCGCAAGAAGACCTGATCTGGCAGGACCCCGTCCCGGTCGGCCCCACCGGCTATGACGTGAAGGCGGTGAAGGCGAAGATCGCGGCCAGCGGCCTGTCGGTCAGCGAGATGGTTACCACCGCCTGGGACAGCGCGCGCACCTATCGAGGTTCCGACATGCGCGGCGGTACCGACGGTGCGCGCATCCGCCTGGCCCCGCAGAAGGATTGGGAAGGCAATGAGCCGGCCCGGCTGAAGAAGGTGCTGGGTGTCCTGGAGGGCATCGCCGCCCAGAGCGGTGCCAGCGTCGCCGACGTGATCGTGCTGGCCGGCAATGTCGGTGTCGAGCAGGCGGCCAAGGCGGCCGGCGTCGCCATCGAGGTGCCGTTCTCGCCGGGCCGTGGCGACGCGACCGACGCGATGACCGACGCCGAATCCTTCGAGCCGCTGGAGCCGATCCATGATGGCTACCGCAACTGGCTGAAGAAGGATTATGCCGTCAGTGCGGAGGAGCTGCTGCTCGACCGCACGCAGCTGATGGGCCTGACCGCCCATGAGATGACGGCGCTGGTCGGCGGCATGCGCGTCATCGGCGCCAACCATGGCGGCAGCAGGCATGGCGTCTTCACCGACCGCGTCGGTGCGCTGACGACCGACTTCTTCACCGTCCTGACCGACATGGCCTATAGCTGGAAGCCGACGGGCAAGAACCTGTACGAGATCGTCGAGCGCAAGACCGGCCAGGCGAAATGGACGGCAACCCGAGTCGATCTGGTGTTCGGCTCGAACGCGGTACTGCGGGCCTATGCCGAAGTCTATGCCCAGGATGACGGCAAGGAGAAGTTCGTGAAGGACTTCGTCGCCGCCTGGACGAAGATGATGAACGCCGGCCGCTTCGACATCGCGTAAGCGGACCAGCCCTGAAAGCCGGTCGCCGCATCCCGCGGCGGCCGGTTTTTCTTTGCGATGTTCACGGAAGAGAATGGTGGGCCCGGCAGGATTCGAACCTGCGACAACGCCGTTATGAGCGGCGGGTTCTAACCGCTGAACTACAGGCCCGTAAGGTGGCAAGCGCCTTGTCCGGCTTTATCCCGCATGGGACGGGCGCCGTCAACCGAGGCGCGTACCGGACACCCGCCAGACGGCCACGCGCCAACAAAGAACCCGCCGGCGGGAAGCGCGGCGGGTTCTTCGATTGCAGCCGGATCAGGATTCTCAGGTATCCAGGAAGCTGCGCAGCTTGCGGCTGCGGCTCGGGTGCTTCAGCTTGCGCAGCGCCTTCGCCTCGATCTGGCGGATACGCTCGCGGGTGACCGAGAATTGCTGGCCGACCTCTTCCAGCGTGTGGTCGGTGTTCATGCCGATGCCGAAGCGCATGCGCAGCACGCGCTCCTCGCGCGGCGTCAGGCTGGACAGCACGCGCGTCGTGGTCTCGCGCAAATTCGCCTGGATCGCCGCATCGACCGGCAGGATCGCGTTCTTGTCCTCGATGAAGTCACCCAGATGGCTGTCTTCCTCGTCGCCAATCGGGGTTTCGAGGGAGATCGGCTCCTTGGCGATCTTCAGCACCTTGCGCACCTTCTCCAGCGGCATGGCCAGCTTCTCTGCCAGCTCCTCCGGCGTCGGCTCGCGGCCGATCTCGTGCAGCATCTGGCGGCTGGTGCGCACCAGCTTGTTGATCGTCTCGATCATATGCACCGGGATGCGGATTGTGCGGGCCTGGTCGGCGATGGAGCGGGTTATCGCCTGCCGGATCCACCAAGTGGCATAGGTCGAGAACTTGTAGCCGCGGCGGTATTCGAACTTATCCACCGCCTTCATCAGGCCGATATTGCCTTCCTGGATCAGGTCCAGGAACTGCAGGCCGCGGTTGGTGTATTTCTTGGCGATGGAGATGACGAGACGCAGGTTGGCCTCGACCATTTCCTTCTTCGCCCGGCTGGCCTCGCGCTCGCCCTTCTGCACGGTCTGCACGATGCGGCGGAACTCGCCGATCGGCAGTGCCGCCTCCGAGGAGATATCGGCGACCAGCTGGCGCAGATGCTGCGCATCCTCGCGCTGGGCGGCCAGGAACTTGTCCCAGGCCTTGGACCGGCCGGCCAGCGAGTCGAGCCAGTTGGGGTCGAGCTCGTTACCGAAATAGGCCTTCAGGAAGTCCGGGCGCTTCACGCCGGCGGTCTCGGCCAGGCGCAGGATGCGGCCTTCCAGCCCGGTCAGGCGGCGATTGAGCTCGTAGATCTGCTCCATCAGCGCTTCGATCCGGCCGTTGTTCAGCCGGATCTTGTTCATCATCTCGACCAGTTCGGAGCGCTGCTGCTCGTACTTGGCCTCGGACTGCTTGGTCAGCGCCTCGCCCTTCTGGATCTTCAGCAGGCGTCGCTCCTGCAGCTTCTGCAGCTTGCCATAGGATTCGGCGATCTGGTCGAGCTGCTCCAGCACGATCGGCTTCAGCTCGGCTTCCATGGCCGAGAGCGACATGGTGTTGTCGTCCTCGTCGCCTTCTTCGCTCTCTTCCGTCTCGCCTTCCGGCTGATTTTCCTTGGCGGCAGCGGGCTCGCCCTCTTCGGCAGCGTCGCCTTCGGTGGCCTCTTCAGCCTCCGGGCCGGCGCCGTAGGTCGCGTCCAGATCGATGATATCGCGCAGCAGGATGCGGCCATCGAGCAGCGCATCGCGCCAGGCCAGGATGGCATCGAAGGTCAGCGGGCTTTCGCAGATGCCGCCGATCATCGCCTCGCGGCCGGCCTCGATGCGCTTGGCGATGGCGATCTCGCCCTCGCGCGACAGCAGCTCGACCGAGCCCATCTCGCGCAGATACATGCGCACCGGATCGTCGGTGCGGCCGATATCGTCGTCGTCGATATTGCCGCCCTTCACGACCTCTTCATCGTCATCGCCGGCGGGGCTGCGCTCTTCGCGCTCTTCCTTGTCCTCGTCGTCAATGACGTTCACGCCCATCTCGGAGAGCTGGGTCATGATGTCTTCGATCTGCTCCGACGACATCTGGTCGGACGGAAGCGCCGCGTTCAGCTCATCATAGGTGATATAGCCGCGCTCCTTACCCTTCTGGATAAGACGCTTCACAGCGGCACCGATATTGTCGATCAGCGGCGCATCATTCTGATCGTCGCGGGAATCGTCCTTATCGTCGGTCGTCGCCGGTTTGGTTGCCATTCGCTACTGCCCTCTCGATAAAACATATGCGGAACGGACACCCCCCAGCATCCGCCGCACCATTCCCACAACTAAGACTGCTGACCGGACCCGCGATCGCCGTTGCGCTGTCTCGCGCTTTCAATGGCAAAAGCCTGATCGTCAAAGGTTGGACCAGTGACGAGCTCCTGCAAGGCTTGCCTCAGCGACTCCATACGCGTCCAGTTTTCCTCGGTCATCTCGTCGGCAAGGGCCGCCTGGGCCTCCACCAACTGCGCCTCAAGTCCGGCTAGCGCGGATGCCCGCGACAGCAATTCCTGAAGCACACTTCGCGCCCTGTCGGCCGAAACCGAGGCGCCTGTAAAACGGGCCGTCTCCTCGACCTCGGGCGACCGCAGCCGCTCCAGGGTCGTGGCATAACCCTGCGCAATTAGGTGGCTCTCGACATGCGGAACGTCAAGGTCGGAAACGCTAGCGGGCACGTGTAGAATCTCCCCCCGCAGCCTGTCAAGCTCGGCATCCTCGAAAGGAAGCATCGAGATGACCTCCGAAAACTCGTCGATCAGCTGCGGGTGATTGATCAGCGCGGCCAGAACAATCTGCTCGGCCCGGCGCGAGCGCAGGGCAAAGGCGAAGCGCCGGCTGCCGGTGCGCTCGATATGTTTTGCCGCCAGATCAGCCTGGGTTTCCGGCTCTTTCCGGCGGGCACGCGGATTGTACTTGCCGCCCGGCCGGTCGCGCCAGCCACGCCGGTAGCCCAGCAGATGGCCGTCCTCATACCCGTCGCCATAGCCCTGGCGATAGCCGCCAAGATCAGCGTCTGAACCGCCTTGGGCCGCTTCACCGTGGGACGCCGGCCCTCTTTGAGCCGGTACCGGCTGCGCCGCCCCGATGCCTGCCAGGGCCGGATAGGCCTCCTCCATCTGCCGCAGCAGGGCGGTGCGATAGAAGCCCTGCACCGTGCGGTCGGCGATCTTCGCCGCATGCTCTTCCAGGGTCTGGCGTAGCAGGGCGAGCTGTTCCGGCGTCTCGCTGTGCAGCTTCGAACGCTCGCTGCGCCACAGCGCCGTGACCAGCGGGGCCGCCTCGTCGATCAGCCGGCGCATGGCGGCTGGGCCTTGCGTGCGGATCAGGCTGTCCGGGTCTTCCTTCGCCGGCAAGGTGACGAAGCGCAGGGAAAAGCCCGGTTTCAGCAGCGGCAGGGCGCGCTCCGCCGCGCGGGCGGCGGCACGCTGTCCGGCGGAATCGCCGTCGAAGCACAGTACCGGCTCCGGCGCCAGCTTCCACAGCTGCAGGATCTGCTCCTCGGTCAGCGCCGTGCCCAGCGGCGCCACCGCATAATCGAACCCGCCCATGGCGAGGCCGATCACATCCATATAGCCCTCGGTCACCAGCACGCTGCCGGCCTTGCCCGCCGCCTCGCGCGCCTGGGCCAGGCCATAGAGCACCCGGCCCTTGTGGAACAGCGGGGTTTCCGGCGAATTCAGATACTTGGGCTGGCCGTCCCCCATGACGCGGCCGCCGAAGCCGATGACCCGGCCGCGCCGGTCGGTGATCGGGAAGATGACGCGATCCCGGAAATAATCGATGGCACCGCGGGCGCGCTCACCCGGCCGGTCGCCGGCCTCCTCGGCCGGCTTGTGCAGCCCGCCCTCAATAATCAGCGATTCCTCGAAGCCTTCGGCGACCAGATGCGCCTTCAGTGCGCTGCGCTCGTTCGGTGCGTAACCAAGGCGGAAGCGCTTCAGCGTCGCCTCGTCGAGACCACGGCCCTTCAGATATTCCATCGCCTGCTTGCCGACCGGCAGGCGCAGATTGCGCTCGTACCAGCGGCAGGCCGCCTCCATCACCTCTTCCAGCGTGCGGCGCTTCTGGTCGCGCGCCCGATCGTCCGGATGCTGGGCCGGCACCTGCAGACCCGCGATCTGGGCCAGCTTCTCGACCGCTTCCGGGAAGCTCAGCGCCTCGGTGTTCATGGCAAAGGTGATGACGTCGCCATGCGCCCCGCAGCCGAAGCAATGGTAGAAGCCCTTGTCGTCATTGACGGTGAAGGAGGGCGTCTTCTCGTTGTGAAACGGGCACAGCCCCTGGAATTCCCGGCCTTTGCGCTGCAGCCGGACACGCTGCCCGACGATCTCGGACACCGCCAGCCGGTCGCGCAATTCGTTCAGGAATTCGGGTGGAAAAGACATCTAATCCCAGCGGTTCGTCACAGCGTTTTGCGGTCGTTGATCGACACCGTGCCAAGATGCGGGCGCTATCATACGCCGATTCGGCCCGCGTGCGAGTCAGTATGCTCGCCAACAGGGCGCGGAAACGTCGAAGCCCCCGGACAGGCCGGGGGCTTCAAGCGAAAAGCAGTCGGACGCGATCAGGCCGTCAGATGGCCGCGCACCATGCCGGACGCCTTGCCGAAATCCATCTGGCCCGGATAATTCTGCTTCAGGAAGGCCATGACCTTGCCCATATCCTTCACACCGGCAGGCTGGACATCGCTGATCGCCTTCTCCACCACTTCGGTCAACTCCGACTCGTCAAGCTGGCGCGGCAGGAATTTCTGGATGATCGTGATCTCGCCGCGTTCCTGCTCGGCAAGCTCGCAGCGGCCGCCACGCTCATACATCTCGATGGAGTCATGGCGCTGTTTCACCATGCTCTGCAGCATCTGCTGGATCTCGACCTCGTCGATACCATCGACATTGCCGCGGCCCCGCGCGCAAATGTCGCGGTCCTTCAGAGCTGCCAGAATGAGCCGTAGGGTGGACACGGCGCGTGCATCACGCGCCTTCATCGCTTCTTTAAGCGATTCGTTAAGTCGTTGGCGAAGCATTAAGTTCCTCGCATTCATTGGCGAAGTCATGCGACGGTAATGCAAAACTGCCTACCGTGCAAATTGATAAAAATTACCAACTCTTTGGTTTTGTTGAGAAAATTTTATTTCTCAACACTTGACGGCGGCACGCGATTTGCTTATCACTCCGGCAATTTGCCCGCCGCTGCCATTCGTGCGCCCGCAACATCCGCGGTGCGCGGGCGCTCGATATAGGATAGGCCCGATGCCAAATCAATATGGTTCCAACGTCCCGCCCCGGCCAGAGGGGGCGACGGCGGCGCTGGTGCTCGCCGACGGGACGGTTTTCTGGGGGTACGGACTGGGTGCCGCCACCACCAAGGTGGGCGAGGTCTGCTTCAACACCTCCCTGACGGGCTATCAGGAGATTCTGACGGACCCGTCTTATGCCGGCCAGATCATCACCTTCACCTTCCCGCATATTGGCAATGTCGGCGCCAATGACGCCGACATCGAGACGATCACCCCGCCGGCACGCGGCCTGGTGCTGCGCGCCGCCATCACCGATCCGTCGAACTACCGCGCCACGCGGCATCTGGACGACTGGCTGAAAAGCCACGACCTGCCGGGCATCAGCGGCATCGACACCCGCAAGCTGACCCGCCGCATCCGCGATGAGGGCGCCCCCAACGGGGCGCTGTGCCACGCCCCCGACGGCAATCTGGATATCGCCGAACTGCACCGGCTGGCCGCCGAATGGCCGGGGCTGGAAGGGATGGACCTCGCCAAGGAAGTGTCCTGCCGCCAGACCTATAAGTGGGAGGAGACCCGCTGGGCCTTCGCGGAAGGCGACCGGCCGGAAGGCTATGGCGCGCTGACCGACGCGAAGAAGAAGGTGGTCGCCATCGATTACGGCGCCAAGCGCAATATCCTGCGCTGCCTGGCCAGTGCCGGCTGCGACGTCACGGTGGTGCCGGCGACAGCCTCCGTCGAGGACATCCTGCAGCACGCGCCGGACGGCGTGTTCCTGGCCAACGGGCCGGGCGACCCGGCGGCGACCGGCACCTACGCCGTGCCGGTGATCCAGGAACTGATCCGGCGCGACATGCCGATCTTCGGCATCTGCCTCGGCCACCAGATGCTGGCGCTGGCGATGGGCGGCAAGACCGGCAAGATGGAGCGCGGCCATCGCGGCGCCAACCATCCGGTGAAGGACAATGAGACCGGCAAGGTGGAGATCACCAGCCAGAATCACGGTTTCGTGGTGCTGCCCGATTCGCTGCCCGACAATGTCGAGGTCACCCATATCTCGCTGTTCGATGGCACGGTCGAGGGGCTGAAGGTGAAGGACAAGCCGGTCTTCTCCGTCCAGCACCATCCGGAGGCCAGCCCCGGCCCCCACGACAGCCATTATCTGTTCACGCGCTTCGTTGATATGATGGATCGGAAGTAAGAATAATGCCGAAACGTACAGATATCTCCTCGATCCTGATCATCGGCGCCGGCCCCATTGTCATCGGACAGGCCTGCGAGTTCGATTATTCCGGCACCCAGGCCTGCAAGGCGCTGAAGGATGAGGGCTACCGCGTCATCCTGGTGAATTCCAACCCGGCGACGATCATGACCGATCCGGGCCTGGCGGACGCCACCTATATCGAGCCGATCACCGCCGGCATCGTCGCCAAGATCATCGACAAGGAGCGCCCGGACGCGCTGCTGCCGACGATGGGCGGCCAGACCGCGCTGAACACGGCGCGCGACCTCGCCAAGGACGGCACGCTGGAGAAATTCGGCGTGGAGCTGATCGGCGCCGATCTGGAGGCCATCGAGATGGCCGAGGACCGCCTGCTGTTCCGCGAGGCGATGGACCGCATCGGCGTGCCCTCGCCGAAGAGCAGCCTGATCAAGTCGATGGAAGGCGCCGACGCGGCGCTGGCCGAGGTTGGCCTGCCGGCGATCATCCGCCCCTCCTTCACGCTGGGCGGCCAGGGCGGCGGCATCGCCTACAACCGCGAGGAATTTGAGCAGATCGTCCAGCAGGGCCTGCGGCTGTCGCCGGTCCATGAGGTGCTGATCGAGGAATCGGTACTGGGCTGGAAGGAGTTCGAGATGGAGGTGGTCCGCGACAAGGCGGACAATTGCATCATCGTCTGCTCCATCGAGAACATCGACCCGATGGGCGTGCATACCGGCGATTCCATCACCGTCGCCCCGGCGCTGACGCTGACCGACAAGGAATATCAGCGCATGCGCGATGCCTCCATCGCCTGCCTGCGCGAGATAGGCGTCGATACCGGCGGCTCCAACGTGCAGTTCGCGGTGAACCCGGAGGATGGCCGTCTGGTCGTCATCGAGATGAACCCGCGCGTCAGCCGCTCCTCCGCACTGGCCTCCAAGGCGACCGGTTTCCCGATCGCCAAGGTCGCGGCCAAGCTGGCCGTCGGCTACACGCTGGACGAGCTGGACAACGACATCACCGGCGTGACGCCGGCCTCCTTCGAGCCGACCATCGACTATGTCGTCACGAAGATGCCGCGCTTCACCTTCGAGAAGTTCCCCGGCTCCGAGGCGATCCTCAGCACCTCCATGAAGTCGGTCGGCGAGGCCATGTCGATCGGCCGCACCTTCCAGGAAAGCCTGCAGAAGGCGCTGCGCTCCATGGAAACCGGCCTGACCGGGCTGAACGAGGTGGATATCCCCGGCATCGAGGGCGACAAGGTGGACCGCGCCACCGTTATCGCCGCCCTCACCAAATCGACCCCGGACCGGCTGCTGCGCACGGCGCAGGCGATGCGTCTCGGCCTGTCGGTGGAAGAGATTTACGATGCCTGTGCCATCGACCCCTGGTTCCTGCGCCAGATCGAGGAGCTGGTGACGGCAGAGGCCGTTATCCGCAAATCCGGCCTGCCCGAGGACAAACAGGGGCTGCACCGGCTGAAGCAGATGGGGTTCTCCGACGCGCGGCTGGCGGAACTCGCCGGCCTGTCGGAGGATGAGGTGGGCGCCCGCCGGCGCATCCTCGACATCCATCCGGTCTATAAGCGCATCGATACCTGCGCCGCCGAATTCGCCAGCCGCACGCCCTATATGTACTCGACCTACGAGGGCAACGGGCTGAAGCCGGCGGAGTGCGAATCCGAGCCGACCGACCGCAAGAAGATCATCATCCTGGGCGGCGGTCCGAACCGCATCGGCCAGGGCATCGAGTTCGACTATTGCTGTGTCCATGCCGCCTTCGCGCTGTCGGAGGCCGGATTCGAGACCATCATGGTCAATTGCAACCCGGAGACCGTCTCCACCGACTACGACACCTCCGACCGGCTGTATTTCGAGCCGCTGACGGCGGAGGATGTCATCGCCCTGGTGCGCCGCGAACAGTCCAACGGCACCGTGCTGGGCGCCATCGTGCAGTTCGGCGGCCAGACCCCGCTGAAACTGGCGGCGGCGCTGGAGGCGGCGAAGATCCCGATCCTCGGCACCTCGCCGGATGCCATCGACCTGGCGGAAGATCGCAAGCGCTTCCAGCAGCTGCTGAAGAAGCTGGGCCTGCGCCAGCCGGCCAACGACACCGCCTTCTCGGCCGAGGAAGCCGAGAAGATCGCGCTGGAGATCGGCTTCCCGGTCGTTATCCGCCCGTCCTATGTGCTGGGCGGCCGGGCGATGGAGATCGTGCATGATGTCAGCCAGCTGCGCCGCTATATGCGCGATGCGGTGAAAGTATCAGGCAAGAACCCGGTGCTGATCGACGATTTCCTCAGCCATGCGACCGAGGTCGATGTCGATGCGCTGGCCGATGGCGAGGATGTCTATATCGCCGGCATCATGGAGCATATCGAGGAGGCCGGCATCCATTCCGGCGACAGCGCCTGCTCGCTGCCGCCGATCACCCTGCCGGTCGATATCATCGAGGAAATCCGCGTGCAGACGCGCCTGCTGGCCCAGGGGCTGCAGGTGGTCGGCCTGATGAACGTGCAGTTCGCCGTGAAGGGACGCGACATCTACATTCTGGAGGTCAATCCGCGCGCCAGCCGCACCGTGCCCTTCGTCGCCAAGGCGACCGGCGTGGCCATCGCCAAGGTTGCCTCGCGCCTCATGGCCGGGGAGAAGCTGGCCACTTTCAAGCTGCCGACCAAGCCGCTGAAGCATGTCGCGGTGAAGGAGGCGGTGTTCCCGTTCGCCCGCTTCCCCGGCGTCGATCTGATCCTCGGGCCGGAGATGAAATCGACCGGCGAGGTGATGGGCATCGACATGGATTTCGGCCTCGCCTTCGCCAAGGCACAGCTTGGCGCCGGCGTGGAGCTGCCGCAATCCGGCACGGTCTTCATCTCGGTGAAGGATGACGACAAGCCGCTGGCCACGACGCTGGCAAAAAAGCTGGTCTCCTTCGGCTTCAAGATCATCGCCACCAGCGGCACCGCCAACCACTTCAAGCAGGAAGGGCTGACGGTCGATCGGGTGAAGAAGGTGCTGGAGGGACGCCCGCACATCGTAGACAACATGCTGAGCGGCCATATCGATCTGGTGTTCAACTCGACCGAGGGCGCGCAGGCCATCGCCGACAGTTTCAGCTTGCGCCGCACCGCGCTGACCCACAATATTCCCTATTATACGACGGTTGAGGGTGCCCGGGCGGCTGTACAGGCCATCGAGGCTTTGCGCTCGGGAAGGATTGAAGTGGCACCGCTGCAATCCTATGTAACCGGATCGTTCTAGGTTCTGGAAGGCTCCGGAACCGGGCGGTGAATATTGACCGCGCGGGCAACATGTTTTTGCTCCGCGCTTTCTTTTGCTTACGGGATGAGGGGACATGGAAAAGATCCCGACGACCGCGGAAGGCTATGAACGTCTTGTGGCGGAACTCAAGACGCTGAAGTCGGTGGAGCGGCCTGCGGTGATCCGTGCGATCGCGGAGGCGCGCGAGCATGGCGACCTGTCCGAGAACGCCGAATACGCCGCCGCGCGCGAACGCCAGAGCTTCATCGAAGGCCGTGTGCTGGAGCTGGAGGACAAGATTTCGCGCGCCGAGATCATCGACCTCTCGAAGCTCTCCAACGACAAGGTGACCTTCGGCACCACGGTGACGCTGGCTGACGAGGATACCGACGAGGAGACCACCTACACGCTGGTCGGTGCCGAGGAAAGCGACGTCGCGGCCGGTCGCCTGTCGATCCAGGCGCCGCTGGCGCGCGCCATCATCGGCAAGGCGGTGGGCGACACCATCGAGGTCACCACCCCGCGCGGCTCGAAATCCTACGAGGTCGTGAAAATAGAGGTGCGCTGAGCCGCATCGTCCGCACTACCAGGGAAAGGCCGCTCCGCGCGGCCTTTTTCGTGACTGTTTCCGGGGCTGTTCAGTGGTCCCTGTGATAGCGGGGTTTGACGCTCCGCTGTGCGTGCCTATTATCCGGTAGGGTTCGCCTTCGCGGACCGGCGGCACCGCCCGCACCTCCAGTCTTTCATCGCCTTCAAGCAAGGGAGCAGTCCAGATGGGTCAGTTCGGGATCGGCCAGCCGATGACGCGCAAGGAAGACCAGCGCTTCATCACCGGGACGGGACGCTATACCGATGACATCCGCCTGCCCGGCGCGGCGCACGGCGTCGTGCTGCGCGCGCCCTTCGCGCATGCGAACTTCAAGATCGGCGATCTGTCCGCCGCGAAAGCCGCCCCCGGCGTGCTGGCGGTCCTGACCGGCGCGGATATCGCGCGCGACGGCATCGGCGACATTCCCTGCCGGGTGCCGATCAAGAACATCGACGGATCCATGAGCGTCCTGCCGCCCTTCCCGATTCTGGCGCAGGACACGGTGCGCCATGTCGGCGACGCGGTCGCCTTCATCGTCGCCGAGACGGTCGAGCAGGCGCAGGACGCGTCCGAACTGATCGAGGTGGATTATGAGGATCTGCCCGCCATCGCCGATACCGGCGGGGCGATGGCGCCCGGTGCGGCGCAGGTCTGGCCGCAGGCAAAGAACAATGTCTGCTTCGACTGGGAAATGGGTGACGGCAAGGCCGCCGAGGCAAACGCCGCCAAGGCGCACCACGTCACCCGCATCCGGCTGGTGAACAACCGGCTGGTGGTGAATTCGATGGAAACCCGGGTGGCACTCGGCACCTATGATCCGGCCCAGGACAGCTACGAGCTGTACACCACCTCGCAGGGCTCGCACACGCTGCGCGGGCTGCTGGCGGAGAACATCTTCAAGGTGGCACCGGAGAAGATCCGCGTCGTCACCCCTGATGTCGGCGGCGGCTTCGGCATGAAGCTGTTCCTGTACCGCGAACATGCGCTGGTGATGTATGCGGCGAAGAAGATCGGCCGCCCGGTGCGCTGGGTCGCCAGCCGCTCCGACGGTTTCGTCAGCGATACGCAGGGCCGAGACCATGTGACCGACGCCGCGCTGGCGATGGATAAGGACGGCAATTTCCTGTCGCTGCAGGTGCATATCACCGCCAATCTCGGCGCCTATCTGTCGAACTTCTCGACCTATGTGCCGACCATGGCCGGCTCCAACATGTATCAGGGCCTGTACAAGACCCCGGCCGTGCATGTGCATGTGCATGGCGTGTTCACCAACACCGTGCCGGTCGATGCCTATCGCGGCGCCGGGCGGCCGGAAGCGGCCTATCTGGTCGAACGGCTGGTCGACAAGGCGGCGCGCGAGATCGGGCTGTCGCCGGACGAAATCCGTCGGCGCAACTTCATCCCGCCGGAGGCAATGCCCTACAGCACCGCGCTGGGCGACGTCTATGACAGCGGCGAATTCACCGCGCATATGGAACTGGCGATGAAGAAGGCCGACTGGGCCGGCATCTCCAGCCGCAAGGCCGAGGCGAAGCAGCGCGGCAAGCTGCGCGGCATCGGCATGTCCACCTATGTCGAGGCCTGCGGCGGCGGCTCCGACGAGACCGCCATCGTCAGCGTGAATGATGATGGCGGCGCCACCGTGCTGATCGGCACCCAGTCGAACGGCCAGGGCCACGAGACCGCCTATGCGCAGATCGTCTCCGAGCATCTGGGCCTGCCGCTGGAGCAGATCACGGTGAAGCAGGGCGACACGGCGGAAATCGCCACCGGCCGCGGCACCGGCGGCTCGCGCTCGGTCCCGGTCGGCGGGGCGGCACTTGATGGCGCCTCCCTGAAGCTGAAGGAGAAGGCGCAGAAGCTGGCCGCCCACCTGCTGGAAGCCGCCGAGGCGGATATCGAGTTCGAGAATGCGGTCTTCACCATCGCCGGCACCGACCGGCGCATGACGCTGGCCGAGGTGGCGAGCGCCGCCAGCGACCCGGCGAAGCTGCCCGAGGGCATGGAGCCGGGGCTGAAGATCGAGAATGCCTGGAAGCCGCCGGCAGCCACCTTCCCGAACGGCACGCATATCTGCGAGCTGGATATCGACCGCGATACCGGTGTCGTGGAAATCCTGAAATACGCGGTGATGGATGATTTCGGGAAGATCATCAATCCGCTGCTGCTGGCCGGCCAGGTGCATGGCGGCGTCGCCCAGGGCATCGGCCAGGCGCTGTACGAGCACACCGTCTATGACAGCGATACCGGGCAGCTCATCACCGGCTCCTTCATGGATTACTGCATGCCGCGCGCCGACCAGGTGCCGTTCGTCGATTTCGACATGCACAATGTGCCCTGCACCACCAATGCGCTGGGCATCAAGGGCTGTGGCGAAGCGGGCGCCATCGGTGCGCCGCCGGCGGTCATCAATGCGCTGGTCGATGCCCTGCAGGAGTATGGCGTCGATCACATCGACATGCCGGCGACGGCACAGGTGATCTGGCAGAAAATCCAGGCCGGCACTGTCAGGGCTGCGGCGTGAGCGAGCCTGACCTCGCCGCCCTGCTGGAGCCGGTCAAGCAGATCACCCGCGACGCCGGGGCCGTGATCCTGGACTTCTACCGCGAGGGGTTCGCTGTCGAGGGCAAGGCAGACGGCTCCCCGGTCACCGCCGCCGACCGCGCGGCGGATGATCTGATCGTCGCGCGGCTGCAGGCGCTTGCCCCGGATATTCCCGTGGTTTCCGAGGAATCGCATGCCGACGGCGCGCGGCCGGATGTCTCCGGCGGGCGTTTCTGGCTGGTCGATCCGCTGGACGGCACCAAGGAGTTCGTGAACCGCAATGGCGAATTCACCGTCAATATCGGGCTGATCGACAAGGGCGTGCCGGTGCTGGGGGTGATCCTGGTACCGGTCACCGGGCGGCTCTACTGGGGTGCCGCCGGCCTTGGCGCCGGTGTCGAGAATGGTGCTGCACCGACGCCGATCCGCGCGCGGAAAGCCCCGGCGGACGGGCTGACGGTCGCCGCCAGCCGCTCCCATAGAAATCCGGCGCTCGAAGCCTATCTTGCTACCGTTCGGATGAAGGACCAGAAGGTTGCCGGCAGTTCACTGAAATTCTGCCTGGTGGCCGAAGGCGAGGCCGACCTCTATCCCCGCACCGGCCCGACATCGGAATGGGACACGGCGGCCGGCCACGCCATCGTGCTGGCGGCAGGCGGTCATGTCGAGATGATGGACGGCACGCCGCTGGCCTATGGCAAGCCGAACTTCCTGAACCCCGAATTCGTCGTGCGGGGTCAAATCTAGGATCACGGCATACAGATGAGCGAGGCAATCGCCGGCCAGCCCGGCATACCCAGCACACTCGACCGCGCCTACGCCTTCCTCAGCGGCGACGATGCCGCTGACCGCAGCTGTGCCGCGATCCCGGACAGCGCCTGTACGGCGCTGCCACAGAATTATCTGCTGAATGTCGCGAACGGCGCCTGCACCAAGCTGGCCGAACAGCTGGCCAGTCCTGGCCTTGTGCTGCCCTGGGTGATCGGCGCGCTGGGCGCACCGGCCTTCCTGGTCGGCCTGCTGCAGCCGGTGAAGCAGGCAGGGTCGCTGCTGCCGCAGCTGGCCGTTGCCGGTTCGATCCGCCGGCTGGCAAGGCGCAAATGGGCCTGGGTCATGGCCGGCGCTACCCAGGCGGCCTGCCTGATGCTGATGATTCCGGCGGCCCTGCTGTTGCCGCCGCTGGCCGCCGGCATCGCCATCATTGCGCTGCTGGCGTTGTTCTCGATGGCCAGCGGCGTCGGCTCCGTCGCCTTTCAGGACGTGACCGGCAAGACCGTGCCGAAAGGCCGGCGCGGCCGTATGCTGGCCAACCGCGCCGCCATCGGCGGGGCGCTGACGCTGGCCGCCGGCATCGGCCTGCGCTGGGGGCTGGAGGGCGAGTCCGAAAGCCTGTTCCCCTATCTGCTGCTGATCGCGGCGGCAGCCATCCTGTGGGCATTGGGCGCGCTCTGCTTCGCCGCCATCGCGGAAGAGAAAGGGGCCCGCGAAGGCGGCGTGACGCCGCTCGATTCCTTCCGCGACGGAATGGCGCTGATGCGCGATGTGCCTGGCTTCCGCAAATTCCTGCTCGCCCGCAACCTGCTGCTGTCGGTCGAACTGTCGATGCCGATCTATGCGCTGCATGCCCAGCGCAGCGTCGGCGAAGGGCTGGGCGGGCTCGGGCTGTTCGTCATCGCGGTCGGCATCGCCGCCATTCTCTCCAGCCCGTTCTGGGGCCTGTTCGCCGACCGGTCCAGCCGCCTCGTCATGGCACTGAGCGGGCTGGTCGCGGGCTTCGCCGCGCTGCTGGCGCTGATGCTGGCGCATCTGGGTGACGGCTTCCAGACGCCGGCCGCCTATGCGCTGGTCTTCGTCATCATCGGTATCGCCGAGGCCGGCGTCCGGCTGGGCCGCAAGACCTATCTGGTGGATGGCGCGCCAGCCGACCAGAAAGGCCTCTATGCTGCCTTCAGCAATACCGTGACCGGCGTGCTGACGGTGATCGCCGGCGCGGCCAGCGCCACCGTGCTGGCGCTGCTGGGCATCGAGGCCGCGATCCTGCTGCTGGGTACACTCGGCATCTTGTCCGCGCTGGCCTGCGCCCGCATGCCGGAAGCCGACAGGATGGCCGTAACCGCAGGCTAGATCACAGCGGCTTCACCGTCTGGTGATTTGCCTTGCCGGGACAACCCCCTATTTTGGTGGTGACAAAGGCTGGCAATACAGGAGACGGAACCATGCTGATCAAGCGCAAAAAGGGCTGGGAGCTGCCGGAATCGGCGGCAACGCCGGAAACCCTGTTCCGCGACCGCCGCCGGCTGATGAAGGGCATCGCCGCCGGCTCTATCCTCGCCGCCATGCCGGGGCTGACCGCCTGCGGCAGCGAAGCCGCCCCCATCCAGGACCCGTCAGCCTCGCTTTATCCCGCCATGCGCAACCTGCGCTACCGCGTCGATCGCGCGATGACGGACGAGAACCAGGCGACCACTTACAATAATTATTACGAGTTCGGCTCGCAGAAGAACATCTGGCGTGCCGCGCAGAAACTGCCGATCCGCCCCTGGACCGTGACACTGGACGGCATGGTCGAGAAGGAACAGCAGATCGCCATCGACGATCTGCTGGCGATGGTGAATCTGGAGGAGCGCGTCTATCGCTTCCGCTGCGTCGAGGCCTGGGCGATGACCGTGCCCTGGACCGGCTTCCCGATGCGCCGGCTGGTGGAGATCGCCAAGCCGCTGTCGGGCGCCAAATATGTCCGCATGGAGACCTTCAACGATCCCGCCATCGCCCCAGGCCAGAAGCAGAGCTGGTATCCTTGGCCCTATGTCGAGGGGCTGACCATGGAAGAGGCCACCAACGAGCTGGCGCTGATGGCGACCGGCATCTACGGCAAGCCGATTCCGGCGCAGAACGGCGCGCCGATTCGCCTGATCACGCCGTGGAAATATGGCTTCAAGCAGCTGAAATCCATCGTCCGCTTCACCTTCACGGATGAACGGCCCAAGGGCTTCTGGGAAGAAATCCAGGCCAGCGAATACGGCTTCTGGGCGAATGTGAACCCGGAGGTGCCGCACCCGCGCTGGAGCCAGGCGAGCGAGCGGCTGCTGGGCCCGGACACCCGCGTGCCGACCCTGCTCTATAACGGCTATGCCGAATTCGTGGGCGAGATGTACAAGGGGATGGAGGGCGAGCGGCTGTTCATGTAGCCGCCGCGCCTTCTGGCCGGCCCTAATTCTTGGCCAGCTTGTAGATTTCCTTGGCCAGGGCGGCGATCTCGCGCCCGGCGGCACTGGACGGCGACACTTCCGCGATGCCCTTGCCCTCCAGCAGGGCCGCGGCCAGCGCCACCCGGTTGCCGAGCTTGGTCTTGGCCAGCTTCACGCCCAGCTTGGCCGCCGCCTGTTCCATGACATCGGCCAGATTGGCGCGCGGCGGCACCCGGTTCAGCACCAGCAACACGGCTGTCTTTTCCTGTTTGGCGAGGTCGAGCGTCGCCTGCGTCGCCCATAGATCCATCGGGCTGGGCTGCACCGGCACCACCACCAGATCGGCGACACGCACCGCGACCCGCGCCTCGGTCTCGGCATGCGGCGGGCTGTCGATCACCAGTATGTCGAACTGCTTCTTCAGTTTGTCCACCTCGCCGGCGACGCGCCAGCCGGTGAGCGCGCGGATATCCGGCTGCTCAGGGGCGTCCGGCAGCGCGCGGCGGATGTCCGCCCAGGCGGTGATGCTGGCCTGCGGGTCGATGTCGAGCAGCGCCACGCTGCGCCCGGCCTTCGCCCAGGCCACTGCCAGATGGGCGGCCAGTGTGGTCTTGCCGGCCCCGCCCTTCTGCTGCGCAATGGTGATGATGCGTGCGCTCATGGCCCTCTCCCGCTGCTTTTTGAGTGCGCTCATGTTGCACCGCAACGCAGTGGATAACAAGGCATGCTCTTGACGCGGGCCGCGCCCTGCGCCATGGCTTCGCCGCCATGACAGAACCGGCCAAGACAGAACCGACCCGCATCCTGCCCGCCACCGATGCCGCCATCGCGGAAGCGGCCGGCCTGCTGCGTGCCGGACAGCTGGTCGCCTTTCCGACCGAGACGGTCTATGGGCTGGGCGGCGACGCGACCGACGGCCGCGCCGTGGCCGCCATCTTCGCCGCCAAGGGCAGGCCCAGCTTCAACCCGCTGATTTCCCACCTGCCCGATGTGGCGCGCGCGCGGGAACTGGCATTGTTCACGCCGCTGGCGGAAAAGCTGGCCGCCGCCTTCTGGCCGGGGCCGCTGACCATGGTGCTGAAGCGCCGGCCGGACTGCCCGGTTTCGGACCTGGCCTGCGCCGGCCTGGACACCATCGCGCTGCGCGTGCCGGCCCATCCGGTGGCGAGACGGCTGCTGGAGGCGGTGGGCCGTCCGGTGGTCGCGCCCAGCGCCAACCCGTCCGGCCGGGTCAGCCCGACCAGCGCCCAACATGTCGCCGAGGGGCTGACCGGCAGGCTGGCGCTGGTGCTGGATGGCGGCCCCTGCGCCATCGGGCTGGAATCCACCGTGGTCGATGCCACCGGCACGCGGCCCGTGCTGCTGCGCCCCGGCGGGGTGACGCTGGAAGCGCTGGAGCAGGTCGCTGGGCCGGTGGTGACGCCGGACCGCGATCCCGACGCGCCGACCTCCCCCGGCCAGCTTGCCAGCCATTACGCCCCTGCCCTGCCGGTGCGGCTGAACGCGGCCGGCGTAAACCCCGACGAGGCACTGCTGGCCTTCGGACCGCCCCTGCCGGGCGCTGCCGTCACGCTGAATCTGAGCGAGGCCGGCAACCTCGAAGAAGCCGCCGCCAACCTGTTCGCCATGCTGCGCGCGCTCGACCGGCCGGGCCTTGCCGGCATCGCCGTCATGAAGCTGCCGGAGAGCGGCCTGGGCCGCGCCATCAACGACCGGCTGCGGCGCGCCTCTGCCCCGCGCTGAGCGGCCTTGTTCCTGCCAAACTGGCAGGTAACATGGAGGGTGAGAAATCTAGCTGTCCCAAGGGAGTTGACCGCCATGAAGGCCCTGGCCGAAACCGTCATCGACGACACGC
The DNA here is from genome assembly GCF_002148795.1 of Oceanibaculum nanhaiense. NCBI lineage: Bacteria > Pseudomonadati > Pseudomonadota > Alphaproteobacteria > Rhodospirillales > Oceanibaculaceae > Oceanibaculum > Oceanibaculum nanhaiense. The sequence continues at coordinate 118,941 of NZ_MPOB01000005.1, read as the reverse complement.
TGCAACGCATCCGCGCGCTGGTCGGCGACAAGGGTTACATCACCGCAGCCGACGCGATGGAGCCGCATCTGGTGGAATGGCGCGGGCTGTGGCGCGGCCAGGCGCGCGCCGTGGTGAAGCCGGCGGACACGGCGGAAGTCGCCGAGGTGGTGAAGCTGTGCGCCGAGGCCGGCATCCCCATCGTGCCACAGGGCGGCAACACCTCGCTGGTCGGCGGCTCCGTCCCCTATGAGGATTTCGACGGCATCATCCTGTCGCTCGCCCGGATGAACAATGTCCGCGCCATCGACCGCATGAACTACACCATGACCGTTGAGTCTGGCTGCGTGCTGGCCGATTTGCAGCGCATCGCGGAGGAGAATGACCGCTTCTTCCCGCTCAGCCTCGCCGCCGAGGGCAGCTGCATGATCGGCGGCAACCTCTCCACCAATGCCGGCGGGGTGAATGTGCTGCGCTATGGTAACACGCGCGAGCTGGTGCTGGGGCTGGAGGTCGTGCTGCCCGACGGCACGGTCTGGGAGGGGCTGCGCGGGTTGCGCAAGGACAATACCGGCTACGATCTGAAGCATCTGTTCGTCGGCGCCGAGGGCACGCTGGGCATCGTCACCGCGGCGGTCCTGAAGCTGTTCCCGAAGCCGACAAGGCGCGAGACCGCGATGGTCGCGATTTCCGGCCCGGACGCCGCCATCGAGCTGCTGGCCCGCGCCCGCGCCGCCACCGCCGATGGGGTGACCAGCTTCGAGCTGATGCCGCGCATCTGCTTCGACTTCGTGCTGGCGCATATCGCCGACACCGTCGATCCGCTGCCGCAGCGCTATGACTGGCATGTGCTGCTGGAACTCAGCTCGACATCGCCGGAGGATGACGGCCTCGCCGCAAAGCTGCAGAACCTGCTGGAAAAGGCGGCGGAGGATGGGCTGGTGCTGGACGCCGCCATCGCGCAGAACCAGGCCCAGGCCAACGCCATGTGGAAGCTGCGCGAGACCATCTCGGAAGCGCAGAAGCCGGAAGGCGCCTCGATCAAGCACGACGTCTCGGTGCCGGTCAGCCGCGTGCCGGAATTCCTGCGCCGCGCCGACGAGGCCGTGGCGAAGGCGGTGCCTGGCATCCGCGTGGTCGGCTTCGGCCATGTTGGCGACGGCAACATCCACTACAATGTCAGCGTGCCGAAGGGTGGTGACAATCAGGCCTTCCTGGCGCGCTGGGAGGAGATCAACGAGATCGTCCATGACATCGTGCACGAGATGGGCGGCAGCATCTCCGCCGAGCACGGCCTCGGCCGGCTGAAGCGCGAGGAGATCACCCGCTACAAGAGCCAGACCGAAATGGATCTGATGCGCAAGATCAAGGCGCTGATCGACCCCAAGGGCATCATGAACCCGGGGAAGGTGTTATAGGTGCTGTAAGGCACCAATAAACCGGAGGGGAAGCCTATGCGGACGATGATCCTGGGCGCGCTGGCGGTGGGGCCGGCGCTGCTCGCTCCTATAGCGCTGCCTTCCGTGGCATTGGCGGCCGACGCCCATGGGGCGGCGGCGACGGTCGAGACGCTGGCGAAAACTACCAAAAGCTGGGACGGCGCCACCCTGCCCGCCTATGCCAATGGCCAGCCGGAAATCACCATCCTGCGCATCACCGTCCAGGCCGGGCAGAAGCTGGCGGTGCACCGCCACCCCTATATCAATGCCGGGGTACTGCTGAAGGGCGAGCTGACCGTGCGCACCGAGGACGGCAAGAGTCTGATCCTGCGCGCCGGCGACCCGATCGTCGAGACCGTGCAGACCTGGCACCATGGCGAGAACAGCGGCGACGGCCCGGCGGAGATCGTCGTTTTCTATGCCGGCATCGAGGGACAGCCGATCACCATCGCGCGGTAGGTCGCATTTCCTCCAAACCGCTACCAACGGCGATGTCGCCGCCACTGCATTGACAATCCCGCCGCCTTGCCCGTCAGATGGCGCAAAACAGCCGTCAGGGAGGCAAGCCATATGACCGCCTATACCGCGCCCTTGAAGGACATGGCGTTCGTCCTGAACCGCGTGCTCGACCTGAAGGGGGTCTCATCCCTGCCGGGCTATGAGGCGGCAGAGCCGGCGCTGGTCGAACAGGTGCTGGAAGAGGCCAACAAGCTGGCGCGCGACGTGCTGGCGCCCTTGAACGCGCCGGGCGACCGGGCGGGCAGCCGGATCGAGAATGGCGTGGTGCGCACGCCGGACGGCTTCAAGGCGGCTTACGGCCAGTTCACGCAAGGCGGCTGGAACGGCGTGCCCTTCGATCCCGATTATGGCGGCCAGGGCCTGCCCTGGCTGGTGCAGCAGGCGCTGGCGGAGATGTGGCAGTCGGCCAACATGTCCTTCGGCCTCTGCCCGCTGCTGACCCAGGGCGCCATCGAGCTGCTGCACGCCCACGGCACGGACGGCCAGAAGTCGCTCTACCTGCCGCGCATGATCGCAGGCGACTGGACCGGCACGATGAATCTGACCGAGCCGCAGGCCGGCTCCGATGTCGGCGCGGTGAAGACCCGCGCGGTGCCGGAGGGCGATCATTACCGGATCACCGGCCAGAAGATCTACATCACCTATGGCGACCATGACTGGACCGACAATGTCATCCACATGGTGCTGGCCCGCCTGCCCGATGCGCCGGAGGGCACCAAGGGCATCAGCCTGTTCCTGGTGCCGAAATTCCTGGTGAACCCGGACGGCAGCCTGGGCGAGCGCAACGACCTCCGCCCGGTCTCGCTGGAACACAAGCTGGGCATCAATGCCAGCCCGACCTGCGTCATGGCCTATGGCGATAATGGCGGGGCCATCGGCTATCTGGTCGGCGGCGAGAATCGCGGCATGGAATGCATGTTCACCATGATGAACAATGCCCGCCTCGCGGTCGGCACGCAGGGCCTGTCCATCGCCGAGCGCGCCTACCAGCAGGCGCTGGACTATGCGAAGACCCGCATCCAGTCGCGCGACGCCAGCGGGTCTGCCGAACCCGTCGCCATCATCCGGCATCCCGATGTGCGGCGCATGCTGATGAGCATGAAGGCGGGCATCGAGGCGATGCGCGGCCTGTCCTACCTCGCGGCCTGGGCGCTGGACCATTCCAAGCGCAACCCGGATGACGGCAAACGCGCCCGCGCGCAGCGGCTGATTGACCTGCTGACGCCCATCGTGAAGGGCTGGTGCACCGATCTCGGCATCGAGATCGCCTCGACCGGCGTGCAGGTGCATGGCGGCATGGGCTTCATCGAGGAGACCGGCGCCGCGCAGCATTACCGCGACGCGCGCATCCTGCCGATCTATGAGGGCACCAACGGCATCCAGGCCAATGATCTGGTCGGCCGCAAGATCGTGCGCGACGAGGCGGCCTCGATGAATGAGCTGATCGCCGAAATGGCCGGCACGCTGGATGTGCTGCGGCAGCAACCGGGCGATGACATGGAAGTGGTCGCCCGCGCGCTGGAGGATGGTATCGACGCGCTGGAACTCGCCACCGGCTGGCTGATGGCCACCTTCCCGGAGGACCGCGCGCTGGCGCTGGCGGGCGCGGCCTATTACCTGAAGCTCTGCGGCATCGTCATCGGCGGCTGGATGATGGCGCGCGGCGCGCTGGCGGCGCTCGATGGGCTGTCGTCAGGCGGCGAGGATGCAGCCTATCTGGAAGCAAGGCTGGTCACCGCGCGCTTCTATGCCGAGCATTACCTGCCGCAGGCGACCGGCCTGCTGGCCGCCATGGTCGAGGGCGGCCGCAGCACGCTGGCGCTCGACGAGGGACAGTTTTAGGGGGTTTTCCCCCTCACCCGGACGCTGCGCGCCCACCCTCTCCCGCCGTCCACTCCACCCGTTACCCCCGCACTTGTTGCGGGGGTCCAGACTTCAGCTTGCTGGATGCCCGCCAGAGTAAGCTGAACCCTGGATTCCCGGCACAAGGCCGGGAATGACAATATTCTACTTGTTGGCGACTTTATCCCCGCCGCCCCCCAGCAGCTCCGCCAGCGTGGCCGCCACAACCAGCGTCGCCTTTTCCAGGTCGGCCAGCACCAGCTTCTCATCGGCGCGGTGGCCATTGGCTTCCAGAATGCTGCGCGGCCCGGCGCCATAGAGCACGGTCGGCACGCCCGCCGCCATGTAATGCCGGGCATCCGTGTAGATCTGCAGGCCGCCGGTGCCGATTTCCTCGCCCAGCACCGCGCTGGCATGGCGGGACAGCGGGCCGGTCAGCCGCTCCACGCCGGGCAGCGGGCCCAGCGGCGTCGCCAGCAGCAGCCGGTGGATGGCAACCGAAATACCGGGCAGCGCCTCCACGGCATCCTCGATGGCCAGGCGCAAGGCGGCCTCCACCCCGGCGGCATCCTCTTCCGGGACCAGCCGCCGGTCGAGCCGCAGCGTCACCTTGTCCGGCACCACATTGGTGTTGATACCGCCGGCGATCAGCCCGACCACCAGCGTCGGGTGATCGATGCCGGGCACGGAGGAGCGCACCGCCTTCAGCCCATCGCGCAACCCGTAGAGCATGGACAGGATCGACGTCGCGGCCTCCAGCGCGTCATGGCCGGTCTCCGGCTTCGCGGCATGGGCGGAGCGCCCGCTGACCGTCACCTCCAGATGCAGACAGCCATTATGCGCGGTGACCACCTGATAGGCGAAGCCGGCGGAAATCGCGAGGTCCGGCTGGCTGATGCCGGTGTCCAGCAGCCATTGCGGACCGATGGCGCCGCCAACCTCCTCGTCATAGGTCAGGTGCAGTTCGACGGTGCCGTCCAGCGCCACGCCCTCCGCTTCCAGCGCTTCCAGCGCCTTCAGCGCATAGCCATAGGTGGCGAAGTCGGATTTCGAGACCGCAACGCCGCGCCCGTACATCACCCCGTCGATGATTTCGGCGCCATAAGGATCGGTGCTCCAGCCCGCGCCCGGCGCCACCACATCGCCATGCGCGTTCAGCGCGATGACCGGCCCGTCGCCGCTGCCGAATCGTTTGCGGATCACCAGATTGGTCGCGGAGATCATGCCGTTTTCGGCGCAGAGTTCGGCCGGCACGGCATGGCGTTCCACCGCGAAGCCCAGCGCTCCCAGCAGCGCTGCCGCCGCTTCCGCATGCGGCGCGCAATCGCCCGGCGGATTGTCCGAGGGCACCCGCACCAGCGCCGCCAGGAAGTCCCGCTGCGCCTGCCGCTCGCTGTCCAGAAAACCGCGCAGCGTGTCGTATAGGTGTGTCACCTTGCCGTCTCCATCCGGTTTTTGCCCTACTGTAACGTGGCACAGGACAGGCCGCGATAGTTGCGGACGGAAAAGGGAGCGGGAAAATGGCGGGCTGGCTGATCTTCACCGGGTTGAACGGGGCCGTGCTGGTGGCGCTGGGGGCCATCGGCGCCCATGCCTTCGCCGGGGACGGGCAGGCCAAGGCCTGGTTCGACACCGCCTGGCGCTATCAGGGGCTGCACGCGGTGGCGCTGCTGGCGCTGTCGCTTGCCATGCTGAAGCTGGAGCCGAGCCTGCCCCGGTCCGCGCTCACTGCCGGCATGGCGCTGTTCGTGCTGGGCACGGTCCTGTTCTGCGGCAGCCTGTACAAGCTGGCCTGGACCGGCGCTGGCCTGTTTCCGATGTCGGCACCGCTGGGCGGCGGCAGCCTGATCCTGGGCTGGCTGGCGGTCGCCGTGGCCGGCGCGCTGTATCTGCGGCAGGCTGCTTAAGCCAGCAGCTTTTCCAGCGCTTCGTCCACCGCCTCGACCGGGATCGTTTCGATCACCGGCGCGCCATAATCGCTGGCCTGCAGGAAGGTCGAGTGCCGCGTCACCGGGCCGAACTTCTCGGCGCTGGTATGGCCATAAAGCACGACCAGCGGCGTATCGGCGGCGGCCAGCATATGGCTGACGCCGCTGTCGTTGCTCAGCGCACCGGCAAGCCGCGTGCCGATCGCCATGCTGCGCATCGGGTTGAAGCCTTCACCCCACAGATCCGTATCCTGCTCCGGAAACAAGGCGGTCGGCACCGCCGCACGGATCGCCGGCAGTTCCGCTGCTTCCGCCGGCCCCAGGATGAACACCGGCACCCGGCCGCGATCCGCCTGACGCCGCGCGATCTCTATGAACCGCTCCAGCGGCCAGCGCTTGCGCGCCTCGCCCGCCCCCGGCGCGAAGCCGATATAGGCGGGGCCATCGGGAAGCTGTTGACGTGCCTTCTCCGTCAGATCGGCCGGCAGCGGCAGCGCGCGGTCCAGCGCCGGACGGCTTCCCGTTGCCATCTCGATCATGTCGAAGAACCGCGTCAGAATGTGGCGTGGCCGAACATACCCCCTCTGCGGCCGGATGCCGGACAGCCAGAACCGGGCGGCACCCGACAGGAAGATGCCGCCGCGCGCTGTGAGCCGGCGGGCGCACAGGCTGCGCCACACCACCTGCTGTGTGTCGATAACAAGGTCATAGCCGCCTTCTATAGGCAGCGGCAGGAACAAATCGCTCTTATGCTGCCCCACTGCGACGTTCGCATGCACATGGTCCAGCAACCCCGCCGTCAGCGGCGCGATGCGATCGGCATAGACGGTGGGACCGGGGCAGACCCAGTCGATCAAAGCGTTCGGGAAGGCGCCGCGCAGCGCCCGCAGGAAGGACAGCTTGTACACCCCGTCGCCGATAATCTCCCCGCCGCTATAGACGGCGATGCGGCGGTAGCGGCCTACGTCAGCCATTTGCCTTGGCCTTATGGGCGGCCACGGCCTCCATAACCGCCTCGACCGTGATGCGCGCCATGCCACCCGATTTGTCGGGCACGCCATCGGGCGGCAGGATGGCGGCGATGGCATCGCTGTGGGTCAGCGGCGGTGTCGCGCCGAACAGGCCGATGGCGGGCACGCCGGACGCCGCCGCGAGATTGAGGAAACTGGTGTCATTCCCGACATAGAGGTCCATCGCGCCGAGGAAGGCGAGAATTTCGCCCATCTTCATGTCGAAGCTCTGGACCAACCGGTCGGAATCCTCGCCAAGCGCCGCGCGGATCACCGGCAGGAAGGGCTTTTCCTCCGGCCCGCCCAGCAAGAAGAAGCTTCCCCAGCCATCGGCGCGGAGCGCGGCAGCCAGGGCGGCGTACCGCTCCGCCCCCCATTGCTTGTAAGGCTCGGAACTGCCGAGACCGAGCGCGATCCAGGGACGGGGCCGGTCGGCATAGGCGGCGCGGGCCGCAGCCACCGAAGCCGGGTCGAGGCGCAACTGCGGCTCATTCTCCAGCTGCGAGATGCCCGCCGCCTTCAGCCAGGCGGTGGCGAGATCGAGCGGATGATCACGGCGCATCGACTCCGGCAGGAACGGTCCGCGGTTCAGGAAACGGCGCTGCCGTCCCATGCCATAGCCAAAACGTTCGGGAATGCCGGCCAGCCAGGCGGCACAGGCATAGCGCCAGCTGTGATGCAGCACATAGACCCGCCGGAAATGGTGGCTGCGCAGCATGCCGGCGAGTTTCAGCACGCCCAGCAGGCCGTCATGCGACCCGCCCTTGCCATCCTGCGACCGGTCGAGCCAGACCACCTCCGACACGGCGGGATCGGCGGCGAACAGCTGGTCGGCGCGGGAACGCGGCTTGGTGACCACGGCGACCGCGCCTTCGGGCTGCGCCTCGGCCAGCGCGTGGATGTGCGGCAGGTGCCACACCATGTCGCCGACACCGGGCAAAGGCTGGATGATGGCGACCTTGCCGTCAGCCGCGCTTCCGCCAATCAGGGCCGCGTCAGCCATCCGCTTTCCCTGTCCGTGCCAGCAGACGCTCGGCAGCCTGCTGCGCCATCCCCACCGTCACCCCGTCCATCAGCCGGTCGCCCGGTACGGCACCGCTGTCCACGGCGGCGATCAGCTCGCGCCAGCCCTGCGGCGCGCGCACAAAATCGCACTGCTCGCCCCAGGGGCGGTAGCGGCTGTCGTCGGTCGGGCCGAACAGCCCCAGCGTCGGCGTGCCGACGGCGGCGGCCATATGCATCAGGCCGGAATCATTGCCGATATAGAGCCGGCAGCGCGCCAGGGCAGCAGCGGTGGACGGCAGGTCGGCGCCGATGAAATCAATGGTCTGTTGCCCCATGGTCTGTTGGCCCGCAAAGGCATCCAGCACCGGCTGGGCGACATCCCGCTCATGCGCGGCGGCGGTCACCAGGATGGCAGCACCCTCCAGCGCCGCGCCCGGCGCGGTCAGCCGCTGTGCGAGATCGATGAACCGCTCCACCGGCCATTGCTTGCCAAGCCAGTTGGCCGCCGGCCCCAGCGCCAAGACCGGGCGATCCACCGGGACGGCGGCCGCCGCCGCTTCCTTCTGCGCCTCGGAGAGATAGAGGCGCGGCGGCGTCGGCACCGATTCGCCGATCAGCGCCGCCTCCTCCTCCACCACATGGCGGTCGGGACGGTGGCGTCCCAGCCGGATCAGCCAAAGGCGCGGCAAGGCGTAGCCTGTCAGGGAATTCCGCAGATCCACGACCATGTACCAGAAGCGGCCGGCGACCTGCCGCCACAGATCGAACCAGTGCAGCCCATGGCGGCGCTTCACCAGCGGCAGCACGCGCACGACACTTGGGTGATGGGCGAACAAGGGTGCCGGCAGCGGGCCGCAGGCGACGGTGATCCGCGCCTTCGGGTGTCGGGCGGCCAGGGCCGACAGCAATCCCATGGACAGGATTGCATCGCCGACCCGGTTGGAAGTGATGAACAGCAGATTCAAGGCGTCTCTCAAGCTGGTATGCGCGCCTTTCTACTCCCGCGCCGCCGCCGGAACAACCTCGGCGGGTTTGCCGCCGCCAGAGGAGGCAAGTTCCGGCCGTATCGGCCTGAGCTGCTGGGATGGGAAAGGCGGCAAGGCATCACCGGGAGAGATCGCCTGCTCCGCCGTCAGCCAGTCCCGCGCCGCCTCGACCGACTGCGCCAGCAGGCTGACGGCCGGACGGGCATCGCCCCGCGCTTCAAGCGCCCGGACGGCAAGGCTCTTATTGGCCGGTATCAGGGCCTGAAAATCCGCAACCGACTGCGCCGGCATAGCACCGCTTGACCAGGACAGCATCAGGAAGCGGCCATCAAGATGCGGCAGATGCGCGGCCGGCTCCAGCGGCGCCAGCAGCCGGGCCGCCGCCATGCCGAGAACGGGGCGCGCCCAGGCCGGGTGCAGGGCGGGCGTATCGGCGATCATCGTGCCGAAACCGGCACCGCCATTGGCCAGCACGGTCCAGCCGACGCTGTGGCCGCCTTCCTGCAGCACGCGCTGCACGCTGGGGGCGATGACAGCGCCCAGCGAATACCCAACCAGACTGACCCGACTGGTGTCGGCCCAGCTCTGGCCGTCCAGCCAGTCGAGCACGGCGCGCACCTGGCCCGGCACGCCGAGAGCGCGGCGGCGCATGTCCGGCGACAGCGCCGCCAGCGCATCGCCGTCGAATGCCTTGCGGGAAAACGGCCAGTCATAGCCGATCAGCACCGTCCGGCCCATATCGCCGAATGGCGCGATATTGTCCCGGCCTTCCCGGAATCCGCCCAGCACGACAACCACCGGCATCGCCGCCCCGGTGATCGCCTGCGGCACGCTGATGGTCACGCCGACCCTGCCGAGCCGGGCGTCCCGGAAAATCATGTGCCGTTCGATCCGCGCGTCAGAGAGAACCTGGCGTTCCCGTTCGAAAACCAGACGCCCATCGGCCTGCGGCAAGGCATCGAGCGCATCCTGCTGCGACAGCCAGAGCAGCCAGCCGCCAACCAGCAGGCCCGCTGCCGCCACGAAAGCCGCTGCCAGCCGCAAGCCTTTGGCCAAATGACGCGCCAAAGGCGACGGCAGGAGCGTGCTATGCCTCGTAAAATCTACCATGACAGCATCGATTGATGCCGCCACTTCTTGGCGCAAAAGTGACGGCGCCAAGGTGAATCATGGGCATTTGACGCAAACTGCCGGGCGAAACGCCGCACCCGGCGGCTGTCAGTTCTGTTGACAACCAGAGAGGGTTCCTCGAAAACTTGGGGTATCTTCGCGCGGTTTCCCCGCGTCTATAAAAGACGGCGGATTTAACCGCGTACAGCCGCAAACTAGGGAGGAACGGTCCGTGACCGGCCAGCAGAACACCCGCACGGGCGGGCAGCTTATTGTCGATGCCCTGAAACTGCACGGCGTCGAATACGCCTTTGGCGTTGCCGGCGAGAGCTATCTCGAAGTGCTCGACGCGCTGGTGGATGTGCCTTCCATCAAATACATCACCTGCCGCCAGGAAGGCGGCGCGGCCAACATGGCGGAAGCCTACGGCAAGCTGACCGGCAAGCCCGGCGTGTGCATGGTCACGCGCGGCCCCGGCGCCACCAACGCCTCCATCGGTATCCACACCGCCCAGCAGGATTCGACACCGATGGTCGTGCTGATCGGCCAGGTGGCGCGCGACCAGTTCGGCCGCGAGGCGTTCCAGGAGATCGATTATCGCCGCTTCTTCGCCCCCATCGCGAAATGGGTGGAGCAGATCGACGATGCCGAGCGCATCCCCGAGATCATGCACCGCGCCTTCCACATCGCCAGTTCCGGCCGTCCGGGCCCGGTGATCGTGGCGCTGCCGGAAGACATGCTGCGCGACCATGTTTCCGCGCCAACGGCACGGCCCTACCAGACCTCCCGCCCGCATCCCGGCGCCAGCGAGATCGAGGCGCTGCGCGGCATGCTGGCCAAGGCGAAAAAGCCGCTCCTGCTGGTCGGCGGCAGCGGCTGGAGCGACGAGGCGGCGCGTGATATCAGCGCCTTCGCCGAAGCGAACAATCTGCCGGTCTGCTGTTCCTTCCGTCGCCAGGACGTCGTCAGCACCAAACATCCGGGTTTCGTCGGCGATCTGGGCACCGGCACCGGGCCGAAGCTGCTGGCCCGCGTGAAGGAGGCCGACCTGCTGATCGTCGCCGGCGCGCGCCTTGGCGAGATGACGACCCAGGGCTACACGCTGATGGGCCTGCCGGAACCGGCCAAGACGATGGTGCATGCCCATGTCGATCCCATCGAGATCGGCCGCACCTTCCGGCCGGAGCTGGGCATCGTGTCCGGCATGCCGGAACTGGCCGCCGCGCTGAAGGCGATGAAGCCGGTGGATGGCAAGGCCTGGGCCGACTGGACCAAGGGTGCCCGCGCCGAATTCCTGGAGTGGTTCCAGCCCGAACCCTATAAGGGCAACCATCTCGATACCGGCAAATGCATGCTGGCCTTGCGCGAGAAGCTGCCGGAGAACGCCATCGTCACCGTCGATGCCGGCAATTTCAGCGGCTGGCCGCAGCGCTTCCTGCATTTCGGCCGCCCCGGCCATCTGCTCGGCCCGACCAGCGGCGCCATGGGCTACAGCGTGCCGGCGGGTGTCGCCGCCTCGATCACCCATCCGGACCGCATCGTGGTCTCCTGTGTCGGCGATGGCGGTTTCGGCATGACCGGCCAGGAACTGGCGACGGCGATGCATCATGGCGCCAAGCCGATCATCCTGGTGTTCAACAACAACATGTACGGCACCATCCGGATGCATCAGGAAAAGCGCTATCCCGACCGGATCAGCGCCACCAATCTGACCAACCCGGATTATGCGATGCTGGCCAAGGCGCATGGCGCCTATGGCGAGACCGTCACCAAGACCGAGGACTTCATGCCGGCCTTCGAGCGGGCGCTGAAATCCGGCACGGCAGCGATCATCGAACTGCAGACCGACCCGGAACAGATCAGCACCCGCACCACCATCACGGCGCTGAAAGCGTCGGCAAAGAAAGGCTGACGGGATCTCATGAGCAGCAAAGCCAGAAAGAAGCCGGAAGAGCTTCGCAGCCACCGCTGGTACGGCGCCGATGATCTGCGGTCCTTCGGGCATCGCTCGCGCGCCAAGCAGATGGGCTATGCGAAGGAGGATTGGGCCGGCAAGCCGGTGATCGCCATCCTGAACACCTGGAGCGACATCAACCCCTGCCACAGCCATTTCCGGGTGCGCGCGGAAGAGGTGAAGCGCGGCATCTGGCAGGCCGGCGGTTTCCCGGTCGAGATGCCCGCCATCTCGCTGTCGGAACCGTTCCAGAAGCCGACCACCATGCTCTACCGCAACCTGCTGGCGATGGAGGCGGAGGAGCTGCTGCGCAGCTATCCGGCCGACGGCGTCGTGCTGATGGGCGGCTGCGACAAGACCACGCCGGGCCTGATCATGGGCGCCCTGTCCATGAACATCCCGGCGGTCTTCATGCCGGCCGGGCCGATGCTGCGCGGCTACTGGAACGGCACCGTACTGGGCAGCGGCTCGGACAGCTGGAAATACTGGGCGGAACTGCGCGCCGGCAACATCACCCAGGAAGACTGGGAAGGTGTGGAGGACGGCATCGCCCGCACGCCCGGCACCTGCATGACCATGGGCACCGCACCGACCATGATGTGCGCCGCCGAGGCGCTTGGCCTGACCCTGCCGGGCGCTGCTTCGATCCCGGCCGCCGATTCCAACCATGCCCGCATGGCCACCGCCTGCGGCCGGCGCATCGTCGATATGGTGTGGGAGGATCTGAAGCCCTCCGACATCGTCACCGAAAAGGCGGTGGAGAACGCCATCACCACGGTCGTCTCGATGGGCGGTTCGACCAACGCCGTCGTGCATCTCGTGGCGATGGCCCGGCGCGGCGGCGTCGATCTGAACCTCGACACTTTCGATGCGATCTCGCGGCGCACGCCCTTCCTGGCGAATATCCGCCCGTCGGGCAAATACATCATGGAGGATTTCCACTATGCCGGCGGCATCCGCGCGCTGCTGGCGGAGCTGGGCGGCCTGCTGAACCTGGACTGCGTTACCGCGAACGGCCGCACGCTGGGCGAGAATATCGCCGGGGCCCGCATCGTGAATGACGATGTGATCCGCCCGCAGGCCAATGCGCTGAGCAAGGAAGGCGGCCTCGCGATCTTACGCGGCAGTCTGGCGCCGGACGGTGCGGTCATCAAGCATTCCGCCGCCGACCCGAAATTCTGGAAGCACACCGGCCCCGCCGTGGTGTTCAAGGATTACAACGACATGGCGCGGCGGATCGACGACGTGAATTTGAACGTCACCGCCGATTCCGTGCTGGTACTGCAAAGCGCCGGCCCGAAGGGCGGCCCGGGCATCCCGGAATGGGGCATGCTGCCGATCCCGCAGAAGCTGCTGAAGGAGGGTGTGCGCGACATGGTGCGCATCTCCGACGCGCGGATGAGCGGCACCAGCTACGGCACCTGCGTGCTGCATGTCGCCCCGGAAAGCCATGTCGGCGGACCGCTGGCCTTCGTGCAGGATGGCGATCTGATCGAGCTGGACGTGAAAGAGCGCAAGCTGAACCTGCTGGTCTCCGAACAGGAGATGGCGAAACGCAAGGCGGCCTGGACGCCGCCCAAACCGCATTACCAGCGCGGCTATGGCGCGATCTTTCAGAATCACATCACCCAGGCGGATAAGGGCTGCGACTTCGACATCCTCGAAGCCGGCGAACCGACGCCCGAACCGGAGATCCACTGATGGAACTGCCCCGCAACGCGTTCAAGAAGAACCTTGCCGAAGGCAAGCTGCAACTGGGTTTCTGGTCGGCGCTGTGCAGCCCGATGGTGGCCGACATCCTGTCCGAGGCCGGCTATGACTGGCTGGTGCTGGACGCCGAGCATTCGCCGAACGATCCCGTCGATCTGATGCACCAGCTGATGGCGATGGAACACCAGTCGGTCACCATGCCGGTGGTACGCGTGCCCTGGAACGATCAGGTGTTCATCAAGCGTGTGCTTGATGTCGGCGCCCGCACCCTGCTGGTGCCGATGATCGAGACTGCCGAGCAGGCGCGCGCCGCGGTGGCGGCCTGCCGCTATCCGCCTGAAGGCATGCGCGGCGTCGCCGGATCGGTGCGCGCCAGCCGCTATGGCCGGATCAAGGATTATCACAAAAAGGCCAATGCCGAGATCTGCCTGCTGCTGCAGATCGAGACCAAGCCTGGCCTCGACGCGCTGGACGAGATTGCGGCGGTGGAAGGCGTGGACGGGGTATTCATCGGCCCGGCCGATTTGTCGGCAGCGCTGGGCTATCTCGGCGACAACCGCAACCCGGCGGTGCGCGAGGCCATTCTCGGCGCGCTCGCCCGGCTGAAGCAGGCCGGCAAGCCGGCCGGCATCCTGACACCGGTCGAGGAAGACGCGAAATTCTGGATCGAACAGGGCTTCGGCTTTGTCGCGCTGGGCAATGACGCGGCGCTGCTGGCGCGCCAGGCAGAGGCGCTGTGCGCCCGTTTCAAGGAGAAATGAGCATGAGTGCGGGAATCACCGTCCAGGCGGACATACTGGCCGAGCAGATGGCCGCGATCTTCCGCGGCTGGGGCATGGCGGAAGAGGCCATCGGCAAGAGCGTGGAGATCATGCTGGAAGCCGATCTGATGGGAATCGATTCGCACGGCGTCACCATGCTGCCGACCTACGAGCAGCTGTTCAAGGACGGCCGGCTGGAGATGAACCCCAAGGTCACGGTGGTGAAGGAAACGCCGGTCATGGCGATGATCGACGGCGGCGGCAGCCTTGGCCACTACCCGTCCAGCATCGCCATGGACCTCGCCATCGAGAAGGCGAAGAAGGTCGGCATGGCCGCCGTCACGGTGCGCCACTCCAACCATTACGGTGCCGCCGGCGTCTATGCGCTGCGCGCGGCAAGGCACGGGCTGATCGGCATATCGACATCGTCGGTCTGGAACCCGGCCATCGTGCCGACCCGCGCATCGGAACCGATGTTCGGCACCAACCCCTTCGCCTTCTCTGCCCCGACGCGCAAGAACCGCCCCTTCCTGCTGGACATGGCGACCAGCACGGTCGCCATCGGCAAGCTGAAGCTGGCCTGGCTGGCCGGCAAGACGCTACCCGAAGGCTGGGCACTGACCCCGGACGGCAAGCCGGAGCTGAACGCCGAACAGGCGATGGCATCCCGGCTGATGACCCCGCTGGGAGGCTCCGGCACGATGAGCAGCCACAAGGGCTACGGCCTGGCCGCCATGGTGGAGATCCTGTCCACCATGCTGGCCGGCGCCACCTATGCGCCGCTGCGCAACCGCCCGGAAGGGCACTACGATATCGGCCATTTCTTCTTCGCCCTCGATCCGCACGCCTTCCGCGACGATACGGATTTCGAGGACGAACTCGACGCCATGATCGACCGGCTGCATAACGCGCGCCCGGTCGATCCGGCTGAACCCGTGCTGGTGCCGGGCGATCCGGAATTCGATCGCCGGGCCAAGCGCGAACGCGACGGCATCCCCATCGCCGGACCGATGGTGGAGATGCTGGCAGGCATCGCAGAACGGGCGGGCGTACCCTTCACGCTTGGGCGGTTGGCGGCCTGATCTGTTTGTGCGACAATTGATTAGGGATATCATCTGCACGCATGATATTTTAAGAACACTACTTCAATCGGGAGGATAACTAATGACTTTTAAAGTGAAGACGTCTCTTCTTGCTGCGGGCATGGGCGTTGCCCTGCTGGCCTCGGCTGGCGCGCACGCACAGACCGTAAAGCTGATGACCGGCCCGCAGGGCGGTTCCTGGTATCCGCTGGGCGGCGCCATCGCCAATTTCGCCGGCAAAGACGGCATGAAGGTGCAGGTTCTGCCGGGCGCCGGCATCGCCAATGTGAAGGCCGTGCAGGCCGGCAAGGCCGACATGGGCTTCGCCAACTCGATCTCGACCGTTGACGGTGTCGCCGGCCGCGCGCCGTTCACCGAGAAGGCAACCAACGTCTGCAACGTCGCGACGCTCTATCCGCAGTATTTCCAGATCGTCGCCAACGCCGATGCCGGCATCGAGACGCTCGCCGATACGAAGGGCAAGTCGATCGCCGTGCAGCCGAAGGGCAACACCGCCGAGTTCATCAGCCAGCAGATCCTGGGGGTCTATGGTCTGAAGTATGAGGACATGGGCAAGGTCAGCTATGTGTCCTATACCGATGCCGTCTCGCTGATGAAGGACAACAACGCGCAGCTCTTCACGCTGGGCACCACGGTCCCGGCCTCGGCGATCATGGACCTGGCTTCGGCCCGTGACATCAAGCTGGTCAGCGTCGGCGACGACAAGTTCGCGGAAATGCGCAAGCTGAACCCGGGCTACACCAAGCTGACCATCAAGGCCGGTTCCTATCCGAAGCAGGACAAGGACGTGCAGGCTGTCGGCTATGCCACCCATGTGATCGCGCGCTGCGATCTGGACGAGGAAACCGTCTACAAGATGGCCAAGGGCCTGGCCGATAACAACGCCGACCTGACCTCCATCGTCCGCGTGATGAAGGACACCGACCTGAAGGTGATGGCGACCGACACCGGCGTGCCGATGCACAAGGGTGCGGTGAAGTTCTACAAGGAAAAGGGCGTGATGTAAGCCTCGCCCTTTTGGCAAAAAAGCCCGCCATCCCTCAGGGGGTGGCGGGTTTTGCCTATAGCCCCAACCGTGCCGGCGACAAGGCCCGGAAAAAACGCCCAAACCGTGCACAGCAGAGCCCTTGACGACGTAAGTGTGGCGTCCTGGGGGAGAGACATCCGATGTACCTTTCTGCATCCCTGACTCGATGGTCCGTTACCTTCGTGGCCGTCGCCATGTCTGTATTTCATCTCTACGTCGCCTTTTTCGGACCGCCGGACGCCTATGTCATGCGCGGCCTGCACCTGGCCTTCGCGCTTGTACTCTCCTTCCTTGTCCTGCCTGGTTTAAAGGGGACTGCGGACCGGCCAAGCCTGTTCGACATCGCCCTGCTTGTCGCGGCAGCCGCCAGCGCGCTCTATCCGATGGCGAACCTGAACTACATCGTCAACCGGATGTACTATGTCGATGATCCGGTTTTGCTGGATTACATCTTCGGTATCGGGCTGATCGCCCTGATCATGGAAGCGACACGACGCGCCACCGGCTGGGCATTGCCGGTCACCGCGGCCTGCTTCCTGCTCTATGGCCTGACCATCGGCAACCAGTCCTTCGGCATCATGCTGGACCAGCTGTACCTCACGACCGAGGGCATTTTCGGCATCCCGCTTTACGTCTCGGCGACCTACGTGATGCTGTTCATCCTGTTCGGTTCCTTCGTGGAGCGCAGCGGGGCAGGCCAGCTCTTCATGGATTTCGCGCTGGCACTGGCGGGCCACACCTCGGGCGGCCCCGCCAAGGTGGCGGTCATCACCAGCAGCCTGTTCGGCACTGTCTCGGGCAGCGCCGTGGCCAACGTCATGACCACCGGTACCTTCACCATCCCGCTGATGAAGCGCACCGGCTACCGGCCCGCCTTCTCCGGCGCGGTCGAGGCCGTGGCCTCCACCGGCGGCCAGCTCATGCCGCCGATCATGGGTGCCGCCGCCTTCGTCATGGCCGAATTCCTCGGCACCTCCTACCTGGCTGTCGCCGCCTTCGCGATCATGCCGGCGGTACTGTACTACGTCGCCGTCTTCGCGGCCGTGCATTTCGAGGCCAAGCGCGTCGGGCTGGTCGGCCTGCCGAAGCCTGACCTGCCGCGCCTGGGCAAAGTCTTGCGCGAGCGCGGGCATCTGTTCCTGCCCTTGTTCATCATCGTCGGCGTGCTGCTGGCCGGCTACAGCGCCGCCTTTGCCGCGCTGTGCGGCATCGGCTCGGTGATCCCGACCACCTGGTTGCGCGCCAGCACCCGCAAGACCTTTACGCCGATGGTCGTCGTTGACGCGCTGGAAGCCGGCGCCCGCAATACTCTCGTGGTGGCCCTGGCCTGTGCCTGTGCCGGCATCGTGATCGGCACCATCACCCTGACCGGCCTCGGCCTCGACTTCACCGGCGTCGTGCTGGCCTTGTCGCAGAACTCGCTGATCCTGGCCCTTGTCCTGACCATGGTCGCCGGCATCATCCTGGGTATGGGCCTGCCGACCACGCCGGCCTATATCGTCCAGGTGGCCCTTCTGGTGCCAGCGCTGGTGAAGCTCGGCGTGCAGGTGGAGGCGGCGCATCTGTTCGTGCTGTACTTCGCCGTGCTGTCGGCGATCACCCCGCCGGTGGCGATGGCGGTCTATGCCGCCAACGGCATCTCGCGGGCCGGTCTTGTCGAAAGCAGCTGGGCGGCGGTGAAGCTGGGCCTGACGGGCTATATCATCCCGTTCATGTTCGTCTTCGGCCCGTCCCTGCTGCTGATCGGCGACCTGGACCGGATCATGCTGACCATCGTCACCTCGACCATCGGCGTGATCTGCCTGGCAGGCGGTCTGCACCGCTATTTCTTCTTCGGGACGGCCCGCTGGTGGGAAAGCCTGATGCTGATCTCTGCGGCCTTCGTGCTGATCAAGCCGGGGCTGACGACGGACCTTATCGGGGCCGGGCTGGTGGGGCTGACCATCGCCAGCCAGATCCTGCTGCGGCCGTCGGAACCGCAGCCCGTTCCGGTGCAGGAGCGCAGCGACGGCGCCTGACGACACCGACAAAACACCGACAAGGAACCGGCCGGCGCTCGACAGCCCGGCCGGTTCTGCGTTAAAGCCGTTTCCGCGATCAAGACTGCACGGATGACCTGCCCATGACCGACCCTTTCGCCGACACCGGCATCGACCTCGCCGACATGGCGTCCTTCGCCTATTGGAACGAGGAGAATGTGCGTTTCTCCGACGTCGATATGCTGGGCCATGTGAACAATGTCAGCTACGCCGCCTATTGCGAATCGGGCCGTGTGCACATGATCCGCGAGGTCGCGGCGCGCTGCGGCGTGAAGAACGCCTGGGTGCTGGGCCGGCTGACCATCGATTATGGCGCGGAAGTGACCTTCCCCGCCGTGATGCGCATCGGCACGCGCGCGGTGAAGATCGGCACCAAGTCGGTGACGATGGGCCAGGGCCTGTTCGTGGAGGGGCGCTGCGTCGCCCGCTCGCTGGCCGCCGTCATCGCCTTCGACCTGGAGACCCGCAAGACCATCGCCGTGCCGGAGCCGGTAAAGCAGGCCATGGAGGCGCTCAGCCCGCAGCCAACACTGGTCGCCTGAACGAAAGACAAAGAAAAACCCCCGCCGATGAGGCGGGGGTTTCACTTTCAGGTCTAGCGGGAAATCGCTCAGCCCTTGGTCTCGGGCACCTCGGTCAGCAGCGGCTTGCCGGCGAAATACGCCTTGATGTTGTCGATCATCAGCTGGCCCATCGCCGTGCGGGTGGCGTGGGTGGCGCTGCCGACATGCGGCTGCAGCACCACATTCTCCGTCATCTCGATCAGCGCCTGCGGCACCTGCGGCTCCTTCTCGAACACGTCGAGGCCGGCGCCGCCCAGCTTGCCCTGCTGCAACAGCTCAATCATCGCCGGCTCATCCACCACGGTGCCGCGCGCGACATTGATGAGGATGCCCTTCGGCCCCAGCGCCTCCATCACCTCGCGGCTAATCAGCTTCGATGTCTCGGCGCCACCGGGAATGATGACCATCAGCACATCGACGTCGCGCGCCATCTCTACCAGGTTCGGATAGTACTTGTAGGGCACATCCTTCTTCGAGCGGTTGTGATAGACGATGTTCATCTTGTGCGCGACGGCACGGCTGGCGACCGCCTCGCCGATCCGGCCCAGCCCGACGATGCCCATGGTCTTGCCGGTGATGTTGGTGGTCAGCGGCATCGCCCCCTTCAGCCACTTGCCCTCACGCACGTAACGGTCGCCGACGACCAGCTGGCGCGCGGTGCACAGCAGCAGCCCCATGGCGGTGTCCGCCACCTCGTCATTAAGCACATCCGGCGAATTGGTGGCGCGGATGCCATGCTGCTTGCAGTACTGCACATCGATCGTGTCGTAGCCGACGCCGAAATTGGCGACGATCTCCAGCTTCGGGAACTTGGCCAGGAACTCGGCATTGCAGCCATAGCCGCCGGCGATTGCGCGCAAGTGCGGCGCCAGCTCGGCGATCATTTTGTCCGGGTCCGGCGCCAGCCAGAGCTTGTGCAAAGTGAATTCGCGCTCCATCGTTTCGATGGTGCCGGCATAGACGGCGCGGGTCAGCAATACGTCGGGTTTGTCGCTCACGAGATTTCCTCCGCTTGTTCGGACGTATGACAATATGCTTCGAGTTATAGCGGAGATCACAATCGCCGTCGCGGAAGGATGCCCCCATGTCGCTGCAAAAAATTCTCGGCCAGGTGCCGGTGATCCCCGTTCTGGCCATTCACGATCCCGATCATGCGGTGCCGCTGGCGCGTGCCCTGGCGGAAGGCGGGCTAGCCATTCTCGAAGTGACGTTGCGCACACCGGTGGCGCTGGAGGCGCTGCGCCTCATCCGCGATGCGCTGCCGGACATCACGCTGGGCGTCGGCACCGTCCTGCAGCCGGAGGATATGGACCGCGCGGCCAATGCCGGGGCCAGCTTCGCCGTCAGTCCGGGCCTCACCAAGAAACTGGCCGATGCCGGGCGCTACAGCGGCATCCCGCTGCTGCCCGGTGTCGCCACTGTTTCCGAGATGATGCTGGCGCGCGAGCTGGGCTATCGCTCGCTAAAATTCTTCCCGGCCGGGCCGATGGGCGGGCCGGCCGCACTGAAGGCAATCGCCCCGGTGATGCCCGACCTCGCCTTCTGCCCGACCGGTGGCGTGACGGCCGTCAACCTCACAGACTATCTCGCGCTGCCCAATGTGTTCTGTGTCGGCGGTTCGTGGGTGGCGCCCGACGCGCTGGTCAAGGCCGGCGACTGGAAGGGGATCAGCGATCTGGCGCGCAAGGCCGTGGCGGCAGCCGGACGCTGACCCTGCTCACGCTTGGCCTCGCCAGACTCCGTCCCCATATCCTTTCGAGTATTGATGATCAAGGCGTTAGACCCATGCTTGCTCTCCGGCGTTCCCGCCGCCGCTTCGCCCTTCCAGCCCTGACGGTACTGCTGGCGGCTTTCATACTTGCCGCCTGTACCGGCCCCGGCAGCTACCGCACCGTGCGCGGCGGGATGAGCGACCCCGGCAATTTCGTCCGCGATTATCTGCAATATGCCGGCCGGGAAGGTCCGGTGCTGGTCGAGGTTCCGGCCGGTGCCATGGGGCTGACGGGGCGGCAGCTGGCACCGCGCGTCGCCGACATGATCAGCGGATCGGTCTTCGGCATGACGACGCAGTTCACCGCCGACCGCACGGCGGTCCGGGAGCCGAACTGGCGCATCATCTTCCTGTTCAACAATGCGCTGAACATCCGCGGCGACGAGGTCTGCGCCGGCGAGGTGCGGCAGAACACAGGAAAACCCAGCATGAACTCGCTGGCCGTGTTCTGCCACCGCGACCGGCTTTACGCATCCGTCAGCGGTTATGCCGAGAGTTTTGGAGGTGTCGACGATCCTGCCTTTCGCGCCTATGCGCGGCAGCTCGTCGACGAGCTGTTTCCCCGTAACTCGGATGAGATGCTCCGGCTTGGGGGTTGGGATGATTAGAGGGTGTGACCGCTGGTGAGGACAGATTTATGACCGCGCGGACAATTCTCCGCCCGCTGACCCCGGATGACCGCAGCATCTGGCAGCCGCTCTGGGACAGCTATTGCGCCTTCTACAAGGTGGCACTGCCGGCAAGCGTGATCGACGGGCTGTGGGACAAGCTGACCGGCGGCGATCCGGCGATCCATGGCATGCTGGCGCAGAACCCCGAGACCGGCAACGCGCTGGGGCTGATGCATTATGTGCTGCATCCGCATACCTGGAGCCTGAAGACAGTCTGTTATCTGGAGGATCTGTTCGTCACCGAGGCGGCACGCGGCCAGGGCGTCGGCCGGGCGCTGATCGAATGGCTGGCCGGGAAAGGCCGTGAGGAGGGCTGGTTCCGGCTCTACTGGCATACGGACGAGGATAATGCGACCGCGCGGCTGCTGTATGACCGGGTGGCCGGCCCCGCCACCATGGTGCGCTACGCCATTTCCCTGACGAAATAGCCGGAAAAAGCGTCAGCTCAGCCGGCGCAGCAGCGACAGGAAAATCTCGCGCTCATCCTCGGCGAGCGGCGCCAGCGTGTCACGACTGATGCCGAAGGCGGTCTCATAGAGCCCGTCCACCAGTTTCTCGCCGGCCTCGGTCAGCCGCAACACGGCGCGGCGGCGATCGTCTAGGTCGGCCTGCCGGCAGATCAGCTTGCGGGCGATCAGCCGGCGCGCGACCCCCTGGATGGTCGCCGGGTCCATCGCCGTCAGCCGGCCCAGATGGTTCTGCGACAGGCTGCCCTCAGCACGCAGCATGGACAGCGCCGCCCATTGCGTCGGCGTCACCTGATGGTCCTGCATGGCAGCAAGGAAGATCGCCGTGGCCCGCTGATGCGCACGGCGGAGCAGATACCCCACCTGGACTTCCAGCGCGTATCCAGCTTCCTCCGGTTCCGCCATTCGCCTCAGTTCTTCTTTTCAGGCGGCAGCGCCGGGCGGATGTGCAGCTCGCGCAGCTGCTCCGGCGTCACCTCGCTGGGCGCACCCATCAGCAGATCTTCCGCCTTCTGGTTCATCGGGAACAGGATGACCTCGCGGATGTTCGGCTCGTCGGCCAGCAGCATGACGATGCGGTCGATGCCCGGTGCGATGCCACCATGCGGCGGGGCGCCGTAATGGAAGGCATTCCAAAGGGCGGGGAACTTGGCTTCCACCACCGCCTCGGAATAGCCGGCGATCTCGAACGCCTTCTTCATGATGTCCGGGCGATGGTTCCGGATCGCGCCGCTGGACAGCTCCACGCCGTTACACACCACGTCATACTGGAACGCCAGGATATCCAGCGGGTCCATGGTTTCCAGCGCCTCCTTGCCGCCCTGCGGCATGGAGAAGGGGTTGTGCGAGAACTCGATCTTGCCGGTCTGCTCGTCCATCTCGAACATCGGGAAATCAACGATCCAGCACAGCCGGAACACGTTCTTTTCCAGCAGGTCGAGATCCTGGCCCAGCTTGGTGCGGGCCTGGCCGGCGAGTTGGGCGGCCTTCAGCGGCTTGTCGCAGGCGAAGAAAACCGCGTCGCCATCGCCCAGGCCGGTGCGCTGCTTCAGGTCGGCCAGCTTTTCCGGTGACAGGAACTTGGCGATCGGGCCACGCCCCTCGCCTTCCGCGAACATGATGTAGCCCATGCCCGGCGCGCCCATGCTTTGCGCCCAGCTGTTCATGCGGTCACAGACCGCGCGGCTGCCGCAGTTCGGCCCGGGAATGGCGCGCACGACGGCGCCCTTCTCAATGTTCTTGCGGAACACCGCGAAATCGGTGTCGGCGAAAATGTCGGTGACGTCGCTGATGATCAGCGGGTTGCGCAGGTCCGGCTTGTCGCTGCCATATTTCAGCAGCGCCTCGGCGAACGGAATGCGCGGGAACTGGTCCGGCACGCTCCAGTCGGAGAATTCTCGGAACACGCCCGCCAGCACCGGTTCGACAGCGGCGAACACATCTTCCTGCTCGACGAAGCTCATCTCTAAATCGAGCTGGTAGAACTCGCCCGGGCTGCGGTCGGCGCGGCTGTCCTCGTCGCGGAAACAGGGGGCGATCTGGAAATAGCGGTCGAAGCCGGAGATCATCACCAGCTGCTTGAACTGCTGCGGCGCCTGCGGCAGGGCGTAGAACTTACCCGGATGCAGCCGGCTGGGCACCAGGAAGTCGCGCGCGCCCTCCGGCGAGGAGGCGGTCAGGATCGGCGTCTGGAACTCGACGAAGCCCTGATCGACCATGCGGTTGCGGATCGAGGCAATGACCCGGGAGCGCAGCAGGATATTCTGGTGGATGCGCTCGCGCCGCAGATCGAGGAAGCGGTAGCGCAGGCGGGTTTCCTCACCCGCATCCTCGTCGCCCGCCACCTGCAGCGGCAGCACGTCGGCGGCCGATTCCACCTCGAAACTATCGACACGCACCTCGATATCGCCGGTCGGCAGCTTGGAATTGATCGTCTCGGCATCGCGCTTCACCACGCGGCCGGTGACGATCACCACGCTTTCCGGACGCACCGTCTCGACCGTCTGGAACACCGGCGAATCGGTGTCGATGACGCATTGGGTGATGCCGTAATGGTCGCGCAGATCGACGAAGACGAGTTGCCCGTGATCGCGCTTTCGGTGCACCCAGCCGGACAAGCGGATGGTGTCGCCGACATTCTCGGCACGAAGCTGGGCGCAGGTATGGGTACGATAGCGATGCATGGCGTCTTCCGGGGCGTGCGGTGTCCGAAGGGCGGACCCTAGACCATTCCGGGCCAGCCTGAAAGCGCCGGGAGTATGCACTTCGCCCGCCGCTAATCAACAGTGAAGTGGGCGGAGGAACTACCGCACCGTGAAGCTGTAGCGTAACTCGCGCGTGCCGGCACCCGGACCGCCCTTGCGCTCGACACTGGCGAGGCCGGCATAATCGCCCTTCGGCCAGGGCGGCTCGGTGCGCTTTTTGCCGATGAACAGGAACTGGCGCACCTTCGCCGCCGCCATCGTCTCGGCATGACTGGCCATCTGCCGGCCATCCGGGCCGGTCAGCCTCATGTGCAGTATGTCGCCGGGTGCCAGCCCGTTGAATTCCGCCCACAGCACGATGGCCTCGGCCGTGCCGGAGAGAATATCGCCGGGGAACCGGTCTTTCAGCACCTCGTCATATTTCGGGGCGCGCGGTGCCACGCCGATGCGGTAGGGCGCCGGACCATAGGCCAGTGCCTGCCGGGCGGCGGCATCCCAGAGAGGCTTGCGGCCCGGTCCGCATTCCGGCCCGCCTTCAAGCCCCCGGAACGGATCGATGGTCTTGCCGTCCTTACGGACAATGAATTCGAGATGTGCGAAATCGGTGGAGCCGGACAGGCCGACCTGACCCAGCAGGGCCCCGGCCTCGATAGTCTGGCCGGCACGGACCGAAACCGACCCCTTGCGCATATGGCAATATTGCGTCTGCCAGCCGCCCGTATGCTCGATCAGCACGCCATTGCCGCATTCGCGGTCCTTCACCGCCTCCTTGCCGATCTCGGAGACCAGCGCGTCCTGCATGCCATCGCGCACGCCCCTCACCGTGCCGGGGGCGGCGGCGAAGACCGGCACGCCGCGCTGAATATCGCCCAGGCTGGCGAGGCCGATATCGGTGCCATCATGCCCGTCATAGGCCAGCTTGCCGCAGGCGTAATCCATGCGATCCGGGCCGGGATCGACATCGGGCAGCTGGAAGGCCCAGCAATCCTTGCCAGGGTCGCAGCCGATGGGCAGCGACAGGGAGATGTCCTGCGCCGCAACGGGCGCTGACAGGAGACACAGAAAGAGGGCGGGCATAAAGCGCATGATCATATCCATGTCGGGGCACGGGGGGGGCAGCGTCAACCGCACGAACACGGCTGTTTGCAAATTATCCGAAAGCCGTCATATTATCGATATGTCAAAAATTGACATGGCAGGAGAAAGACGTGACGACCAATGTAAGCCTCACGCCAGAGCTGGAGGATTTCACCCGGCTGTGCGTCGAAACCGGCCGTTATGCAAGCGTCAGCGAGGTTGTCCGGCACGCGCTGCGGCTGATGCAGGATCAGGAGCGACGCAAGGCCGCCTTCCAGACCACGCTGGATGCGGCAAGGGCCGGCACGCCGCGTGAACTCGACCTCGTGCTGCGCGACGCCGACTCCATCATCGATGGAAGACGCTGATGGCCGAAGCCTGCTTTACAGCGGCCGCCGCCCGGGACGTCCGTGCCGCCATCGCCAGCCTTGCCGCCGAGAGCCCGGCCACGGCGCGCGCGCTGCGAAATGGCATCAAGACGGCCGGGCGCAGGATCGGAACCGATCCGGAATCAGGCCTTCAAAGCCTAGTGCTGGCCGATGAACCCATCCGGTTCCTGGTCCTGACCGGCTTTCCCTATGTGATGGTCTATGATGCGGGGGCTCAGCCGGCACTCATCCTGCGCATGCTCCATGGTGCCAGCGACCTGCCGGAGCTGTTCGGGCCCTAATCCGTCAGCACCCGCCGCAGATATTCGCCATAGCCGCTCTTGGCCAGCGGCTCGGCCAGCCTTTCCAGCTGCGCCGCGTCGATGAAGCCGAGGCGATAGGCGATCTCCTCCGGGCAGGCAATCTTCAGGCTCTGCCGGGCTTCCACCGTGCGCACGAACTCGCCGGCCTGGATCAGCGAATCATGGGTACCGGTATCCAGCCAGGCGAAGCCGCGTCCCATCTGCTCGACATTCAGATCGCCGCGTTCCAGATAGACGCGGTTCACATCGGTGATCTCTAGCTCACCGCGCGCCGAGGGTTTGATCGATTTGGCGATCTCCACCACGTCATTATCGTAGAAATACAGACCCGTCACCGCCCAGCGCGAGCGCGGCTGCTTCGGCTTTTCCTCGATGGTCAGCGCCTTGTTGCCGGCATCGAACTCGACCACGCCATAGCGTTCCGGGTCGCTGACCAAATAGGCGAAGACGGTCGCCCCACTGTCGCGCGCAGCGGCCCGCCGCAGCCGGTCGGTCAGCCCGTCGCCATAGAAAATGTTGTCGCCCAGCACCAGCGCGCAGGCATCGCCGCCGATGAAATCCTCGCCCAGGATGAAGGCCTGCGCCAGCCCGTCCGGCGAAGGCTGCACAACATAGGAGAGGTTCAGCCCCCATTGCGCCCCGTCGCCAAGCTGTGCCTGGAACAACGGCTGGTCCTGCGGCGTGGTGATGATGAGGATATCCCGGATGCCGGCCAGCATCAGCGCCGACAGCGGGTAATAGATCATCGGCTTGTCATAGACCGGCAGCAACTGCTTGGAGACGGTCTGGGTGAGCGGATAGAGCCGGGTGCCCGACCCGCCGGCCAGAATGATGCCCTTCATGGTACGGCGATTTCCTCAGTTGGATTCTGTAGCGAGCCGAAGCATGGGCAGTGCCCGTGCTTTTGTCAAAGAGCCGGATTCTCCAGTATCTCCCGCAGCACCTCTTCCAGCGCGGTGCGCCAGGGCCGGCGTGGCGGCGCGAAGGCCGCCATCACCTTCGTGCAGTCCAGCACGGAATTGGCCGGGCGCTGCGCCGGTGTCGGGTAGGCGCTGGTCGGGATCGCCTCGACTGTCGGGCGCTTGCCCAGCGCCGGCTCCGCCAGATCGAAGATCGCCTCGGCGAAGCCATGCCAGCTCGTCACACCCTCGGCGGTGTAGTGATAGGTGCCATAGGCCGTGGAACCGCCCAGCAGCTTTTCGGATATCGCCAGGATCGCCGCCGCGATGTCGCCCGCCGCTGTCGGCGCGCCATGCTGGTCGGCCACCACCCGCAGGGCATCGCGCTCCGCCCCCAGGCGCAGCATGGTGTTCACGAAATTGCGGCCCTGCGCGGCATAGACCCAGCTGGTGCGCAGGATGACATGGCGCTCCAGCTCCTTGCGGACGGCGCGCTCGCCCAGCTCCTTGCTGGCGCCATAGACGCCCAGCGGCGCGACCGGGTCGCCCTCCCCGTAGGCGCCTGCCTTGCTGCCATCAAACACATAGTCGGTGGAGACATGGATCATCGGAATGCCGGCCTCCCGGCAGGCAGCGGCCAGCAGGCCCGGCGCCTCGGCATTGATCTGGTAGGCGATGTCCGGCTCTTCCTCGGCCTTGTCCACAGCGGTATAGGCCGCCGCATTCACCAGCAGATCGGCGCCCTCGACAAGGCGCTGGATGGCGGCGGGATCGCGGATATCGGCCTCGGCCCGGGTATAACCCTGGATCGTCCAGCCCTCCGGCAGCGCCAGCCGCAGCATCTCCGTGCCAAGCTGGCCATTCGCACCGGTGACGACGATCCGCGCCATCAGCCGGCTCCCGAAGTCTGGCCCAGGCGCTGGCCCTGATAGGTGCCTTCCAGCACCGGCCGCCACCAGCCCTCATTGGCGAGGTACCAGTCCACGGTGCGGGCGAGGCCGCTTTCGAAGGTCTCGGCCGGCACCCAGCCAAGCTCGCGCTCGATCTTCGTGCAGTCGATGGCGTAGCGCTTGTCGTGCCCCGGCCGGTCGGCGACGAAGCTCTTCAGGCCGTTATGCGGGCGGTGCGGCGACTCCTGCAGCCGCTCGTCCAGCAGCGCGCAGAGCGCGTCCACCACCTCAAGGTTCGTGCGCTCGCACTTGCCGCCGATATTGTAGCTCTCGCCGACCGCACCGCGCTCCAGCACCAGGCGCAGGGCAGTCGCGTGATCCTCGACATAGAGCCAGTCGCGCACATTGTCGCCCTTGCCGTAGATCGGCAGCTTCTCGCCCCGCATCGCCTTCAGGATCATCAGCGGGATCAGCTTCTCGGGAAACTGGTAGGGGCCGTAATTGTTCGAGCAGTTGCTCATGACAATGGGCAGGCCATAGGTCTCGTGCCAGGCGCGCACCAGATGATCCGCCGAGGCCTTGCTGGCGGAATAGGGCGAGTTCGGCTGGTAGCGCGAGGTCTCGGTGAACAGCCCCTCGGAGCCGAGGCTGCCGAACACCTCGTCGGTGGAGACGTGATGGAAGCGGAAATCCCGCTTGCCCGCCTCGTCCAGTCCGCGCCAGTGGGTCAGCGCCGCGTCGAGCAGCGCATAGGTGCCGACGATGTTGGTCTCGATGAAGGCGGCCGGTCCGTCGATCGAGCGATCGACATGGCTTTCCGCCGCCAGATGCATGACCGCCTGCGGACGGTAGGTCTCGAAGATCCGTGCCATCGCCGCGCGGTCGCAGATATCGGCCTGCTCGAAGAGGTAATTGTTCGCGCCGGCGACGGGATCGAGCGAGGCGAGGTTGGCGGCATAGGTCAGCTTGTCGATATTGAGGACGCGCCACTTGCCCTCGGCCACCGCCTGCCGCACCACGGCGGAGCCAATGAAGCCGGCCCCGCCGGTAACCAGAAGCGTCGGCTGGCTCATGCAGTCTCCATCGTGAAAAGGGCCGGAATATCGGCAAGCTTCGGCAGGGCGGCATCCTTGCCGGAGAGGACCGGGGCGCGGCCCTCCAGCGGCCAGGCAACGGCGATATCGGAGTCGTCCCAGGCAATGCCGCGATCATGCGCCGGCGCGTAGGGCGCATCGACCTTGTACTGCACCTCGGTATCGGGCAGCAGCGTCACGAACCCGTGCGCGAAACCCTTGGGCACATACATCTGTGACCAGTTCTCCGCACTCAGTTCAGCACCCACCCAGTGGCCATAGGTGGGGGAGCCTTTGCGGAGATCCACCGCCACGTCGAAGATGGCACCCCGGCTGACCCGCACCAGCTTGGCCTGGGCGAAGGGCGGAATCTGGAAATGCAGGCCGCGCAGCGTGCCCGCCGTGGCCGACAGCGAATGATTATCCTGTACGAAATCCGCCTCGATACCGGCTTCGGAGAAGGCGGCGCGGTTCCAGGTCTCGGAGAAGAAACCGCGATTATCGCCGAAGCGGCGCGGCGTGATCAGCTTCACATCCGGGATGTCCAGGCTGACGATGTCCATGGAAAGCGGCCCTTCCGGCTGGCGGTCGATCTTCATGCTCGGCGGCGGCTCATACCATGCTGAAACCGTCCCCGGCAAGCATGTGCACATAGACCATCGATTGACTATTGATTTACGTCAGAACTTCACGCAACATGGCCTTGCGTACACCGATGACGGGCGGTCCTGACTGGAACGCTGGTGTAAGCAAGCCTCGCGGCATCGGTCCCCCTCCCGATGTCCCCCCTACCGCGCGGCAGGCAGACACCGGATTTCACCAGGGACCGCCCGTTTTCCCTGTTCGCCGGATCAGGAGGCTGCCGGCTCAGCCGGCGTCTCGGTCCAGCGCTTCCAGAATATCGACCAGAAATTGCGGATGCGCGAAGGCGGCCTGATGAATGGCCGGATTGTAATAGCGCAGCTTGATGCCCAGCACCTTGAACCGCTCGGCAATGAGTTCGACCGGCTGGCGGCGCAGCGCCGCATTGTCGGTCCCCCAGCCAAAGGCCATGAAGCCGCCGATATAGGCCGGCACCGGCGCCAGGAAGAAGCTGACATCACTGAACAGCATCCCCAGCCGACGATAGGTGTTCTCCACCGCATAACGCTCGAAGAACGGGATGCCATTCTGGGTGACGATGATGCCGCCGGGCGTCAGGCAGCGCTTGCAGCCGGCATAGAATTCCCGGGAGAACAGGATCTCGCCCGGCCCCACCGGATCGGTCGAATCGACGATGACGACATCGAACCGCTCGTCGGTTTCCTGCACATAGCGCGCGCCGTCGGCGATCAGCAGTTCCATCCGCGGATCGTCATAGGCACCGCCACTGATGCTGGGCAGATGGGCGCGCGCGATATCGACCACGGTGCGGTCGATCTCCACTTGCACAAGCCGCTCCAGCGGGTGCTTCAGCGCCTCTTCCGCCATGCCGCCATCGCCGCCGCCGACGATCAGCACGCGCTTCGCCGCCCCATGCGCCAGGATCGGCACATGGGTCATCATCTCGTGATAGACGAACTCATCGGCCTCGGTGGTCTGGACGATGCCGTCCAGCGCCATGACGCGGCCATAGAGCTGATGCTCGAAGACGATGAGATCCTGATGTTCGGTCTTGTCGCGATAGAGCTGCTTGTCGATGCGCAGCTTCTGGGCAAGGCTGGGGCGCAGCCGTTCCTCCAGCCACGCCTCCCCGTTTCCAGGGCCATTTCCGGGGGCGCTCAAAGGGTGAGCCCCCTTCGATGCTCGCCAAGCCCGACCTGTCCGGGCTCGAAGGCACGGCGCAGCACCGCCAGCGTCTCGTGCGGGCGCGCATCGCCGCACATGAACACGTCCAGCGCGGCATAACCCCGTTCCGGCCAGGTGTGGATGCTGATGTGCGATTCCGCCAGCACCGCCACGCCCGACACGCCGCCATTCGGCGTGAAGTGATGCAGATGGATATGCAGCAGAGTGGCACCCGCCGCCTCCACCGCTTCCTTCAGCGTCTCCTCGATATGATCGATCTCGTCGAGCCGCGATGCCTCCCACAGATCGATGATCAGATGCGTGCCCGCGAAGGCCACGCCATCGCGCACGACAAAATGATCCTTATCCGCGTCGGATTCCCCGATCACGGTGTACGGAACTGTAGCGGCCGTGTCGGCCATGATCGGGGTTTCGCTTGGCATGTCTTCCAAGTCCATCCCCGAGCGGATCAGCGCGCTTTTCGCCATTGTCGCCCTCCTCCCAGCAGATGACCCAGATATCTGGAACAAGCCGGGCATATGGGAGAAGAGGGGCTGGAAAATCAAGAAAAAATGGCAGTTTTCCTTGTAAAATCATTGTTCTGTAAGAAACGAACAGTAAGCGGTGTGCAGGCGCAGCTTTCGACCCCTGGAATCTGCTGCTAGCGTGTCGGGACAATTGGAAAGCCAGCAGAGCATCGCCCCATGCCGACGACATACCGCCCCCTCGCCCTCAGCGATCCCGGCAGCGCTACTGGCAGCGCTACTGGCAGCGATCTGGATAGCATTGCCACCATCCATCGCGAGGCTTGTCTCATCGCCTATGCGTTCATGGGCTGGAGCTACAGCTGGCAGGAATGCCGGGACTGGTATGCCGGAAAGCTGCCTGAGTGGGACTGGGGAATGATCGCTGTCGTGGACGGCGAAGCAGCCGGCTACTCGGCCGGCATGGGCACGCATCTCGACCAGCTGTTCGTGCATCCCCGCCATCAGGGCCAGGGTATCGGCAGTGGCCTGATGCGCGCCGCCCTGGAGCGCACGCCGCCCGTCGAAACGCTGCATGTTTTTGCCGAGAACGCCAAGGCGCGCCGCTTCTACGCACAGTGCGGCTTCCGCGAGGCCGGCCCGGTTCCTGACGGGGGAGGCGCGCATCCGGAATTGGTGTACCGGCGCAACCTGCCGTGACAAACAAAAACGCCGGCCCCGTTTCCGGGACCGGCGCCAAAGATATCAGCCGGAAGCTGGCGTTACGCCGCTTCGTCCGTCAGAGTCGCGGCGTACTCGGTGACATTGGCCATCAGCGCTTCCAGCGCGGCGGCAATCTGCGCATCGCCCTTGGCGGTGACCAGCATGCCCTCGACCACGATGTCTTCCTCGCTCCAGGTCGCACCGGCCTTCTCGGCGGCTTCCTTCGTGCTCTCCTCGCCGGTCACGGTGCGGCCGGCCAGTTCCTCGGAGGCGGCCAGCAGGGTGATGGCGTCACCGAAGGCCGCAACCGGCTGGTTGCCCTTCAGGAAGGCCTTCACGATGCGCTTGCCGTGCGGATCGTCCAGCAGCTTGGCGATGCTGCGCGCGCCGCCCGGGATCAGCAGCGCATCATAATCGATGGCCAGCGTCTGGGTCAGGTCGGCGTCGATCGGGAAGAAGTGGCCCCAGGAATTATCGTGCCAGCCATTCACCAGCCCGTTCTCACGCGACACAATGCGGGTCTGCGCGCCCGACGCGATGAGCGCCTTCTGGGCGTCCGTCATCTGAACTTCCTCGAAACCGCTGGCGACGAGGATGGCGATCTTGCGGCCGGCAAGGCTGGTATCGGTCATATGGAACTCCTTCTGGTTATACGCCGCGCCCTTCGCAGAGAAAAACAGCCGGTCCGGGCAGTCCGTTGGACTGCCGTGCAGAACCCTGCTTGCGGTCTGGCTCGCCATATGCGGACAGAAAAACCGGCCCGATAAGGACCTCAGTCATCTGCGGCGAGAATGCGCGGGGATTGAACTCGCGCTTTACATAAAGTGAAACCGTCACGCTTTCAAGGCTGGTGAGCCAAGGAATCTGCGACGATCTGTCGCGTTTACCCGGATACCGTCAGGATTGGCCGAATAATTGCTGTCCCGCGAGGGGCAGCCTTGCGCCCAGCACACAGCCCGTATCCGATTCCACGATATGCAGGGTTTGCCCGTCCGGCCCGCCAAAGGCAAGGTTGGTGGTCAGCAGCCCCTGGCAGCTGCGCACCCGGTACATCGGCTCGCCTAGCCGGTTGAACACCCACACGCTGCCAAGCCCGACATGGCACACCGCCAGCTCGTCGCCACTGCCCATCGCCAGCCCGTCCGGCCCGGTGCCGCCGGACAGCTGCACGAACATTCCGACCTTCGAGGTGCCGCCGCTGGCATGCAGCGGCAGGCGCCAGACCGCATTGGCGCGGGTGACACCGACCAGCAGGTGGGTTTCGGCGGCGTTCAGCACCAGCCCGTTCGGGCTGGGCACCGTGTCGATCAGACATTCCAGCCGCCCGTCTGCCGTTCGCCGGAACACCCGGCCGGTCGGGTCGTGCAGGCCGGTCTGTCCCTGATCGGTGAAATAGAGATCGCCATTGGATGCGAAGACGAGGTCGTTGCAGCCCTTCAGCCCCTCGGAATGAACATGGCCGACGATGGTCTCCATCGCCCCGCTCTCCGGGTCCAGCTTCAGGATGCCGTGCCGGTAGTCGGCGATCCAGATGCTGCCATCCTTGTGGATTTTCAGCCCGTTCGGCCAGCCGTCATACTGCTTCACCAGCGTCCAGTCGCCGGCGGGGGAGACACGGAAGATGCGCCCGAAGGGGATATCCACGAGATAGAGATTGCCGGCGCGGTCAAAGGACGGGCCTTCCAGGAAACAGTCCGCCGCCTCGCCGCCCTTGTTGAAGATCGACCAGTCGGTGCGGCGCTTGTCGCGGAATTCGTCCGGCAGCCGGAACAGCACCTCGGTCTGCACATCCTGCGGCGGCGCGTAAAGGCTCATGACTTACCCCTCCCCTCTCCAATTCCGGGCTATTAAGCGGTGAGGCGGCACACCGCACAAGTCCGCAAGGCGCATGGCTGCCTGCTCTGCCGATGGCCACTCTTCGATGGCCACCGGCAATGGCACTCTGGCGGAACCGGCGCCGCTACCCCATCTATCGGACAGCATGACTGACAGCCTCGACCATCTCACGGCACCGCCCGCCGCCGCGCCATCCTTGCCGCTCGCCTTCGACCGGGAGGGGGCGGGCCGGCTGGTCGATACCGCCATCGCCCGCTACTGCGAGTCTCGCAGGGCAGCGGTACCCGATTTCGTGGACCGGCATTTCGGCTTTGCCGGCGCTTGGCGCCTGCATCGCCGCGCGCTTGGCTGGGACATGCTGCGCGCACCGGCCAATCTGGCCATGGGCCTGCCGGCGGTCGGCGTGAAGGCCGCCGCCGCCACGGCGCAGCGCCTCGGCAGGCGGCAGACCGCGGACTGGCTGAACAGCCGCAGGCTGTTTCTGGAAACCGATGTCGGCCGGGAACTCTCCTGGCTGCTCTATACCGATCTTCTTCAGCTGCCCTACAACCAGCCGGAGCGCGAGAACACCCGCGATGCGCTGGGCGAGACACTGATGAGCGATCAGCGCGTGATCGCCGCCTTCCGCCTGCCGCTAATGGAACTGGCGCGCCATGCCGACGATCCCGCCTTCCGGCAGCGGCTGGAACAGGCGCTGGCCAACTATATGGGCAGCCGGACGGCCGCCGCGGACATCACCACATCGCTGTTCGCGGTCGGGGCCGGCGCGGTCGGCGTGAAGGGGTTCACGCCCGGCATGCTGTCGCTCGGTCCCGCCGTCGCCAATCTGATGGCGCAGAAGGCCGCCGCCTCGGCCGGGCCGGTGGCCGGTCTGCTGGGCGGGCTGTGGTACGGCCAGGCCGCCGCCTCGCCACTGCTGGTCGCGGGGGTGACCGGCGGGCTGCTCGGCGCCGGCGCCATCATGGCCGCCTTCGCCGGCATCGTGACCGATCCAGTACAGCGCCGGCTGGGCCTGCACCAGCGCCGGCTGGTGCGGCTGGTCGATCATCTGGAAGCCAATCTGCGCGGCGACTCGGACAAGGCCTATGAAATCCGCGATCTCTATGTCGCGCGGCTGCTCGACATCGCGGATCTGGTACGCACGGCCCACAGGCTGACAAGCGGCTCGTGAAGCGTCAAGATCGACGCCGCCCGCAAAAAGGAGTCCGCGCGCCGTGCCTGCCTCAGATCACAAAGCCGCTGCCGCCAGAAAACTGACCGCCGTGGAGGTTGCGCTTCCTGTCTTCACGCCGGCAGCGGACAGCGACAGCACCGTCTTCGATTTCACCAGCCACCGCCGCGCCCGCGAGGCGCTGGAATTCGCGCTGGGCATCGAGGATCTGGGCTACAACGTCTTCGTGCTGGGCGAGGAGCGCAGCGGCCGCATGACAGCCACGATGCGCTATCTCGAACAGGCGATGCAGGCCCGTCCCGCCCCCAGCGACTGGATCATCCTGAACAATTTCCGCCACCCGCACCAGCCGCTGCCCTTCCGCCTGCCGGTTGGCACCGGACGGCGATTCCGCAGCCGGATGACGGCGCTGGTCGGCGAGGTGACGGAAGCGCTGAAGCGCGCCTTCACCGGCGAGGATTACCAGAAGCAGGTGCGCACCAGGCAGGAAAAGCTGCAGGAGGAGATTAACGCCCGGCTGGAGGAGGTGGACAGCCGCGCCCGTGCGGCCGGGCTGGCAATCCTGCGTACCGAGACCGGCCTCACCGTCATGGTGCCGCCGCCCGAGGACAAGGATGGCGACGGCAAGCCCGACACCGACCCGCAGCCCCCTTCGCCGGAGACCGAGGCAACCGCGAAGCGCCTTCTGGAAGAGCTGGCAGAGATCAACCGCTGGGCCGGCCAGCGGCAGATGGAGATGATCGGCTGGATCAAGGAACTGAACCAGCGCATTGCCGACCATGCCATTGCCGGGCCGGTCGATTCCGTGATTGCCGACTTCGGCCATATCCCGCAACTCGGGCGCTGGCTGACCGAGATGCGGACCGACATGACCGAGCAGCTGGACGCGTTCCAGATGGCGATGGAGGGCGAGGGCAAGCCCGGCGTGATGCCGCCGGTGCAGCGCTATGCCGTGAACCTGTTCGTCGATCACGGCAACGAAACCCACCCGAAGGTCGTGCTGGAACCCAACCCGACCTACGAGAACCTGTTCGGCCGGATCGAATACCGCCAGGCTGCCGGCAGCCTGGAGACCGATTTCACCCTGATCCGGCCCGGCGCCCTGCACCAGGCGAATGATGGCGGCGTTCTGGTACTGCGCGCCGAGGCGCTGGCCCGCGATCCCGCCGCCTGGACCTTCCTGAAAGGCGCCTTGCGCGACCGCTCGATCCAGATCGAGGAACGCTATCGCGCCAGCAGCGTGCCGATCGCCGGCGCGCCGCGGCCGGAACCGATCCCGCTGGACCTGAAGCTGGTCATCGTCGGCTCGCCCTACTGGTATTACTCCGTCTTTTCCGGCGATCCGGAATTCCGCGCCCATGTGAAGGTGAAGGCGGACATCGATCCGGACATGGAGGCAACGGTCGGGAACATCGCCTGCTACGCCGGCCTGCTGCGCGACATGATGCGGCAGTTCGACGGCGTGACGCTGGCCCCGGACGCCATGGAACGGCTGCTGGGTGAGGCCTCGCGCGAGGCCGGGCACCGCCACAAGCTGACCGCCCGCTTCGAACTGATCGACGACATTCTGGTCGAAGCCGTCCGTCAGCTTCCCGCCGACCGGCGCAAGAGCGGCACGCTGGGCAAGGAGGCGGTGGCTGCCGCCATCGCCGCACGTCAGCGCCGCAATGCCCGGGTCGAGGACAGGCTGCAGGAATCCGTGACCGACGGCACGGTGATGATCGCCGTGCGCGGCAAGGTCATCGGCCAGATCAACGCGCTGGTGGTGCGCGATCTCGGCGACCATGTCTTCGGCATGCCGGCCAGAATCTCCGCCCGCGCCTCGGCCGGCCGGGAGGGCGTGACCAACATCGAACGCGATGTCGATCTCGGCGGGCCGATCCAGCAGAAGGGCGTCATGGTGCTGCAGGGTTTCCTCACCGGCACCTTCGCGCGCGACATTCCGCTGTCCTTCACCTGCTCCATCACCTTCGAGCAAAGCTATGGCGGGGTAGAGGGCGACAGCGCGTCGATGGCCGAACTGATCGCCATCCTGTCCGACCTCGCGGATATCCCGGTGCGCCAGGATCTCGCCATCACCGGTTCGGTCAACCAGCACGGCAAGACGCAGGCCATCGGCGGCGCCCGCTACAAGGTCGAGGGTTTCTTCCGCAGCTGCCTGGAAAATGGCGGCCTGACCGGCGAGCAGGGTGTCGTCCTGCCGCGCAGCAACGAGCAGCATCTGGTGCTCGACCCCGCCGTGACGGCCGCCATCGAAGAGAGGCGTTTCCATCTCTGGAGCGTGGACAGCATCGAGGAAGCCGCGCAGCTGTTCCTCGACACCGGCTGGGACGAAATACGCGGGCGGGTCGAGACGCGCCTGCGCGCCTTCAACGGCATCCTCACCGAAGCACGGCACAGACCTCTGTAAATTAAGAGATATTGTCCGCTTCTCCCGCCTTTTCGCCCAATTGGGCATTCTGGCGGCAACAGGAACCTGCACGGCAAGCCTGGCGTTCTCCTCACAAGTGTCCGGCAAGCGGAAATCATGCTCCGCCACCGGGCAATCCATCGGCGACCCCGTATGAACGGGACCCGATATAACAAAGAGGAGACAGTCATGCGTAAGCATCTGATTGCCACCGTTTCCGCCATCGCCCTCGCCGCGCCGCTGCTGACGGTGCCCGTGCTGGCGAATGACATGACCAAGACCGAGAACAAGGCCGAGACCAAGGCCGAGACTGGCGTGTCCGGCAGTGCCGGCGCCACGACCGAAACCGAGACCACCACGGGCCAGGATATCGACCGGGCCATGGACAAGGCCGGTAAGGAGGTCAGCGACGCCTATAAGAGCACGGTCGAAGCCGGCAAGGAGCTTGTCGAGGGCGATCCGGAATTCAGCAACAAGATCGTCGGCAAGACGGTCCGCACCACTGATGGCACCTCCATCGGCACGGTGAAGGACGTGGTCGCCGGTGCCGGCGCCACCCAGGTGCAGGAGGTCGTGATCGGTACCGGCGGCGTGCTGGGGCTGGGCGAGAAGAATGTCGCCGTCCCGGCTGACCAGATTCGCTATGACGGCGCGGAGAAGAATGTCGTCATCTCGATGACCGAGGCTGAGTTCGAGACCCTGGCCAATGCCTCCCCGGGCCGCGGCGAGACCGCCAGCACGGCGAGCGGTCAGGCTGGTTTCTCGGCCGATATGGCCGCCATCGTCGGCAAGCCGGTCCATTCTCAGGATGGCAAGGAGATCGGCGAGGTAAAGGACGTCGTGCTGGGCCAGGATGGCAAGCAGATCGACCAGATCGTCATCGGGTCGGGCGGCGTGCTGGGCCTTGGCGAGAAGGAGATCGCCGTGAAGCCGATGCAGCTGCGCGTGAATGCGGAGCAGAAGGCCGTCATTCTCGCGATGACCGAGGCGCAGTTCAAGCAGGCGCTGGAAGCGGATACCAAGGTCATCCGCTAACCACCAAACCTGACGCCGAAACAAGCGACGCCGCCCGGAAGACCGGGCGGCGTCAGCCTGTTCAGGGATCGGTAACCTGGGAAAGCTTGGAGCGGGTGAAGGGAATCGAACCCTCGTCGTCAGCTTGGGAAGCTGCTGCTCTACCATTGAGCTACACCCGCGATGGCAACCTCCTTATAGGCGAAGCTTTCGCACCCGGCAAGCCGGCGCAATCGCCGGTCGGGACTGCCCAGCGCGTGACGAATCCGCTATGCTTCCCGTTGCTTTGTCGGCACAGGACGCTTATGTAACCGCCCATGTCCGCTGTACAGCCCCTGATCGATCAAATCTGGAAGCCGGAACCCGTCGTCCCGGCCGCCCCCGCCGCCTTGCGCCCGAATCTCGTCGGCATGGACCGCGCCGAAATGGCCGCCGCCTTCGCCGGGATGGGCCTGCCCGCCTTCCGCATGAAGCAGGTCTGGAACTGGGTCTATCATCGCGGCGCCACCGATTTCGAGGTGATGACCAACATCGCCAAGGAATTGCGCGGAAAGCTGGCCGAGACTT
This sequence comes from Oceanibaculum nanhaiense, assembly GCF_002148795.1. Lineage (NCBI taxonomy): Bacteria > Pseudomonadati > Pseudomonadota > Alphaproteobacteria > Rhodospirillales > Oceanibaculaceae > Oceanibaculum > Oceanibaculum nanhaiense. The sequence continues at coordinate 80,271 of NZ_MPOB01000005.1, read as the reverse complement.
TCCGTATCGCCCGGCCCGAGGTGGTGACCGAGCAGAAATCCAGCGACGGCACCATCAAATGGCTGCTGCGCTTCGCGGATGGCAACGAGGTCGAGACCGTCTTCATTCCCGAGGAGGATCGCGGCACGCTGTGCGTCTCCTCCCAGGTCGGCTGCACGCTGACCTGCAAGTTCTGCCATACCGGCACGCAGCGCTGGGTGCGCAATCTGGGTGCGGCGGAGATTGTCGGCCAGGTGATGCTGGCGCGCGACAAGCTGGGCGAATGGCCGGCCAGCATGGAAGGGCGCAACTTCACCAACATCGTCATGATGGGGATGGGCGAGCCGCTCTATAATTACGACAATGTCGCCAAGGCGCTGAAGATCATCATGGATGGCGAGGGCATCGCGCTGTCGCGCCGGAAGATCACCCTGTCCACCGCCGGCGTCGTGCCGGCCATGGCGCAGTGCGGCGAGGAGCTGGGCGTGAATCTCGCGGTCTCGCTGCACGCGGTGACCGACGAAATCCGCGACCAGATCGTGCCGCTGAACCGTAAATACAAGCTTGCCGAGCTGATCCAGGCCTGCCGCGACTATCCCGGCGCTTCGAACGCGCGGCGCATCACTTTCGAGTACGTCATGCTGAAGGGCGTGAATGACAGCGACCAGGACGCGCATGCGCTGGTGAAGCTGCTGGAGGGCATTCCGGCGAAAATGAACCTGATCCCGTTCAACCCCTGGCCGGGATCGCCGTTCGAATGCTCCAGCAACACCCGCATCGACCGGTTTTCCAAGATCCTGATGGCAGCAGGTTATGCCTCGCCGGTGCGCACCACGCGCGGCGCCGACATCATGGCGGCCTGCGGGCAGCTGAAATCCGCCTCCGAGAAGCTGAAGAAAAGCCTGCGGGCGGAGTGAAGGAACATCGCGCATGGGCATGTTCGGCTGGAACCTGATCTTCGGCTTGCTGGTGATTTACCCAGTCTGGCGCATCTATGAGCGCACCGGCCTGAACCCGCTGTTCGCGCTGCTGGTCTTCGTGCCCGGGATCGGCTGGCTGCTGACATTGCTGCCGCTGGCCTTCATGAAATGGCCGAACAAGCCGGAAATCAGCGGATCATGATAGCCGGCATGGAAGTCGTGCTGGTCCCCGCCGGTCTGCTGGGGCTGGCGGTGTTCATCGTCACCATCTGGGCATCGGTGCGCATCCTCGACCGGATCGGCCATTCCGGCTGGTGGGTGCTGATCGGCTTCGTGCCGGTGCTGAACATCGCGATGATCTGGGCACTGGCGCTGCAACGCTGGCCCATCGATGACGAAAGCGACAGCGGGACAGGCAGCACAGAATCCGGGCAGGATGACAGTACCCTCTGGTCGCCCGAGACGCTGAAAAACGCCGGCCCGCCGGACGGCCATCCGGAACCGCCAGCCGCCCTGCCCCCCACTAAAAGCTAGGCATAAACCCGCTTGTAGAGGTCGATGATCTCGGCCTCGTCAGGCACGCGCGGATTGTTGCCCGGCGAGCCTGAGGCCAGCGCCTGGCTAGCCATCGTGCCCAGCAGTTCCATATAGCGCGCTTCGTCGATGCCATAGGCCTTCGGCGTCGGCACCTTCAGATCGTCATTCAGCCGGCGCAGCCCGTCGATCAGGCGGTTCACGGCGGACTGGTTGCCCTCATCCTCCGGCGCGATCCCCATGGCCCGCGCGCAATCGGCGTAGCGGTCCAGCGCCGCCTCGGCGGAGAATTCGGTGACGGCGGGCAGCAGCATGGCGTTGGACAAGCCGTGCGGCACATGGAAGAAGGCGCCGATCGGCCGACTCATGCCATGCACCAGCGCCACCGAGGCGTTGGAAAAGGCCATGCCGGCCTGGGTTGCCCCCAGCATCATCTGCTCGCGCGCCTGCTCGTTCTCCGGCTCGAAGCAGGCGGTGCGGATATGGGTATAGAGCCGCCGCATCGCGGTCAGCGCATAGACATCCGACATCGGGTTGCGCTTCTTCGAGACATAGGCCTCGACCGCATGGGTGATGCTGTCTATGCCGGTATCGGCGGTCAGCCGGAACGGCTTCTTCATCGTCAGCTTGTAATCGACCAGCGCCGCCGTCGGCAGGCACCCCAGCCCCATGATGAGCATCTTCTCGTCGGTTTCGGTATCGGTGATGACGCAGAATTTCGTCACTTCCGAGCCGGTGCCCGCCGTGGTCGGGATGCAGATCAGCGGCACCGCCGATTTGTCGGCAGCCTTCGGCACCTTGTGGTCGCGCATCCTGCCACCCAGCGCCGCCAGCGCGTTCATCGCCTTGGCGGTGTCCATCGGGCTGCCGCCGCCGAAGGCAATCAGGCTGTCGAAGGTTCCGAGGCGCAGCCGACCGAGCCCCGCCTCCACCACATCGGTCGTCGGGTCGGGCACGGTATCGGCGAACAGATCCCAGCGGATGCCGGCGGAATCCAGCGGGTCGGTCACATGCTTCAGCATGCCGGAATCGCGCATGAACGGGTCGGTGACGATCAGCGGCCGGTGTACCCCCAGCTTGTGCAGGACCAGCGCGATCTCCTGCGCGGCATCGCCGCCGATCAGCATCATGCGGGGTGTGAGTATCTGCGCGATCATGGTGTCCTCTCCCGGTTCGCTCTTTTGCACAGGATAAGGCGGTTTGTATCCGATAGCCAAACGGAGCTTATCGGCCCGTTGTTATCCACCGCCAAGCGGCGCTATAACCAAGCCCGGACATTTCAATCAAGCAGGCCGCACGGCCGATCCCCGGATCGATCCGGGCGTGACGAAAACTCGGAGGAACCCCATGACCAAGACGCTGCAGCATTATGTGAACGGCGCACCGGTGGACGGCGCCAGCGGCCGTTTCAGCGATGTGTTCAACCCGGCGACCGGCGAGGTGCAGGCGCGCGTGCCGCTGGCCAGCCAGGCCGAGGTGGACAAGGTCGTGGCAAGCGCGCAGGCGGCTTTTCCGGCCTGGGCCGCCGCCACGCCGCTGCGCCGCGCGCGCGTCATGTTCAAGTTCAAGGAACTGATCGAGAAGAACATGGACCGGCTTGCCGCCGCGATCACGGCGGAGCATGGCAAGACCTTCCCGGACGCGCAGGGCGAGGTGACGCGCGGGCTGGAGGTCGTGGAATTCGCCTGCGGCATTCCGCAGCTGCTGAAGGGCGAATATACCGAGCAGGTCGGCGGCGGCATCGACGCCTGGACCATCCGCCAGCCGCTGGGCGTGGTTGCCGGCATCACTCCCTTCAACTTCCCGGCCATGGTGCCGATGTGGATGTTCCCCGTCGCGATTGCCTGCGGCAACTGCTTCATCCTGAAGCCGTCGGAGCGCGATCCGTCGGTCGGCATGATTCTCGCCGACCTGCTGAAGGAAGCCGGATTGCCGGATGGCGTGTTCAGTGTCCTGCATGGCGACAAGCAGGCGGTGGACGCGATCCTCACCCACCCGGGCATCGAGGCGGTCAGCTTCGTCGGCTCCACCCCGATCGCCGAGTACGTCTATCACACCGGCACCGCGCACAATAAGCGGGTGCAGGCGCTGGGTGGTGCCAAGAACCACATGATCGTCATGCCCGACGCCGATCTCGACCAGGCGACCGACGCGCTGATGGGCGCCGGCTACGGTTCCGCCGGCGAGCGCTGCATGGCCGTCTCCGTCGCTGTCGCCATCGGCGACAAGGTGGGCGATGCGCTGATCGAACGGCTGACGCCGAAGGTGCGTTCGCTGAAGGTCGGCCCCGGCATGGACAAGGAAGTCGAGATGGGGCCGCTGGTCACCCGCCAGCATCTGGAGAAGGTGCGCGGTTATGTCGATCAGGGCGTGAAGGAAGGCGCGAAGCTGGTGGTCGATGGCCGCGACATGAAGCTTCAGGGTTACGAGAACGGCTTCTTCATGGGCGGCTGCCTGTTCGACAATGTCACCACCGACATGACGATCTACAAGGAAGAGATCTTCGGCCCGGTGCTCTCCGTGGTCCGTGCGCCGGATTACGAAACCGCCGTGAAGATGGTCAACGACCATGAATTCGGCAACGGCACCGCGATCTTCACCCGCGATGGCGATGCGGCGCGCGAATTCGCCAGCCAGATCAAGGTCGGCATGGTCGGCATCAATGTGCCGATCCCGGTACCGATGGCCTTCCATTCCTTCGGCGGCTGGAAGCGCTCGCTGTTCGGCGATCACCACATGCACGGGCCGGAAGGCGTGCGTTTCTACACCCGCATGAAGGCGATCACCCAGCGCTGGCCGACCGGCATCCGTTCCGGCGCCGAGTTCATCATGCCGACGATGAAATGATCCGAGGGACGTGAACGAAGCACCAAATACGGTGACAGGCAGCGGCCGGGCGGATCTTCCGCTCGGCCGCGTTCTGTTCGCCAACATGCTGCTGCTGGGGGTGGCGATCCTGTGGGGATCGCACATTCCGGTGCTGGACGTGCTGCTGGGCACGCTGGACGTCTGGACGGTGGCGCTGTTCCGCTACCTGATCCTGATTCCCGTCGCGATGTGCTGGCTGACGCTCTCGACCGCGCAGCCTTTCAGGCCAGCCCCGCCGAAGGATAGCGAAGCCAATGCCAGGGTTCCGGCGCGCTTCCCGCTGGGGCGAATCGCCCTGCTGGGCATCCCCGGCGTGCTGGGCTTCGCGCTGTGCTATTCCGCCGGCATCTATTTCGCCGGGCCGATCTCGGCAGCGATCATCGCCACCTGCTCGCCGGTGGTGGCGACGCTGGTGAACTGGGCGATCAGTGGCGCACGGCCAGGCCGCGCCATGTGGCTGGCCATGGGTTTCGCCGTCACCGGCGGGCTGATCGCCGTGTTCAGCCGCGAGCCGGCAGGGCCAGGCCAGGATCACCGCGTCCCGATTCTGGGCGAAGCGCTGCTGGTCTGCGGCATGATCTGCTGGAGCAGCTATTCGGTGTTCGCCCAGCGCTGGCTCGGCGGCTATTCGCAGCTGCAGATCACCGGCTTCACCATGACGGCGGCTGGTATCGGCATGATCCTGCTCTACCCCCTGCTGAGCCTCGCCGGCCTCGCCCATATGCCCGAGGCACTTCCGCCAATCGGCATCGTCGTCGGCCTGGTCTATGTGGCGCTGCTGCCCACCTTGTTTGGCACCTTCCTGTGGCATAGTGGCATCGGCATCGTCGGCGTGCCGGTGGCGGCGCTCTACATGAACTTGCTGCCGATCTTCGCCGTGCTTATCTCGATGCTGATCGGCACCATCCCGACAACCGGGCAGATCATCGGCGGGCTGGTCGTGCTGGCCGGCGTCGCCCAGGCGCAATTCCATCGATTGAAGACCCAGCCATCATGAGCGATCCGCGTTACGCCCTGTATTACTGCCCGCCAGAAGGCAGCGACCTGTATCGTTTCGGTTGCCGCTGGCTGGGCCGTGACGCCGTCACCGGCACGGCGCTGGAGCAGCCTGCCGTGTCGCAGATCAGCCCGGAACGCCTGGAGGAAGTGACCCGCACCGCCAGGCATTACGGCTTCCACGGCACGCTGAAGCCGCCCTTCCGGCTGCACAGGCAGGCCACCGAGGAGCAGCTCACCGGCAGCCTGACGCGTTTTGCCGCGCAGCTTCGCCCGTTCACCGCGCCGCCGCTGGTGCTGAAGAATCTGTCGGGATTCCTGGCCCTGCAGTGCGCCACCCCCTCGCCGGAGATCGACACGCTGGCCGCCGCCTGCGTCACCGCGCTGGACCGCTTCCGCGCGCCCGCCAGCGAATCGGAACTGGCGAAGCGCCGCGCCGCCGGACTGACCGAGCGGCAGGAAGAGATGCTGGTGCGCTGGGGCTACCCCTATGTGATGGATTGCTTCCGTTTCCACATGACGCTGACCAGCCGTCTGCCCGACGAGGCGGAGCACGCTGCCTTCCGCAAGGCGCTGGAGCCGATGGTGGCGCGCTTCGCCGCCGAGCCGCTGCGTGTCGAGGCGGTGGCGCTGTTCCGGCAGGAAAGCCATGACGCGCCCTTCGTGCTGGCGCGCTCTTTCCCGCTCAGCAAGATTTAGCGCATCGCCAGAACAGGACTGGCCCCGTCCGGGGCGCGCGCCATCGGCACGTCGCTGATTTCGCGCAGCAGCTTCTGCAGGATGGCGCGGGAGAAATCGGCATAGTCGGCAGCCTCGATCACGAAGGCGCCCGGTCCGCCGATGACATAATCCTGATAATGCCTGTCGAGGTTCTTCTCCTCGTTCAGGATGGCAAGGCCATTGACCGTCACCCCCTGCGCGACCGCCTCGTCGCGCGCCGGACGCACCGGATCGACGCCATTGTCGATACCGTCCCCGGAGACATCGATGACCTGCCGCAGCCCGCGATAGGGACCGGCCGGAAACTGCTGCAGGGAATAGCGGATGGCATTGCCGATGGAAGTGCCGCCGCCATCCACATCGCGCGGCATCATCTGCAGCTTGTCGGCCAGCGCCTCCGCGGCTGCCGGACTATCGACCAGCTGCCAGGGCACGGAGACATGCTGGGCATTGGTGCCGGCGCTGGCCCATTGCACGATGCTGACGGCGATTGCGCCGAGCGCGCCGCTGGTGATCGCCTGCTTCACCCGCTCGTCGCGGAAGGCATGCGCCAGCCCGTTCGCCATCAGGTTGAATTCGTCGTAATCGACCGAGGAGGAGGCATCGATGGCGAGGACGAGCTGCAGATCGACGGGGATTTCCGCCCGCGCCGCGCGGGACGGCAACAGCAGCGAGAAAGCCAGCAGAACCAGCAGCAGGCCGTGGCAGGAGCGGGAAAGGGCCAAGCGCGTCATGCCTCATCAGATAGAGGCAAACAATGGCAGGAAAACGGACGCCCTGCCAGAAAACCCCGAGAACCGGAGTCAGCCCCGCTCCTCGATGGCTTCCATATCGTCGTCGGAATAGCCGAAATGATGGCCGATCTCGTGGATCAGCACATGGCGCACGATGTCCTGCAGATCCTCGCCGGTCTCGCACCAGTAATCCAGGATCGGCCGGCGGTAGAGGAAGATCATGTCCACATCCTGCGGCACATCCAGCAGGCTGCGGTTGGTCATCGCCACGCCGCGATAGAGCCCCAGCAGGTCGAAGGGCGTTTCCACACCCATCTCCAGTTCGGTATCCTCGTCGGGAAAATCCTCGATCCGCAGCAACACGTCGCGGACATGCTGGCGCAGCGGATCGGGGATGACCTGCAGTGCGGCCAGCGCCATCTCCTCGATATCGTCGAGGCTGGGCGCCGTGGTGTGGATCGGTGTCTTCATGTGATCGACGATAGCGCGCCCGGGCTGGGCCGCCAAGGTGACGCCGACAGGGAATTTCAGGAGTTTGGAAGCAGCCATGGAGGTCTTTTCGGATGGTACGGCAACTGACGGATACGGAAATCGACGCAGCACTCGCGGAACTGACAGGCTGGCGGCGGGTGGAGGAGCGACCGGCAATCGCCCGCAGCTTCAAATTCACCGACTTCAATCAGGCTTTCGGCTTCATGACAAGGGTCGCCCTGATGGCCGAGAAGCTGGATCATCACCCGGAATGGTCGAACGTCTATAACCGCGTCGAGATCGTGCTGATGACGCACGATGCAGGCGGGGTCAGCGAACGCGACCTGAAACTGGCCCGCTTCATCGATTCCCTCTGAAAGAACCGAGGCCGCCCGGGAACATCCCGGACGGCCTCGTAACCCTTTCAGCAGATTCGGCGCAGCTTAGTTGCGCTGCGTGCCGAACAGCTGCATCAGCATGATGAACATGTTGATGAAGTTCAGGTACAGCGACAGCGCGCCCATCAGGGCCTTCTTGCCAGCGATCTCGCTGCCGTCGAGCTGCGTGTACAGTTCCTTGATGCGCTGCGTGTCCCAGGCGGTGAGGCCGGTGAACACGATGACGCCGATCACCGAGATGGCAAACTGCAACGCCGTGGAGCCGACGAAGATGTTCACCACAGACGCGATGATGATGCCGATCAGCCCCATGAACATGAACGACCCCAGGCGCGACAGGTCACGCTTGGTGGTGTAGCCGTACAGGCTGGTCGCGGCGAACATGCCGGAGGTGATGAAGAACACGCGGGCCACGCTCTCGCCGGTGAAGACCAGCAGGATCGAGGACAGCGACAGGCCCATCATCGCCGCATAGGCCCAGAACACGATCTGCGCCGTGGCGTAGGACATGCGGTTGATGCCCATCGACAGGCCGAACACGAAGGCCAGCGGCGCCAGCATCACCACCCATTTCAGCGGCGACCCGTAGATCGTCATGCCGAAATCGGTCAGCGCCAGCGGGCTCCAGCTCTCCACGGCCATCTGCGCGACGGCGTAGGCAACGATGCCAGTCAGCGCAAGGCCGCTTGCCATGTAGTTGTAAACTTTGAGCATGTGGGCGCGCAGGCCGGCATCGATATCCGCCGCAACTGCTTCCGCCCGGTTCATATACTGCTTTTGAGTATCCATCGCTTCCCTCTGCTATGCGGTGGACGCAAACTGCATCTGATGTAAGCGAATTGCTCCACAGCTTCAATATATATAGGACCGCACAAGGCCGATTTAAGGTGCCCTCGGTACTCTCGGCGCTTGCAACCCGCCGTTTCACCGCTATACCGGATATCGATCCAGCGCACCGCCGCATCGTGCGGTGCCTCCAGCCATCACCCCTTGAGGAGACAAACCGCCATGGAACAGCGCCGCCTTGGCCGCACCGGCATCGATGTCAGCGTCATCTGCCTCGGTACCATGACCTTCGGCGAACAGAATACCGAGGCGGAAGGCCACGCCCAGCTCGACTATGCGCTGGATCATGGCGTCACCTTCATCGACACAGCTGAAATGTATCCGGTGCCGCCCAGTGGCAAGACCTACGGCGCCACCGAGGCAATCGTCGGTAACTGGATCTCGGCACGCAAGAACCGCGACAAGTTCGTACTGGCGACCAAGGTGGTGGGCGCCAGCCGCAAGGGCTTCGAACATATAAGGGGCGGCCAGGCGAAGCTGGATCGAAAGAACATCCATCAGGCCATCGACGATTCGCTGCGCCGGCTGAAGACCGATTATGTCGATCTCTACCAGCTGCACTGGGCCGACCGGCAGACCAACAGCTCGGGCCAGTTCGGCTATGTCCACAAGGACTCGCCGGACGCCACCCCGATCGAGGAGACGCTGGAGGCGCTGGCCGAGATCGTGAAGGCCGGCAAGGTGCGTGCCGTCGGCCTGTCGAACGAGACGCCCTGGGGCATGCATGCCTTCCTGCGCGCCGCCGAGCAGAAGGGCCTGCCGCGCGTCGCCAGCATCCAGAACGCCTACAGCCTGCTGTTCCGCCCGTTCGAGATCGGCCTGTCGGAAATGGCGATCCGCGAGGATGTCGGCCTGCTGGCCTTCTCGCCGCTCGCCATGGGCGCGCTCAGCGGCAAATATCTGGGGGGTGCCATCCCGCAGGGCTCGCGCATGGACCGCTATTTCTCGCGCTATGGCCGCTACATCGCGCCAAAGCCGATGGCGATCACCGAAAAGCTGGTGGCGCTGGCGAAGGAAAATGGCCTCAGCCCGACGCACATGGCGCTGGCCTATGTGAACAGCCGGCCCTTCGTGACCTCGAACATCATCGGATCGACCAGCGTCGAACAGCTGGCCGAGAATATCGGCAGTGCCGATGTCACCTTGTCGGACGAGCTGCTGAAGGGCATCGAGGCGATCCTGAACGAGGAGCCGATGCCGGTTCTATAGCGCCACGGACTCCTCCGCCGGCGCTTTCCCGGCCGGCGGACGGTCCGCCTGTTCTTCCTGACGTGGGATGACAATGTTGCCATCCTTGTCGAAATAGGGAACGCCGTAGCGCTGCACCTCCTCGGCCAACTCGCGCAGCGCCTCCATCGCCTTCACCGCGCCCTCGCGCAGAGATTCGACAGGATTGCCGGTCGGATTCTCGGCGCGGGCCGGCACGGCGGAAGCCGACAGCAGGACGATTCCCAGAGCCGCGACCGTCAGGATAGAACGCCCAGTCTGGATAAAAGGCATGGCCGGCTCCTCTATTCGTTGCGCAGCAGCGGCGCCGCCTTCTGCCCCAGCGCCCGCCAGGTGCCGGCGAGGCCCAGCGCCACCGTGATGAGTGTGCACAGCAATGATGTCCAAATCACGACACCGGGCGCGAACACGAAGTCTGACCGCATGACGAAAGTCAGCACCGACCAGGCAACAATGGTCCCGACGACCGAGGCGATCAGCGCCACCATCGCGCCCAGCAGGCCATATTCCAGCAGGAAGGCCAGCAGCACGTCACGCCGCGTCGCCCCCAGCACTTTCAGCACCACCGCGTCATAAACCCGGCGGTGATGCCCGGCAACCACCGCCCCGCCCAGCACAAGCGTGCCGGCAAGGATGGCGACCGAGGCGGTGATACGCACCGCCTGCCCGACCGCCTGCAGAATCTGGTTCGCGGCCTCCAGCGCATCCTTCACGCGGATCGCATTCACATTCGGCAGCGCATCGGTAACGGCACGCTGCACCGCCTCCTCGGCGACCGGCCCGTCCGTGTTCACGGTGGCAAGGATGGTGTGTGGCGCCACTTCCATCGTGCCGGGCGCGAAGATGATGACGAAATTGATCGACAGATTGCCCCAGTCGATCCGCCGCAGATTGCCGATGGTGGCGGTGATCTCGCGCCCCAGAACATTGATTGTCAGCGTGTCGCCAACGCCGATGCCGAAGCCGGCGGCAATCTCCGCATCGAAGGAGATCAGCGGCGGCCCCTGATAATCCTCCGGCCACCACGCCCCGTCGACGATCTGCGTTCCCGGCGGCGGCGCGGCGGCATAGGTCAGGCCGCGGTCGCCACGCAGCACCCAGCGCACCTCCGGATCGACCGTCACCTCGTCGGCGGGCACGCCATTGATGCGCGCAACCCGGCCGCGCACCATCGGCGTACGCTCGACCTTGCTGATGCCGGGCACCGCATCCACCGTCTGCTGGAAGCGCTCGATCTGGTTCGGCTGGATATCGATGAAGAAATAGCTGGGCGCCTGCTCCGGCAACTGCTCGGTCACCTGGCGCGACATATTGGCCTGGGTCAGGGCGACAGCGACCAGTACGGTGATGCCCAGCCCCAGCGACAGGGCGATACTCGCGGTCGGCGCACCCGGCCGGTGCAGATTGGCAAGAGCCAGCCGCAGGGTCGGCTGACGCGGCCGTCCCATCGCCGCCACCGCCAGCATCAGCAACCGCGCCGCCCCCAGGAAGATGACGACAGCACCGAGGGAGCCGAGCACGAACCAGCCGGCCAGCACCCGCTCGTTGGAGGAGAAGATGGCGAGCGCCGCCAGCGCCACCCCCGACAGACCAAGGGCGGCCAGATAGGGCAGACCGATGCGGCCCGATTCGCCACTGACCAGCTGACGGAACAGGCCGGCAGGCCGGATGTCCTTCGCCTTCGCCAGCGGCCACAGCGAGAAGGCAAGTGCCGTCAGCAGGCCGAACAGGCCGGCCAGCAGCAGCGGCCCGGCATACAGCGCCGGCGCGACCTGCACCGGCAGCAGCTGGCTCAGCACGGCCGCCCCGGCATAGGGCAGGGCCGCCCCCAGCACCAGCCCGGCGGCAATGCCGGCCAGCGCCAGGATCATGACCAGCGACAGGTAGGTGCGGAACACCACCGCCCCCTCGGCCCCCAGGCATTTCAGCGTGGCGATGGTGGTGGATTTGCCGTCCAGATAACTCTTCACCGCATTGCCGACGCCGACGCCACCGACGAGCAGCGCGGTCAGCCCGACCAGCGTCAGGAACTGCGCCACCCGGTCGATGAAGCGGCGCAGGCCCGGCGCTGCCTCGCCCAGGCCGCGCACGCGCCAGCCATTATCGGCGGCGTAGTCCTGGCGGAAATCCCGCATCCAGGCGGCGTGATCCGTGCCGGCGGGCAGGACAAGACGGTAGTGATAGTCGATCAGCGTGCCGGGCTGCACGAGACCGGTTTCCTCCAGCGCCGGGCGGGCGATCATCACGCGCGGCCCGAAGCTGGCGAAACTGACCGCACGGTCCGGTTCGCGCACCAGGGCGGCGCGCACCTCGACATCCAGATCGCCGACGCGCAAGCGGTCGCCGACAGCCAGCCCAAGGCGGTCGAGCAGGTTCGGGTCAATGACCGCGCCCCACACGCCGCCCCGTTCGGCAAGCGCCTGATCCAGCGGCAGGGCGGGATCGAGTTCGATGGAACCGACCAGCGGATAGGCGCCGTCCACCGCCTTCAGTTCGGAGAGCGAGCGCTGATCGCCATTCGGGTTGCGCGCCATCGCCCGCATGTCGGCGACGTGCGAGAGGCGCCCTTGCATCTCCAGATAGGCCAGCGCTTCCGGCGTGATCGGCCGGTGCACCGATTCGATATCGACATTGCCGCCCAGGATCTGGCTGGCATCGGCCCGCAGGCCGGCCAGCAGCGATTCGGAGACCGAGCCGACGCCGGCAATCGCCGCAACGCCCAGCATCAGGCAGGCGAGGAAGATGCGGAAGCCTTTCAGCCCGCCCCGTAGTTCGCGCCGGGCAAAGCGCAGCCAGACTGGTATCCCCCAGACTGGCATATCAGCGCCCGGCCGCGGCGAGTTCAGTCACGCCTTCCGTCTCGTCGGCGACGATCCGGCCATCGGCCAGATGAATGGTGCGCTGGCAGCGCCTTGCCAGATCGAGATCGTGGGTGATCAGCACCAGCGTGGTGCCGAAGCGGCGCTTCAGGTCGAACATCAGCTCGACCACCTGTTCGCCGGTATGGCCATCGAGATTGCCGGTCGGCTCGTCCGCCAGCAGCAGCGACGGACCGGCGACAAAGGCGCGGGCCAGCGCCACGCGCTGCTGCTCGCCACCGGAAAGCTGGTCGGGATAATGTCCGGTGCGATGGCCGAGGCCGACCGCCTCAAGGCCTGCCGCGGCCCTGTCGAACGCGTCCGCGGCGCCAGCCAGCTCCAGCGGTATGGCGACATTCTCCAGCGCCGTCATGGTCGGCACCAGGCGGAATGCCTGAAAGACGATGCCGACATGGGCACGGCGGAACAACGCCAGCCGGTCCTCGTTCATCTGGCCAAGATCATGCCCGGCGACGCGGATCGTGCCGCCGCTGGCGCGCTCCAGCCCTGCCATCAGCATCATCAGGGAGGATTTGCCGGCACCCGACGGGCCGACGATGCTGACCGTCTCGCCCGCTGCGATGGAAAGGTCAATTCCACGCAGGATGTTGACCTCGCCCGCCCCACTTCTCAAGTTAAGGCGCACATCGTCGAGCACGATGATCGGATCGCGCGACGAGTCCGAAACCGAGGAAGAGAGCGCTGTCATGTCGGAAGCCTGCATTGTTGCCGGATGGAGCGATGGCGGAAACGGAACGGCTGCGGACCGCGACCGTGCCCATTGCGGATATGGCCCGCTATACCGGATATTCAACGGACTGCTGCCGGCCACTCTGATGCCGGTCTTTTTTGCCGCCTTGCTGATGACCGGTATCGCCGGTACCACGGCGGTGCGGGCCGATACTGTCCTCCTGGGTCTGGGCGACAGCCTGATGGCGGGCTATGGCCTGCCGGACGACAGCAGCTTTCCGGCCCAGCTGGAAGCGGCGCTGCGCGCCCAGGGCAAGGATGTGCGCGTGGCGAATGCCGGTGTGTCGGGCGACACCTCGACCGGCGGCCTCGCCCGGCTGGACTGGGCGCTGGCCGAAAAGCCGGACGCGGCCATCGTTGAATTCGGCGCCAATGACGGGCTGCGCGGCCAGCCGGTGGACCAGCTCTATGCCAATCTGGACGCGATCCTGACACGGCTGAAGCAGGAGGGCATTCCCGTGCTTCTGGCCGGCATGCACGCCCCGCCCAATTTCGGCCGCGACTATGCGGAAGCCTTCCACGCTACCTATCACCGTCTCGCGGAAAAGCACGGCGTGGTCTTCTACCCCTTCTTCCTGGACGGGGTGGCGACGGACCCTGCGCTCAACCAGCCGGACGGCATCCACCCCAACGAGCAGGGTGTCGGCGTGATCGTCGAGCGCATCCTGCCGAAGGTCGAGGAACTGCTGGTTCGCGCCAGAAACGAGTAACGAAATTAATAGCGCATGAACAGGTTGACGATGCGTCCGATGGGCCCGGTCAGCTTCAGGGGCGCATCGGTGACGGCGAGGCAGATGCAATCCTCGCCCGGATCGGCAACCGGCGTGTGCACCAGTTCGTCATCGGCGATGGAGACGTCGCCCCGCTCGTAATGGCCGGTATCGTCGGAAAAGCCGCCGGCCAGCACCAGCGTCATCTCGTTGCCGCCATGCGTGTGGTTGGGCATGGCCTGCCCTCCCTTGATCCGGTAAAGCCGGGTGCGATAGCCGGACTCGCCGAGAGGCAATTCAATTTCCTGAAGCGCCTTCGTCACGCTGCGCCACGGTGCGGTGTCCAGATTGCAGCCGATATAGGAACGCAGGGGCTCCGGCAGGGTGCGGCGGGTATGGTCGTCGAACTCCACGGACGGCCCCTTCACCGGCGCGTCGGCAGGCGCCTCGGAAGGCACCTCATCGAGGCGGGCCAGCATCTCCGCCAAGGCCGCGTCGGGCAGATCGGCCGGACGGCTGTCCTCAAGCATGGCGCCGCCGATGCGCTCATAATCGGCCACCTTGGCCCGACATTCCGGGCACAAGGCCAGATGGGTCGCAACCAGCAGGCTGACCGCCTCGCTGGCGGTCCCCGCGGCATAGTCCATCAGATATTCTTCGCTCACATGAAATTGCATCACATCAACTCTTTCGCGAGGCTCTGGCGCAGTTTCGCCAGGGCGAGACGGATGCGCGACTTCACCGTCCCGATGGGAATGCCACTCTCCGCCGCAATCACGCCATGCGACTTGTCCTCGAAATAGGCGAGCCGCAACAGGTCCGCCTGTTCTACTGGCAGGCTTTTCAGCGCCTGTTTCACAACCGCATCACGCTGGGCCTCGAACACTGTCTCGTCGGCCGCCGTCGGCGCCGAGGGCACCAGCGCCGGATCCAGCGGATCGATCTCCGGTCGGCGGGTCCGGCGCAGGGCATCGATGCGCTTGTTCCGGGCAATGGTAAAAATCCAGGTACTGGCGCTGGCCTGCGACGGATCGAAAGTGTCGGCGCGGCGCCAGACCATCAGCATGGCCTCCTGCACAAGCTCCTCAACACCCTCGGGCGCCACACCCAGACGCATCAGGAAGGATTTGAGGCGCGGCGCGAAATGCGAGAAGAGTGCCGCGAAGGCAGCCCTGTCACGATCCCGTCCGACCGCGATCAGAAGTTGTTCCTGGGTCTTTACTGACATCGATCCGGCTTCGCCGCCCCCTCTTGCGGACCGTTTCCCGCCCGCCCCTCTATGTAGGGGCTTTCCGCCTCTCACCGCAAGCAGGGGCGCCGCAGATAAGGGCGCTGCAAGCCAGGGCACGACAAGATCGGACACAGCAAGGCTGACCGGCGCACGCGCGCATCGAAACCTCTGGCTTATGTCGATCTGTCCTTGCATGGAAACTTATACGGCGGCATGGCCACCGCCGGATTACCCGCGCCTCAAAAAAGTTCAATTTACCGCCTAGAAGCCCATCGACATGAATTTGACAGCCGACCGGGGCAATCCTGGGTTGGCAGGAGATACTGCTCTCGCTTAGGTTAACGGCATGATGAAGTCGATTCGCATTTCCACATTTTTCAGCCTCGCCCTCTGGACAGCATCCCTGTCCCTGGCGTCCCTGCCCGCGATAACCGGCCAGGCCACTGCCCAGCAACCCAAGCAGATCGGCACCTACAATGCCTGGAGCGCCTTCACCTATCAGGAGAATGGCGGGATCGTCTGCTACATGGTCAGCGAGCCGACGAAGGATGAGGGTGACTACACACGGCGCGGCAAGATCTACACGCTGGTGACGCACCGCCCCGCCAAGAAATCGCTGGGCGTGGTCAGCGTGATCGCCGGCTACCAGTACAAGGAAGGCAGCGAGATTTCGGTCAATATCGGCGGCACGGCCTACAAGCTGTTCACCGTCGATGACCATGCCTGGGCGGCCACCGCGCAAGAGGACAAGCAGCTTGTGGAGGCCATGAAGAAGGGCTCGACCATGGTGATCAAGGGGGCATCCTCGCGCGGCACCGAAACCACCGACACCTATTCGCTGAGCGGCTTCACCAAGGCCTATGAGGAAATCGGCAAGGCCTGCAAGGTGTCAGGCTAGAGCCTTTATCCTGCATCACCGTGCCACGAAAAAGGCCCCGCCAGTCAGCGGGGCCTTCGTCGTTCAGGGACCCTGATCGGGAATCAGGCCGCCTTGCGCAGATGCATCTCGATCAGCGTCTCGGCGATCTGGACCGTGTTCAGCGCCGCGCCCTTGCGCAGATTGTCGGAGACACACCAGAAGGCCAGGCCGTTCTTCACGGTCGGGTCCTTGCGGATACGGCTGATATAGACCGCGTCCTCGCCCGCGCTTTCCTGCGGCGTCACATAGCCCTCATTGGCGCGGTGATCGACCACGGTGATGCCCGGCGCCTTCTGCAGGATGGCGCGCGCCTCGTTCTCGTCGATCGGCTTCTCGGTCTCGATGGTGATCGCCTCGGCATGGCCGATGAACACCGGCACACGCACGCAGGTGGCGAACACCTCGATGGCCGGGTCGAGAATTTTCTTGGTCTCGACGCGCATCTTCCACTCTTCCTTGGTCGAGCCGTCATCCATGAACATATCGATGTGCGGGATCACATTGAAGGCGATCTGCTTGGTGAAGACCTCCTTGGTGATCGCGTCGTTCACATAGATGCCACGGGTCTGGTTGAACAGCTCGTCCATCGCCTCCTTGCCGCCGCCGGACACCGACTGGTAGGTCGAGACCACGACGCGCTTGATCTTGAAGCGGTCATGCAGCGGCTTCAGCGCCACCACCATCTGGATGGTGGAGCAGTTCGGGTTGGCGATGATGTTGCGCTTGGTGTAGCCGGCAATCGCCTGCGGGTTCACCTCCGGCACGATCAGCGGCACATCGTGGTCCATGCGGAACTGCGACGTGTTGTCGATGACAATGGTCCCGGCCTTGGCGGCGCGCGGCGCATGCACGGCGGAGATTTTCGCGCCCGGCGAGAACAGCGCGATATCGGTGCCTTTGAAGTCGAAAGTCTCCAGATTCTGGACTTTCAGCACGGTGTCCTCACCATAGGACACCTGCTGGCCGGCCGAACGCTCCGAGGCGAGCGCGACAACCTCGTCGGCCGGGAAGTTACGCTCGGCCAGGGTGGTGAGCAATTCATGCCCCACAGCCCCCGTGGCACCGACAACCGCAACCTTATAGCCCATAACCGGACTCCCGTATAAAAAGCATGTTAACATCTGGACTGGTTGAAATACGCTTTCACCGGCCGCATTGCAACATTAGCCGCAGTGCAAATGGCAGGGAGGCGTCATGCAAAATCCTGAAGCGACGATCCGGACCTACGCCGAGTTCTGGCCGTTTTATCTTCGCGAACATGCGCGGCCGCTGACCCGTGCGCTGCATTATCTGGGGACCGCGCTGGGGCTGGCTTTGCTGGCCGCCGGGAGCCTCACCGGCACGGCCTGGCTTTTCCTGGCCGCCCTTCTCTCCGGCTACTTCTTCGCCTGGGTGGCGCATTTCCGGGTGGAGCGCAACCGCCCGGCCACCTTCCGCCATCCGCTCTGGTCACTGTACAGCGATTTCCGGATGTTCTTGCTGTGGGCCATAGGCCGGCTGCGCCCGGAACTGGAGAAGGCCGGCGTCCAGACCTGACAGACCCGGCGGCTACATCTAACGTCCCCCTTCGTCGCCGCCTGCCCCGCCAAAGCCGAAGGGCCGGTTGAACGCGCTCCGCCCTTCAGCGGGCTGATCCAGCGACAGGCTGCGGATATCGACGGTGACATCGCGCGCGCTGCGCAGGCAGATGCTGCCGAAGATCGTATCCGTGCTGTCGATGGCGAGCGGCCCGGTCTCGCCGGCGGCAAGCGCGCCGAGGCTGTGCGCGCTGAACCGTTCGACGGTCAGCCGGAAATCGGCGCACTGGCCATCCTCCATCGCATCATGCTGGTTCATCCCCTTGCTCAGCACCACCTGATGGCCAAGGCTGGGGCGGAACCGCACATTCGACATGAAGGCGCCGCGATAGACCTCCACCAGCTGCACCGCCAAACGGCCGGGATCGTAATAGCTCTCCGGATAGGCAAGGCTGGCGGAAATATAGGCCCCGGCCTCAGACAGCGCCGCCGTCCCGGTGAAGCGCTTGGCAGCCTCGGCGGGTGAGGCCGGCGCCGCGGCAAGTGCGGCCAGCAGCAGGATCGTGGCAAGACGCATCGGCCCCTCCATCAGAAACGACGCATACAAGGTAACCGCAAGTGCCCTGCCCTGTCATCTGGCCCCCGTCATCCACCCCTGTCATCCGCCCCTGTCATCCAATAGGGCCAGCGGCTATGCTGAAGCCGATGAAAACGGACCTGCCCTTCTGGAAACGTAAATCCCTGCGCGAGATGAACCGCGCGGAGTGGGAATCGCTGTGCGACGGCTGCGGCAAATGCTGCCTGCTGAAGCTGCTCGACGAGGATAGCGGGGCCGTCGATTACACCGATGTCGCCTGCAAGCTGCTGAACACCGAGACCTGCCGCTGCAGCGACTACAAGAACCGCAACCGGCTGGTGCCGGGCTGCGTCCTGCTGTCGCCCGGCAAGCTGGAACACCTGACCTGGATGCCCTCGACCTGCGCCTACCGGCTGCTGCACGAGGGCAAGGACCTGCCCGACTGGCATCCGCTGGTTTCCGGCGATGCCGGCACCGTGCATTCAGCAGGCATCTCGGTGCGCCGCCGCGCCATCCCGGAAATGCTGGTGGATGAGGACGATCTGGAAGACCACATCGTCACATGGCCAGCCTGACAATACGGGCCGGCCTGACGATCAACCGCCGAAAACCACCGCATGCATGATGCGGCCGGGCATCAGCGTGAACAGCCCGGCGATGAGCAGCGCGCCTGCGAAGGTGGACAGCATGCCGATGCGATGCGCCCGCACATCGCCGCGCCTGATTGCAAAGATGGCCGTCGTCATCGAATAGAGCACCAGGATCGACAGCAGGTGAATCCAGCTGAATCCCATAAACTGGTTGAGTTCGTGTATCCAGAAGGAGGACAGCGAAACCGCCAGCATGAGCGCGACCCAGGTGCGGCCCATCGCCTTGTGGAGGGGCGTTCCCTTCCGCCGGAACAGCACCGCGAGCCCCAGCAGGAAGGCGGCCATCGCCGCCCAGGCATGAAGCTGAACGGCAAGGGAGGCGGCGTCGAGGGGTGCCAGGCTCATAGGGCGGCTCCGAAAGATGCGTTATCCACTCTAGCTTTCCACCGGCCATGACCACCAGAGCTATGCGCGCCAAATATTACGAACGATTCGCATTTTCGTTGACACTCATTCGCAGTCTTATCATATGATTGGGGCCTGCACGCCAGAGACGTGCCCGCTGGGGACCCGAATCGCCATGTATGTCTGCATCTGCAATGCGATTTCCGAACGCCATGTCCGCACCGCCATTGCCGGCGGGGCGACGACCGTCGGCAAGATTTACCGCGCCTGCGGCAGCCAGCCGCAATGCGGGCGCTGCAAGCCCAGCATTTGCGAGATGCTGGGCGAGGCGAAATCGGGTGCCACCGCCTTCGCGCAACCGGTTCTCGCCATGGCCGGCGGCGACTAACTCGCACTTGCCTTGGCACTGATTATCACTATCTCTTAACTGTTGAATTTATTGATCTTTCACGCCCTCGAATTTGCCCGGGGCGGCTTGTCCGTGTATAATGCCCTCCTGCCGCATCACCGAACGCGAGGGGGCCGTCATGAAGGGCGACAAGAAAGTTATCCAGCATCTGAACAAGATTCTGTTCAACGAGCTGACGGCGATCAACCAGTACTTCCTGCACTCCCGCATGCTGCGCAACTGGGGCATGGAATACCTTGCCAAGAAGGAATACGAGGAATCCATCGACGAGATGAAGCATGCCGACGCGCTGATCGAGCGCATTCTGTTCCTGGAGGGGCTGCCCAACCTGCAGGATCTCGGCAAGCTGATGATCGGCGAGGATGTGAAGGAAGTCCTCGAATGCGACCTGAAGCTGGAGCTGGCCGGCGTGCCGGACCTGCGCGACGCGATCAAGCATTGCGAGGAAGTGCGGGACTATGTCAGCCGCGAGCTGCTGGTCGATATCCTGGAGAGCGAGGAGGAGCATATCGACTTCCTCGAAACCCACCTGGAGCTGATCGGCCGCATGGGCATCCAGAATTACATCCAGCTGCACACCAAGCCGGCGGAGGATTGATCTTCGCCGATTAGCGCCGCATTGTTGGCGGCATGATCGATTTCACCGGCAAGGTCATTCTCATCACGGGCGGGGCGAGCGGTATCGGGCTTGCCACCGCCCGCGCTTTTTCCGGGGCCGGCGCGCACATCGCCATCGGCGACCTGTCTGGCAGTGCGGCGGAAGCCGCCGCGGTCAGCTTAGGTGCGGGCCATATGGGCCTGGCACTGGATGTCACCGATGAGAAGAGCGGCGAGGCTTTCGTCGCTGCCGTGGAGAAACGCCACGGCCGCATCGATGTGCTGGTGAACTGCGCCGGCATTTCCGACAGCTTCACCCCGACGCTGGAGCAGCCGCTGGAGCAGTTCCGCCGGCTCATCGATATCCACCTGACCGGCACCTACGCGATGTGCCGCCACGCGGCGAAGCCGATGCTGGCGCAGGGGTCTGGCGCCATCGTGAATATTGGTTCCATTGCAAGCTGGACCGCGCTGCCGCGCCGCAATGGCTATACCGCGGCCAAGACCGGCACGCTGGGCCTGACCCGGGCGCTGGCCTGCGAATGGGCGCAGGGCGGCGTGCGGGTGAATGCCGTCACGCCGGGCTATATCCTGACCCCCTTCGTCGAGAAGCTGATCGCTGAGGGCAAGCTGGACGAGAAAGTGCTGGCGCGGCGCTGCCCGTCCGGCCGGCTCGGCACGCCCGACGATGTGGCGAAGGCCATCCTGTTCCTCGCCTCCGACATGGCCGGCTACGTCACCGGTGCGGCCCTGCCGGTCGATGGCGGCTGGATCGCCTATGGCGCGCCGGGCGACGCGTCATCGGTGGATTAGGGCGGTGGAGTAGGCTACCCCACGTCCGGGCGGTAGGCCTTCACATCATCATACTGCACGAATTCGACGATATTGCCGTCCGGATCCTCGCAGAAGAGCAGGAAGGTGCCGGGCCGCACCTCCACCTTCTCCTCGCCGGACAGGATGTTCACCCCGGCCTTCTGCAGCTTCTTCATCACCGCATCGAGATCGGAGACGATGAAGGTCATGTAGGCCATGCCATAGCGGTCCAGCACGAAGGCGCTGATGATCGGCGCCTCCGCCGGGGTTTCCGGCTGCAGCAGCTTGATCCGCTCGCCATAGGGGGTCTGCAGCCGCACCACGCGATAGCCGGCGGTGGACAGGCCGGCACTCTTCGCCTTGTCCGTCGGCACCGTCACATCGCCCACCGGCTCGCAGCCCAGCAGCTTGGTGTAGAATGGCAGCAGCCGGTCGATATCCGGCGTGCAGATACCGATTTCGAGCGGAACGACCTGCTTCATGGACCTCTGTCCTTAATCCCCATGGGTTGAGTGACGACTGCCCCCAGTCACTTTCCTAAATGCGGTCACTTTCCTACATGCAGGAAATCGGCGAGAAGCAGGATCTGCTGGTCCAGCATATGCCGCCCGTAATGCACCGGACAGCCACGCTGTTTGGCTGCTTGTAGCAAAGCCGTCTCCACCGGGTCCATGATGATTTCGGCGACCAGCATGTCCGGCGTGAGCCTTGACACATCCATCGGCAGCGCATCGCCCGGTTTCAGCCCCAGCGAGGTGGAATTGACGATGGTGTCATGCCCCGCCGGATCGTCGCTGCCAGCGCGGGCATCGACCTTCGGATAGGCGGCCTTCACGGCGGCCGCCAGTTCCTCCGCCTTGGCCGGGGTGCGGTTCTGGATGGTGAGCTTCTCACAGCCCTCCGCCGCCAGCTCGAAGGCGATGGCGCGCGCCGCCCCGCCGGCGCCCAGCAGCAGCACGCGCTTACCGGTCACCTCGAAGCCCTGATGGCGCATGCCGGCAACAAAGCCCTTGCCGTCGAACATGTCGCCGACCAACCGCCCGTCCGGGTCGCGCCTGAGCGCGTTGATCGCCCCGATCAGCCGCCCGGCGGTGCCCAACTCGTCGCACAGCTTCGCGATCTCCAGCTTGTGCGGCACGGTGATGACGATGCCGCCGAAGTTCTCGGTGGCGCGCAGCCCGTCCGCCCAGGCTTTCAGCTTCTCCGGCTTCACATGGAACGGCACCATGACCGCATCGACGCCGCGTTCCGCGAACAGCGCGTTGAACAGCATCGGGGCGCGCACATGGCCGATGGGATCGGCGATGATGCCGTACAGCTTGGTCTTGCCGGTGATGTTCATCAGAAATTCACCTGGTCGCCGCCCTTGAGGTCCAGCATCTGGCGCGCCTCAGTCGGAGTGGCGATCTCCAGCGAGAGTTCCTCCAGAATGCGGCGGATCTTGGCGACCTGCTCGGCATTGTTCTCGGCCAGCTTGCCCTTGCCGGCATAGACCGAATCCTCCAGCCCGACACGCACATTGCCGCCCATGATGGCGCCCATGGTGCACATCGACATCTGGTGCCGGCCCGCAGCCAGGATCGACCATTGATAATCGTCGCCGAACAGCTTGTCGGCGATCTCGCGCATATGCATCAGGTTCTTATGGTCGGCGCCGATGCCGCCCAGAATGCCGAAGATGGTCTGCACGAAGAAGGGCGGCTTCACCAGCCCGCGATCCACGAAATGCGCGAGGTTGTAGAGATGGCCGACATCGTAGCATTCGAACTCGAAGCGCGTGCCGCAGCCCTCGCCCAGCTCCTTCAGGATGAATTCGATATCCTTGAAGGTGTTGCGGAAGATCGCGTCGCGGCTGTTCTCCAGATGATCGACCTCCCACTGGTGCTGAAAGCTGGGATAGCGGTCCAGCATCGGAAACAGGCCGAAATTCATCGAGCCCATGTTCAGCGAGCACATTTCCGGCTTGGCCTGCAACGGCCCGGCGAGGCGCTCCTGCACGCTCATGCCCTGTCCGCCACCGGTCGTGATATTCACCACCGCGTCGGTCGCCTGCTTGATGCGCGGCAGGAATTCCATGAACACTTTCGGGTCCGGGGTCGGGCGGCCATCCTTTGGGTCGCGCGCATGCAGATGCAGGATCGAGGCGCCCGCCTCCCACGCGCCGATGGCGTTCTCGGCGATCTTGTCCGGCGTGATCGGCAGATGCGGCGTCATCGTCGGCGTATGGATCGAGCCGGTGACAGCGCAGGTGATGATGACTTTCTTGGCGTTGGCCATGGTTCCTGTATTCCCTGTTCGTTAAGCTTCAGTTGCCTATCTTCTTCGCCGCGTCGCGCTTGTGGGCAATCAGCGCCATCAGCCTGCGGTCGCGCCAGCCCTGGCGGTCGCCCAGCCTATCAGCGGGCAGCGCCTGCCGGCGTTCGCCTTCCAGTACGTCGGATAGCGCCTGGTCCCAGCGCCGGGGCTGCGCCTGCTCATGCTGCATGTCCCAGTACATCGGGGCATAGCGCGCGATATAGTCGGCCACGCCGGCCGGCGCGTTCAGGTCGATGGTTTCGAACGGCCCCATGAAGGACCAGCGCAGGCCCAGCCCGTCCTTGATCGTCTTGTCCACATCCTCGGTGCTGGCATAGCCGTCAGCGACCAGCTTGAAGGCCTCCGCCAGCAGGGCGCCCTGCAGCCGGTTCAGGATGAAGCCGGGAATCTCCTTCTTCACCAGGATCGGCACCATGCCCGCCTGCTCATAGAGCGCGCGGGCCCGCGCCACCACCCCGGGATCGGTCCAGGGGGCCGGCGACAGCTCGACGATGGGCACGAGATGCGGCGGGTTCGCCGGATGCGCCACCAGACAGCGCGCCCGGCCCTTGAGGTCTTCCGTGAACAGCGAGGCGCGGATGTTGGAGGAGGAGGAGGCAAGGATGGCGGCGGGATCGGCGATACGGTCTATCGCGGCGAAGATCTCCTGCTTCGCCTCCTCCGTCTCCTTCACATTTTCCTGCACATAGGACGCACCCTCCAGCGCCTTCTCCAGCGTCGCGGCGGTCGATATCCGCGCCTTCGCGGCGGCCGGATCGTCCAGCAACCCGCTGTCGTGAAGCTCCTTCAGCGCGCCATCGATCAGCCCGAGGGCGGCATCCAGCGCCGGCTTGCTGACATCGTGGAGCTTTACGCTGTGGCCGGCCCGCGCGAAGCAGATCGACCAGGCCCTCCCGATCAGCCCGCTGCCGATCACGGCGATTGTCATTCCCTGTCCTCCCATCGCGCTTGCTTTCTTCTCTTGAGGGGTAGCGCTTATGGAGGCGATGCTAAACCGATTGAACGAATCCGCACAACCGCGCGTCAAGCGGGGCCGGTAGGCGCGGCAGACAGATCGGGAGGAAGGGGAAAAATGGGCAGTCACGAGAACCGCACCGTACTGGTGACGGGGGCGGCGCGCGGCATCGGTTTCGCCATTGCGGAGGCGTTCGCCACGCAGGGCGCGAAGGTGGCGCTGGTCGATCTCGGAAAGGACGATGTCACGGCAGCGGCTGGAAAGCTGGCGGCGGCTGGTGCTACCGCCATCGGGCTGGCCGGCGATGTCGGCGATTTCGAGGCGATGCAGGCGGCGGTGACGGAGATCGAGGGCGCGCTCGGGCCGGTCGATATTCTGGTCAACAATGCCGGCATCTCGCCCAAGCATGAGGGTCGCCGCCATGAAATCTGGGAGATGGACCCGGAAGAATGGCGCCGCGTGCTGGATGTCAACCTGACCGGCTGCTTCAACCTCGCCCGGCTGGTCACGCCCGGCATGAAGCAGCGCGGGCGCGGCAGCATTGTCAACATGGCCTCGGTCGCCGGGAAATCCTATTGCGACTTCGTCGGTGTGCATTATTCCACGACCAAGGCCGGCGTTATGGGCTTCACCCGGCATCTGGCGGGGGAGCTTGGCCCCTACGGCATCACCGTGAACGCCATCGCCCCCGGCCGCATCGATACGCCGCTGATGCGCGGCATTGACCCAGCGGTGAACGCGGCCATCGCTGACGAGACCGCGCTGCGCCGCCTCGGCCAGCCCTCGGAGGTGGCCGATATGGCGCTGTTCCTCACCTCCGACCAGGCCCGCTTCGTCACCGGCCAGACCGTCGATGTCGCCGGCGGCTGGCTGATGACGTAACGCTAAGACTCAGCGGGGGGCGAGGCGTACCGCGCCGTCGAGGCGGATGGTCTCGCCGTTCAGCATGATGTTGTTGCAGATCGCCAGAACGAGGTCGGCATATTCCTCCGCCGTGCCCAGACGCTGCGGGAACGGCGTGGACTTGCCCAGGCTGTCCTGCACCTCGGCCGGCAGGCTGGCCATCATCGGCGTCTGGAACAGGCCGGGCGCGATCGCCATGACGCGGATGCCGCTGCGCGCCAGATCGCGCGCCGCCGGCAGCACCAGCCCGGCGATGCCGCCCTTGGAGGCGGAATAGGCCGCCTGGCCGATCTGCCCGTCATAGGCCGCGACCGAGGAAGTCATGGTGATGACACCGCGTTCGCCATCCACCAGCGGCTCCAGCTTCCCCATCTCCGCCGCTGTCAGCCGGATGATGTTGTAGGTGCCGATCAGATTGACCTCGATGACCTTGCGGAAGGTGTCCAGGTCGGACGGGCCATCCTTGCCGACGATGCGCGCCCCACGCACGATGCCAGCGCAATTCACCACGATGCGCGGCGCGCCCAGCTTGGCGACAACCTCGGCCACCGCCTTCTCGCCGCTCTCCGCGCTGGATACATCGCAGGCCACCGCGATGCCGCCAATCTCCTTGGCGACCGCAGCCGCGCCCTCGGCGTTCACGTCCAGCACCGCGACCTTGGCACCCTCTTTCGCCAGCAGCCGCGCGGTCGCCGCACCAAGCCCCGAACCGCCGCCGGTCACCAGCGCCACATGCCCCTTGGGATGCATCGCTCCCCTCCTCCCTGATTGAATGATGCGCCGTTCATAGCAGATCGCGAATGGGTACGCGACTGCATGCGCGGCTTGCCTGTGGCGGCACGCGGACTAAAGTGTCGGACGCCCTGAGCGCAAGACTACCCGCAAGACCGAAAGCCGGCCGCACCATGACCGACGCCCCGACCGAGACCACGCCCGAAATCCTCTCGCCCGAGGCCGTGAAGAACACGCTCTACCTGATCGACGGGTCGGGCTACATCTTCCGGGCCTACCACGCGCTGCCGCCGATGAACCGGGGCGATGGCACGCCGGTGAACGCGGTGTTCGGCTTCACCGCCATGCTGATGAAGCTGGTGGAGGAGATCGACGCGCAGCATCTGGCGGTGATCTTCGATTCGGCGCGCGAAACCTTCCGCAACGAAATCTATCCGGCCTACAAGGCGCAGCGCCCGGAACTGCCGGAAGATCTGCGGCCGCAATTCGCGATTATCCGCGATGCGGTGCGCGCCTTCAACGTGCCGTCCATCGAGATGCCCGGCTTCGAGGCAGACGATCTGATCGCCACCTATGCAAAGGAAGCACGGGCGAAGGGGATGGATGTCGTCATCGTCTCCTCCGACAAGGATCTGATGCAGCTGGTGCGCGACGGCGTGTCCATGCTGGACCCGATCAAGAACCGGCAGATCGGCCCGGACGAGGTGATGGAGAAGTTCGGCGTCGCCCCGGACAAGGTGGTGGATGTGCAGTCGCTGGCCGGCGATTCGGTGGACAACGTACCGGGCGTGCCGGGTATCGGCGTGAAGACGGCGGCGCAGCTGATCGGCGAATATGGCGACCTTGACACGCTGTTGGCGCGCGCCTCGGAGATCAAGCAGCCGAAACGCCGCGAAAGCCTGATCGAGTTTGCCGAGCAGGCCCGCATCTCGCGCCAGCTGGTGCGGCTGCGAGACGACGTTCCGCTGGAAATTGGCGTGGACAAGCTGGAAGTGCAGGACCCCGAGCACGCCACCCTGCTGGCCTTCTTCATCGAGAATAATTTCAAGCGGCTGGTCGCCCGGCTGCAGGCGCTGGAAGTGCAGGAGGGCGAGGCCCCGTCCAGCGTCGGCGTAGCGGCCGAGATCGCCCCGCAGGAGACCGCCTACGAGACAGTGGTCGAGGAAGCCGATCTGAAACGCTGGATCGAGGCGGCGATGGAAGCCGGCACAGTCGCGGTCGATACCGAGACCACCTCGCTGAATGCGATGTCGGCGAAGCTGGTCGGTATCTCGCTGTCGGTCGAGGCCGGCAAGGCCTGCTACATCCCGGTCGGGCACGGGGCCGGCGATGGCGCGGATCAGGGCAATTTGCTGGACGCACCAACTGAGCGCCCGAAGCAGGTCGACAAGAAGCGCGCGCTGGAGCTGCTGAAGCCGCTGCTGGAAGACCCGTCGGTCCTGAAGGTTGGCCACAATATGAAATATGACTGGCTGATCTTCCGCAACGACCCGGATGTGCCCATTGAGGTAGCGCCGGTGGATGACAGCATGCTGATCTCCTACGTGCTGGAAGGCGGGCTGCATGGCCACGGCATGGATGAGCTGGCGGAACTGCACCTCGACTACAAGACCATCCCCTTCAAGGAGGTCGCCGGCAGCGGCAAGGATCAGGTCACCTTCGACAAGGTGCCGCTGGACAAGGCAACCGAGTACGCCGCCGAGGATGCCGACATCACCGGGCGGCTGTACCGGCTGCTGAAGCCGCGCCTGCGCGAATCGCAGGTGCTGACGCTGTACGAGACGGTGGAACGCCCGCTGGTGCCGATCATCGGCGAGATGGAACGCGCCGGCATCAAGGTGGACCGCGAGGTGCTGGCCGATCTGTCGAAGGATTTCGCGCGCCGCATGGGCGAGTACGAGCTGGATATCTACAAGCTGGCAGGGCGCGAATTCAACATCGGCTCGCCCAAGCAGCTCGGCGAGATCCTGTTCGACGAGCTGGGGCTGCAGGGCGGCAAGAAGGGCAAGACCGGCGCCTACGCCACCGGCGCCGAGGTGCTGGAGGCGCTGGCCACGCAGCATGATCTGCCGGCGAAAATCCTGGAATGGCGTCAGCTCGCCAAGCTGAAATCCACCTATGCCGACACGCTGGTCGAGCAGATCAACCCGCAGACGGGGCGCGTCCACACCGCCTTCGCCATGGCGGCAACCAGTACAGGGCGCCTCTCATCTTCCGACCCGAACGTGCAGAACATCCCGGTCCGCACCGAGGAAGGCCGGCGCATCCGCCGCGCCTTCGTCGCCGAGAAGGGGCATAAGCTGCTGTCGGTCGATTACTCGCAGATCGAGCTGCGCATCGTCGCCGATATCGGCGGCATCGAGGCGCTGCGCCAGGCCTTCCGCGACGGCATCGACATCCACGCCATGACCGCCAGCCAGGTGTTCGGCGTGCCGCTCGACCAGATGGACCCGATGACGCGACGCAAGGCCAAGGCGATCAATTTCGGCATCATCTATGGCATTTCGGGCTTCGGCCTGGCGCGCCAGCTCGGCGTCGAGCAGGGCGAGGCGGCGGCCTATATCCGCGCCTATTTCGAGCGTTATCCCGGCATCCGCGACTATATGGACAAGGCCAAGGCGGAAGCGAAGAAGCAGGGCTATGTGACCACCCTGTTCGGCCGACGCTGCCATGTGCCCGGCATCACCGACAAGAACCCGGCGCGGCGCGCCTTCGCCGAACGCCAGGCGATCAACGCGCCGATCCAGGGCACCGCCGCCGACATCATCAAACGCGCGATGATCCGCATTCCCGCCGCGCTGGAGAAGGCGAAGCTGTCCGCCCGCATGCTGCTGCAGGTGCATGACGAGCTGCTGTTCGAGGTGCCGGAGGCCGAGATCGAGAAGACCTCGGCGCTGGTGCGCGAGGTGATGGAGGGCGCAACCCATCCGGTGCTGGAGCTCTCCGTGCCGCTGGTTGCCGAGGCCGGCATCGGCGATGACTGGGAAGCCGCGCATTAGCGCCCGCTAGGCGGTGTCCTTCAGCAGCACACCGCCATCCCAGCGGCGGTGCAGGGCGAGCGCCGCCAGCAGCGCCAGCAGCGAGAGCGCGACCGGCAGGTAAAAGGCGCCGCCACCCACCTGCCCGTACAGCCAGCCGGACAGCGGCATCGCCATGCCGAAGGCGACGCCCGACACCATGCCGGCATAGAGGCTCTGCGCCGTCGCCGACAGGGCATCGGGAACCGCCCGTGTCAGGAACGCCATTGCCGCCAGATGCGCCGCGCCGAAGGTGACGGCGTGCAGCAGCTGCACGATGGCCAGCACCCAGAGTTCCGTGGTCTCCGCCGACACACCCCAGCGCAGCATCCCGGCCGCCCCCGCCAGCGCCAGCAGCGCCGCCGGGCCGATCCGCCCGGTCACCTTCGCCCCGACCGCGAACAGCAGAATCTCCGCGATCACGCCCTCGGCCCAGAGCAGCCCGATGACCGTCTCCGACAGGCCGCTCGCCCGCCAGTGCAGCGCCGAGAAGCCGTAATAGACGGCGTGGCTGGCCTGCGCCATCGAGGCCGCCAGCAGGAACAGCAGGAAGGCCGGGTGCCGGGCCAGCGCCAGTGCTGCGCCCTTGCGCGGCGCGGCCATCCGTCCGGCATCGGCCGGCAGCGAGAGGGTGGTGAGGAAGGTGGCGATGGCAGCAGCCACCACCAACGCGTGGATGACACCGGCCCCGTACAAGCCGATCAGCCAGCCGGCGATCACCGTGATGATCATGAAGGTGATCGACCCCCACAACCGCACCCGGCCATAATCGATCCGCCCGGCGCGCGCCTGCCGGATGGTGATGCTTTCGCCCAGCGGCATCATCGGCGAGAACACCGCCCCCACCAGCAGCGACAGGATAAGGAAGGCGGCGAACCCGCCGACCAGCCCGAAGGCGGCCAGCGTCAGCACACTGGCAAGCCCAAGCCCGATGACCACCAGCTTCGTCCGGCCGGTGCGGTCGGCAATGCGCGCGAAGAACAGGTTGGCGACGATCTTCACGATGGAGCCAACAGCCAGAAGCACGCCGATCTCCGTCGGATTCATCTCGCGATGGGCAAGCCAGACCGGCCAGAACGGCAGATAGATGCCGGCCACCGTGAAATAGACGCCGTAGAAAGCCGCCATGCGCAGCGCGAGCGCCGAGGGCATGGGCTAGTCCAGGCCGAAAATGGCGGTGAGCGCGATCAGCGTACCCACGCCGGCGATGCAGCCGGCGAACACATTGCGCCGGACCAGGAAGAACGCCGCCAGTGCCACAAGGGCACCGGCAATGCGGAAGGCGGTCGGCGCTTCCTGCAGCACGCCCACCGGCAACAGAATCATCCGCGCGATCAGCGCCGCCAGCAGCCCATAGGCGATGCAGCCGACCCACTGGAACACCTGGCTATCAACGGAAATCCGCCCGGCCAGCGCCACGCCGAACACGCGGATGCCATAGGTGACGAGGCCGCCAGCCACGACCACGAAATAGGGCCAGTATGTGCCCATCGCCTCAGCCATGGGTGCCCCCTGATCCACGCTTGCCGCTGCCCTTTCGCGGCAGCCAGCGGTCGAGATAGAAGCCCAGCGTCCCCGCCCCCAGGCCGGCGATCATCAGTCCCCAATCGGCATCGACCTGGAACAGCAGCGGCCCCGCCGCCAGGCCGATCAGCAGTGCCAGCACGCGCGAGCGCTGGCCCAGATCGCCCATGAACATCAGCATGAAATAGATCGGGTTGAGGAACACCAGGCCCAGCGAAACCTGCATCGGCACGGTAGCGGACAGCAGATAGCCGGTTGCCGTGCCCAGCATGGACGCGCCCCAGATCGTTAC
Organism: Oceanibaculum nanhaiense; assembly: GCF_002148795.1. Taxonomy (NCBI): domain Bacteria; kingdom Pseudomonadati; phylum Pseudomonadota; class Alphaproteobacteria; order Rhodospirillales; family Oceanibaculaceae; genus Oceanibaculum; species Oceanibaculum nanhaiense. The sequence continues at coordinate 49,463 of NZ_MPOB01000005.1, read as the reverse complement.
CGCGAATCCGAGGAAATAGGAAAGCCGCTCCTCCATCGGCAAGCTGGGCGCCCGCCGCATGGTGAAGACCCACACCGTTACCGCACAAAAATGCGCCGCCAGATAATAGCGCCAGCCCGGCCGCCCCGGCACGCGCAGCATCGGCGTCAACGTCACCGCCATCGGCAGCAGGCGCATGTTGGTCATCGCCACGGCAAGGCAGATGGCGAACAGCGAACTGCCCAGCGCCATCAGCTCGATCAGCACCACCTGGCCGGGCAATGCCCAGCCGGTCATCGTGGAGAACAGCCCGAGGGTCAGGCTGTAGCCGCTTTCCCGCACCAGCGAGCCGAATCCCAGATAGGAGGCTCCCAGCACCAGCGCCGGCAATCCCAGCGCATCGATGGCGCCGCCCCGGAACGCACGCGCACCGGACCCGTAGGGCCGGTACTGGGTCTCCGCCGCGGCGGGTCTATCGGAGGATGAATCTGACACGAGGGATGCGATAGCGCAAAAGCCGGAGCCTGTCGAACCCCTCCCGCTGCATGGCGCGGATGCGCGGCCCTCCAGTCGAACAGGCCTATTCGAACAGGCCGGTCTTCAGCCCGTTCTCGCCAACCTGCACCTGCCAGGGCGGCGGGCCATACATGCCCGGCGCCAGGCGGGACATCTGCTGCGCGCTGAGGAACGGCCCGAGATGCAGCTCGCGCGGCGGATTGACCGCCACCTGTGCGGTCAGCGGGTCCATCGCGTAGAGCGGCGCATCGAAGCGAATGGCCTGGAAGGACGGCATATCGCGGCTGTAGGCGTTGAACCGGAAGACACCATCCCGGCAGGCACTGACGATCCAGTAGAAATCGTCGGAGCGCAGGAAGGTCCCGCGCGGCGCCGGCTGATCGAAACCGCTGGCCGCCAGGGCAGAACGCAGGGCCGCGACATCCGCCGCGCTGATGGAAATTTCCGCCTCCTCCCCGCGCCAGGGACGCAGCGGATCGACCACCGACAGCCTGTCGAGATCGCCATTGGTGATGACATGGGACTCGAGCCGGCCCCCTGCCGATGGGGCGCCCGACGGGTTGACGATGATGTCGTAGGTTCTGATCTGCTCATCCGCGCGGGCATTGTAGATGAACCGGTAGCGCTCCGGCGATCCGGGCTGGCAGCTGGCCCGGAGATCATCGCCGCCCAGATAGCTGAACCAGGTCAGGCTGCGGCGAATCGGGTTATCCGTCGGACCGGTCGAGGCACACCCGGCGAGCAAGCCGATCACGAAAACGTGAACGACGCCCGAGAGCCAGAACTTGGATTGCATCCTCCTACCATCTCCCTGCTACCAAACGGGAAAGCCCCCGCAGCATTTTCCTGAGATAGGCACGGTGGGGCACAGCGGCAACAAGAGATATCGAGAACGCAAGTGAATAGCGCTTGCATTCGCACTGGGAGCACCTTTATAGGATACTGAAAGTCACTCGCAAGCAGCGGGTGATAGACGGGACGAAGGAGACCTGCCAGATGCGAATGCTCTTCCACAAGCTGGCGCTGGGCGCCGGCGTTGGCCTCGTGGCGCTGGGAACCGGCTTCGCGCCATCCCTGGCGCAGGCCGCCGAGGTGAATGTCTATTCCGCGCGCCATTACGACACGGACGACGCGCTGTACCAGAATTTCACCAAGCAGACCGGCATCAAGGTGAACCTGATCGAGGCCAAGGCCGACCAGCTGATCGAGCGTATTAAGGCCGAAGGCCAGAACAGCCCGGCCGATCTACTGATCACCGTCGATGCCGGCCGGCTGGTCCGTGCCGAGGAGGCTGGCGTGCTGCAGCCGATCAAGTCCGAGGTGCTGGAGAAGGCGATCCCCGCCAATCTGCGCGACCCGCAGGGCCACTGGTTCGGCCTGTCGAAGCGCGCCCGCGTCATCATCTACGCCAAGGACCGGGTGAAGCCGTCGGATATCTCCAGTTACGAGGATCTGGCCGACCCGAAATGGAAGGGCAAGCTGGCGATCCGCTCCTCCACCAACATCTACAACCAGTCGCTGGTCGGCTCGATGCTGGCCGCACACGGCCCGGAAAAGACGCTGGAATGGTCGAAGGGCGTCGTCGCCAACCTGGCGCGCGCGCCGAAGGGCGGCGACCGTGACCAGATTCGCGCCGTCGCCGCCGGCGAGGCCGATATCGCGGTCTCCAACACCTACTATCTGGGCCAGATGATCAACGGCAAGCCGGCGGATCAGGAAGCGGCTGCCAAGGTCGGCGTCATCTTCCCGAACCAGAACGACCGCGGCACCCATGTGAACATCAGCGGCGCCGCCATCGTGAAGACCGCGCCGAACAAGGAAAACGCGATCAAGTTCCTGGAATACCTGACCACGCCGGAAGCCCAGAAATACTTCGCGGAGGGCAATTACGAATATCCGGCGGTCCCGGGCGTCGCGTGGAACGACACGCTGAAGAGCTGGGGCGAATTCAAGGAAGACAAGCTGAACGCGGACACCTTCGCGATGAACAATTCGAAGGCGCTGCAGATCACCGATCAGGCCGACTGGAAGTAAGCCACCCGGCCTACGCCACCGGAAAGGGCGCGTCCTCCCAGGGTTTCTCCCCAGGGGGGCGCGCCCTTTTCTTATGGCCTTACCGCTGCCCCGGCCGGGAGCGCGCGATCATCAGGCTGAGCAGGATCACCGGCACCATGCCGACCAGCACGATGGCGAGCGACCCGGTGGAGGCCTGCTCCAGCCGCTCGTCCGAGGCCAGGCTGTACACCCGGATCGCCAGCGTATCGAAATTGAACGGCCGGACGATGAGAGTCGCCGGCAGTTCCTTCATCACATCGACGAAGACGATAAGCCCGGCGGTCAGCACGCTGCCGCTGATCATCGGCACATGTACCTGCCAGATCGTGCGCGCCGGCCCCTTGCCCAGCGTGCGGGCCGCCTGGTCCATGCTGGGCGTCACCTTGGCGAGGCCGGCATCCACCGCATTCAGCGACACCGCCAGGAAGCGCGCCACATAGGCATAGAGCAGCGCCGCGATGGTGCCGCTCAGCAACAGCCCGGTCGAGATGCCGAAGGAAGAACGCATCCAGCCATCCAGCGCATTGTCGAAGGCGGCCAGCGGAATCAGGATGCCGACCGCGATGACCGAGCCCGGCACGGCATAGCCAAGCGCCGCCACCCGCGCCGACCCGCGCACCAGCGCCGACGGCTTCAGGCGCTGGCCATAGGCGATCAGCAGCGACAGGATGACCGCGAGCACCGCCGCCAGGCCGGCGATGACGAAGCTGTTCACGGTATAGCCGATGAAGCGGCTGCCGAAATAGGGATCGCCGACCGACAGGTGCATCTCCACCAGCACGGCGGCCGGCAGCACGGCGCCCAGCAGGATCGGCAGGGCGCAGGCCAGCGCCGCCAGCGCCGCTTTCCAGCCGCGAAGCTGGACCTGGGAGATATGCGTGTAGCGCCCCGAGGTGTGGTGATAGCGCGCCTCGCCGCGCGACAGCCGCTCCAGCAGCAGCAGCCCCAGCACCAGCGCCAGCAGCACCGCCGACAGCTGCGCCGCCGCCACCCGGTCGCCCAGCCCGAACCAGGTGCGGTAGATGCCGGTGGTGAAAGTGTTCACCGCGAAATACTGCACGGTGGCGAAATCCGCCATGGTCTCCATCAGCGCCAGCGTGACACCGCCGATGATGGCCGGGCGGGCCAGCGGGATCGCCACGCGGACGAAGCTGCGCCAGGGGCCGCAACCCAGCGTGCGGCTGACCTCCAGCACGCAGATCGACTGCGACAGGAAGGCGGCCCGCGCCAGCAGATAGACATAGGGGTAGAGCACCAGCGCGAACATCGCGATGGCGCCCTCGATGGAATAGACCTCCGGGAACCAGTACTCGCCATAACGCCAGCCGGTCATCTCGCGCAGCGCAATCTGCGCCGGCCCGCCAGACTGCAGCAGGTAGGTATAGACATAGGCCAGCACATAGGCCGGAAAGGCCAGCGGCAGCAGCAGCAGCCATTCGAAGACACGCCCGCCCGGAAACCGGCACATGGTGACCAGCCAGGCCGTGCCGACGCCGATCACCGCGACGCCGGCCCCGACCCCCAGCAGCAGCACCAGCGTGTTGCGCACATAGTCCCACAGCACGGTGCTGGCGAGATGCCGCCAGACCTCGCCGGCCGGCTGGAACACATGCCCGCCGACCACAAGGACCGGCACCGCCACCAGCAGCGCGATCACGACCGAGATCACCGGCCATACCGACAGGCTGCCGCGCAGCCGGCCTGTGCGGCCCTGCGGCGCAAGCGTGCTGGTCGGAACAATCCGGTCTGGCGCGATGCCTTCGGTCAATTGCACTTGCCCTGAAAAACGGGAAGACAGGGGAAAACGGAAAGGCGGGCCGGCGCCCGTCTTATCCCAGCCGAATAGCACCCGCCGCAGCGATAGTGCAAGTCATTGGCATTCCGAGCGACCAAGTGTCACGGGAAAGTGTAGCGGCGCCCGGTCCTTACGCATTCGCCCCGCGGATCGCGCCGATCACCGCGTCGGTAACGTCCCGTGTGGTGGCATTGCCACCGACATCCGGCGTCAGGATGCCCGCCGCGCAGACCTGCTCCACCGCTGTCATCAGCCGTGCGGCGGCGGCAGTCTCGCCCAGATGCTCCAGCATCTGCGCTGCGGTCCAGAAGGTGGCGACCGGGTTGGCGATGCCCTTGCCGGTGATGTCGAAGGCGGAGCCGTGGATCGGCTCGAACATGGAGGGGAAGCGCCGCTCCGGGTCGATATTTGCGGTCGGCGCCACGCCCAGGCTGCCGGCCAGCGCACCGGCCAGATCGGACAATATGTCGGCGTGCAGATTGGTGGCGACGATGGTGTCCAGGCTCTGCGGCTTCAGCGTCATGCGCACGGTCATCGCATCGACCAGCATCTTGTCCCAGGTCACGTCCGGGAATTCCTTCGCCACCTCGGCGGCGATCTCGTCCCACATCACCATGCCGTGGCGCTGCGCGTTCGACTTGGTGACCACGGTCAGCAGCTTGCGCGGCCGCGCCTGAGCCAGCTTGAAGGCGTAGCGCATGATGCGGGTCACGCCGACACGGGTGAAGATGGCGACTTCCGTGCCGACTTCCTCCGGCAGGCCCTTATGCGCCCGCCCGCCATGGCCGGAATATTCACCCTCCGAATTCTCGCGCACGATCACCCAGTCGAGATCGCCGACGCCGACATTGCGCAGCGGCGAGGCGATACCCGGCAGGATGCGCGTCGGGCGGACATTGGCATACTGGTCAAAGCCCTGGCAGATCGGCAGGCGCAGCCCCCACAGGGTGATGTGGTCCGGCACGTCGGGCGCGCCGACCGCGCCGAAATAGATGGCGTCGAACGGCTTCAGCTGCTGCAGCCCGTCCGCCGGCATCATCACGCCATGCTTCTTGTAATAGTCCGAGCCCCAGTCGAAGCTCTCGACGGCGAGCGCGAAATCGCCCGCGCGCTGCGCCAGCGCCTGCAGCACCGCGACACCGGCCTCGATGACTTCCGGCCCGATGCCATCGGCGGGAATGGCGGCGATCTTGTACTGGCGCATCTCTGGTGGCTCCCTCTGATCCGTTTCTCGCCAAAGCTCTTAGAGCTTTTCGCGGCCAGAGGGAAGCGGGTGGGACGCTGCGCCATGCCCGCCGGCAAAAGAAAATCCCCGCCTCCTTGCCGGAGACGGGGATCGTCTTTCGTCGCTTCGAGTAACCAGCTTTACGGAAACCGCTTAGACGATATTGTGGCCGTCGAAGCCGGTGACGCTGTTATCCACAGTCCCAGCAGGCGGAAATCCGCCTGGTCAAGCGTCGCATTGCCATCGGCTTCCGTATAGGCATAGATGCCGAACGTCGTGCCGGCGCCATTGCCGACGATGAAGATATGCACATCGCCCGCTGCGAAGCCGGCCGCAGCGAAATTGCCGATGGCGCCAATAACGTTACCCGTATCGGTAAGAGCAAACGCCGTCGCGTTATTGATGTAGATGACCGTGTTGGTGCCGGTCGCGCCGCCGGAGGAAACCGATTCGAACGAGGCCTGACCACCGACCACATTCTGGATGTTGGTGATGCCGGTGAAGTCGAGCCGTTCGACCGCCCCGGCCGCGCCAGGCGCGGTGAAGCCGTTGATGGTATCGCCGGCCCCGAAGACACCGGCGGCACCGACGGGACCACCCTCGTCCACCGCCGTATAGACGAAAGTGTCCACGCCGCCGCCGCCATCCATCGTATCGACACCGCCCAGGCCCGTGATGGTGTCGTTACCGTCGCCGCCGCTTATCGAATCAGCCCCGGTGCCGCCGTCAATGCTGTCATTGCCGTCGCCGCCGCTCAGCGTATCGTTGTCGCCCAGGCCCGTGATGGTGTCATTGCCCGCACCACCGGAGAGATTGTCGGCGCCGGCGGTGCCGGTGAGGGTCTGGTTGACGATGAGGGCGGTGGTGCCGGTGGCACCGCTGCCGTTTGTCAGCGTGTTGTCGGCAGTGCTCAGCGTGGCGGTGGAGAGGTCGATCAGGCCGTTGAGCTTGATCGCGCGGTCGGTGTTGGCGACGAAGGTGGCGCCGGCGGAGAGGTCCTGCACGACATAGGTGTTCCCCTCGAACTGGAACCAGCGGACGATGCCGTTGGTACCGCCATTGCCGGCCGCGGCCGCGTTCATATAGTCGGTCAGCGTCGAGCCGCCGCCCAGGCTGACGGCTGCCGTGGTGAAGACCTCCGTGCCCTTGTTGGCGAAGGACAGCGCATCGCCCGCCGCGAAGTCGCTGACCGTCGCGAAGGTCAGCACCGAGGCGTTCGCCGTCATCTCGACCAGGTCGTTGCCCGCCCCGGTGGTGATCACGTCGGCGCCGGCCCCGCTGGAGATATAGTCATTGCCGTCGCCGCTGCTGATGGTGTCGTCGCCGGCCCCGCCCAGCAGCGAGTCCGCCGCCGAGCCGCCGGTGATCACATCGGCCTGGCCCGAGCCGGTGAGGACCAGCTTGCCGGTGAGGGCAGACGCATCCACCCTAGAGCCGGTCGCCGTGCCGGCAATGGCGTTGGTGATGGTCAGATCCTTCGAGCCGGTGATGGTGATCACCGAGTTGTCGGCATTGGCCAGCGTGGTGATCACGTTCGCCGACCCCGTGCCGGTGCCGGTCGAGACCAGGTTCACAGTGGTCACGCCGGTGACGGTCAATCCGGCCAGCGTGTGGTTGGCGGTCGCAGTGCTGGCATCCAGCGTCACCGTGGTGCCGGTCTCGCCCACCTTGTTGCCGATCGACACCGTGCCCGTATTATCAGTGGTGGTGTCGATGGTGTAGGTGCTGGTGGACAGAGAATTGCTCGCCGTGAAGCTGGTGTTGTTGCCGGCGCCAGGAATGACCGAGCCGACCCGGAAGCTGTTGATTCCGTTCTCGATCACCGACACGTTAAGGCTGCTGCCTGTCGCCACGAAGTGCAGAACCTCGAAGTTCTTGAGGGCATTGACATTAGTTGCCAGGGTTCCCGGAGCCGTAAGGGTGGTGGCGTCGGTAAACACAATGGCGTCGGTCCCCGCACCGCCATCCAGAGAGACGGCCTTCGCCAGGTTCGCATTGACATAGAATAGTTTATCCCCGCCAGCGCCGCCCTTGAAGGTCAGGGCCGTGTTTGCGCCCTCGATGGCATAGTGTACGCCGCCGGTGTTGCCCGTGCCATCGACCGTGATGGTGTCAGCGAAATCGGTACCGCCCATAAACACAGTGCCGGCGCCGGAGATGTTAATCGTGTTGGCGGCGACGGCTGTGAGCGAGGTGCTGAACGACAGGTCGGTTGCCGCTGCGATGTTCACCGTGGTGGCCGTGGCCGGGCCGGTCAGCGTGGCGACCTTGCTGGCCGCCGTGTCGGTGGTGATGTTCAGCGTGGTCGCCGCCGCACCGGTGATGGTCAGGTCTCGCGCAGTACCGGTGTTGCTGTAGCCCGAGAGCTCCAGGTTCAGCGTGGTGTCGGTGGTGCTGGCTGCCCAGGTCAGCGCGCCGCCGGCATCGGCGTTGTTCAGCGTGGCGAGGTCGAGGGTCACGCCGCTGTGGCCGGTCGTAGTGAAGGCCTTTGTGCCGGTCGCGTTGACCTGATCGACCTTCAGCGTGGTCAGGCCGGAGGGCGCGGCGATGGTGGTCAGGTTGATATCGACGTTGCCCGGGCTCACCAGGTTCAGCATTTCGACATTCGAGACGCCAGTCAGCAGGTTGTTGCCAGTGGCCGTGCCAAAAATCTTCAGCGTATCGATACCGTCACCGCCATTGATCTGATCCCCGATGGTCAGATAAGCAGTGCCGCCCGTGTTATCGGCGATAAACATGTCATCACCAGTCGTGCCCACAATGTTATCCACGCCGGTGGTCAGGGCGAAGGTCTCACCCGGATTGGAGGTCGGAACCGTGTTCGACACGTTGGCCGAGGTCAGCGAGGTCAGGCCGGTGCCCGTCACGACAATGGTCGCGCCGTTGATCGAGACCGAGACGCCGCCATCGACCGTGGTCTGCGCGGCCAGCGCGGCGGTGATGTCGGCATCGGTCGCACCCTCGATGGTGATGCTGTCGGTGCCGGCTACGAAGTCGGTGATGGTCGGGGTCTTCAGCGCACCCGGGAAGTTGGCATCCGCGCCGCGCACGACAAACACGTCAGCACCGGCGCCGCCGGTCAGCGTGTCGTTGCCGAGGCCGGAATAGAGGGTGTCGTCGCCTTCACCGCCATTGATTGAGTCGAAGCCCTTGCCGCCGCGCAGCACGTCATTTCCGTCGCCGCCTTCCAGCGTGTCGGCGTTCATGCCGCCCTGCAGCGTGTCGTTGCCGGCGCCGCCGATCAGGTGATCATTGCCGTCGCCGCCATCGATATCGTCATTGCCTTCGGCACCGTTCAGCGTGTCGTTGCCGCCAAGGCCGCGGATGGTGTCGTTCCCGAGCCCGCCATTGACGAGATCGCCGTCGGCAGTGCCGAGGAGGAAATCGCTGGCGTCCATACCAATGATCGTTGCCATTATTTATTTTCCACCGTTTTTATTATTATTCAGACGAGACGGTCAGTGCCGGTCTCAGCGAGAAGAGTCCTGGAAAGCTGTCAGAACCCGCCCGGAAACCCGCGCCCGCATGGCGATTCAGGTTCAAAGGAAGCCCAGGTCAGGTTCAAAGGAAGCCCTGTCTATGCCAGGGAGAATACCGGCGACAGGGCGCCTATATAGAATGCAGATGGTGAATTATATAATAATATTCAAGTTTAATTAAAAAATATCAATCCCGTTCGATGATTATCGGCAGACTATTTCTAAATATTAGATAGTTAAAAAGCAAAAACGGTTTCTGATTTTACTCAGAAACCATTATCGCAAATCGCTGTTCTCGCCGCTTAATCCGCTGCATCCCTGTCCCCTCACCTGTACTTCGCCGCCGTGATGAATTCGGAGAAGGATTCGCACCAGATCAGCACGGTGGTGTAGGCGGCGGGATCGACACCCGGCGGCAGGTCGAGCACGAAACCGTCGAAGCTCTTCACATCGCCGATCAGGCGGGCGGTGGCCTTGACCGGCAGGAACTCCTCCTCATGCTCGACGAAGCGGTCGAGCAGATAGAGCTTGTAGTCCGGCCCCGGCGCCAGCTTTCCCTCATGCACGATGCGGGTCGGCGTGAGGCTCACCTTGCCCTCGCCCCAGTGCAGGAAGTCACTGCCGCGCAGATCGCGCGTGAAGTCCGCCGTGAAGCTGGCGCCCTGCGCCTGTTCGCTGAGGATGCCAGCATCCGGCGAGGCCGGCGCGGTCAGGATCGGCAGCATGTAGATGCCGAGCGCGAAGCCAATGGCCAGCGCGCCGCCATGCGTGATGGCCAGCAGAATGAACCGGCGCATAGAACCCCTCCCCACAATTCCCCGATGCAAGACAGCGTGACCGGAAACGATCCTCACGTCCAATCAAGGCCACGTGAAAGTGCAAGACCGGTCAGCGCCGGGCCTCGGTCGCCATCCGGACCGCCATTGCCGCCAGCACGGTCCCCATCAGCCAGCGCTGCACCAATATCCAGCCCGGCCGGGCGATCAGGAACGCCGCGATCGACCCTGCGGCAATGGCAATCACGCTGTTCACCGCAACGCTGATGGCGATCTGCGTGGCGCCCAGCGCCAGCGACTGGGTCAGCACGCTGCCATGTGCCGGATCGATAAATTGCGGCAGCAGGGAGAGATACATCACCGCGATCTTCGGGTTCAGCAAATTGGTGAGGAAGCCCATGGCGAACAGCTTGCGCGGGCTGTCCGCCGGCAGGGCCCTAACCTGGAAGGGTGAGCGGCCGCCCGGTCGCACCGCCTGCCAGGCCAGCCACAGCAGATAGAGCGCGCCGGCAAAGCGCAGCGCGTCATAGGCATAGGGCACGGCCAGCACGATGGCGGTGATGCCGAAGGCAGCGCACAGCATGTAGAAGACGAAGCCGAGCGCGACGCCGCCCAGCGAGATCAGCCCCGCGACCCGCCCCTGGCAGATCGAGCGCGAGATCAGATAGATCATGTTCGGTCCGGGCGTCAGGACCATGCCGAGGGCGATCAAGGCAAAGGCAAGCAGGCTGGCGGTATCGGGCATCGTAATCTCCGTTCGCTATAGAGAAGTGCCCAGACGCGCGGCCGCTATCTCCCGCGCTCCCCGATGGTGCCCCATCTTCAGCGTCAGTCACGCAGGAATGTTGATATTCATCCTATCCGGAAAATTACGCAAGCCGTGAACTGTGCCGGCGGCGTCTCTACCGGGACGGCTCTATCGGGATGGCTGGCCAGTATTGGATTGGCCGGTATTGGGTTCTGGCGGCCAGACCGGCGATTGCCGCGGCAGCTCGGTTGCCTTGTAGATCGCCTCCTGCTTCAGGACAATGTCGCGCGCCAGCGGCGACCGGTCGGTCGGCAGCATTTCCTCGGTGCGCGACAGCATCTCCACCCATAATTCCTGCAGCCGCTCCAGATCGGCGGCGCCGCCCTTCATCCGGCCGATCTCGATACGGCTCTTCTCGATCCAGTTCAGGGTCTTGCCGCGGGCGGCATTCGCCTCCTCCACCTTCGAACGGAACGCACGGATTTCCTTGATCGCCTCGCCGGCACTGCCCTGGCAGGTCGCGGTCAACGCTTCGATTTCGTCAAAATCGGCGGATGTCAGATCGGCCAGCGGCTTGTCGAAATAGGTGAAGCGCAGGCTGTTGATCGACAGCTGGCCGGACAGCCGTGCGATACGCTGGACAGGGGCATTCCCGCCAGGCAAGCGGGCGCACTGTGCGGGGGCCACCGCCGGCTGCTCCCTGGCTTGCTTCCCCTGCCCCTGCTGCTGGCCCTGAGGCTGGGCCTGCGCCAGCGCCTCGGCCGCCAGGACCAGGCCGACAAGGCCGAGGACAAGGCCGATCAGCGCGACAGCGAGCGGGCGCATGGCGGCCATACCGATTGTCATGGCGACATTCTCCGACTTTGCATTGCGCGGCCCCGCTGCTTCCTCTTCAATATACCTAACATTTTCCAAGGCCTGCCGACAGACGTCCAGCCGGACGGGTCGGCGCAAAACAGAAGCCGCAAAACCGGGGAGCTGCCCATGAATTCCCTCGCCAACGAACGCGTCGCCTATTTCAACGGCCAGATCGTCCCGGAAAGCCAGGTGCTGATCCCGTTCCGCGACCGCGGTTTCAAATATGGTGATGCCGTGTTCGATATGACACGGACCTTCGGCCACCGCATCTTCAAGCTGAAGGAACATGTGGACCGTCTCTACAAATCGCTCGCCTATCTGAAGATCGATCCGCAAATGTCCCCCGCCGAGATGATGCGGATATCCGAGGAAGTGCTGGAACGCAACCTGCACCTGATTGACAAGGACGAGGATTACTGGGTCGGCCAGCGCATCTCGCGCGGCGTCGGCGAAAGCTTCTCCGGCACGCAGAACAGCGGCCCGACCGTGATCGTCGAATGCCTGCCGCTGCCGCTGAAGAACCGCGCGCCGCTGTACCGCGACGGCATTGACGTCATCGTGCCCTCGGTGCGCCGCACCCCGCCCGATGCGATGAGCCCGCGCGCCAAGACGCATAATTACATCAACCTGATCCTCGCCGATCTGGAGGCTCGCGCCCAGGATGCCGAGGCCTGGGCCGTGCTGCTGGACCAGGACGGCAATCTCTGCGAGGGGCTGGGCAGCAATGTCTTCGTTGTCACCGAAGGCCGGCTGCTCACGCCGCGCAGCCGCTTCGTGCTGCCGGGCATCAGCCGGGGCCACACCATCGAGGCGGCGGAGAGCCTCGGCATCCCCTTCGCGGAAGCCGATATCGACCTGTACGATGCCTATACCGCCGACGAGATGTTCCTGACCTCTACTTCCCTGTGCATCTGCCCGGTGCGCAGCATCAACGGCCGCACGATCGGCGATGGAACAGTGCCCGGCCCGGTCACGAAAAAGCTCATAGAGGCCTATGCGAAGTCGGTCGATTTCGACTTCATGGCCCAGTATCTCCGTCACCTCGCCTAAGGAAATTCCATGCAGCCGCGTATCGAAAACTGGCAGATATCCAAGCCCGCCATCCGCTCGAAAGGCGGCATCGTCGCATCGCAGAGCGCCCGCGCCGCGCGACTGGGGGCCGAGGTGCTGGCCGATGGCGGCAACGCCGTCGATGCGGCGGTGACCACCGCCTTCGCGCTGTCGGTGTTTGAACCCTGGATGAGCGGCCTGGGCGGCATCGGCTACATGCTGATCTACAGCGCGAAAGAGAAGAAGGTCCACGCCATCGACTTCGCCGCGATCTCGCCGGGGAAGCTGGACCCCGCCGCCTATCCGATGGCCTCGGGCGGCACCGATTCGGACTTTTTCAACTGGCCCGCCGTGAAGGACGGGCGGAACCTGAAAGGCCCGCTCTCCATCGCCGTGCCGGGGGCTGTGGACGGTCTCGGCCTCGCGCATGAACGCTTCGGCTCCAAGCCCTGGGCGGAGCTGCTGCAGCCCGCCATCGCCGCGGCGAAAGCCGGCCATCCGGTCGATTGGTGGACCACGCTGCGCGTCGCCGGCGAGGCGGTGACGATCCGCGAGTTCCCCGCGACCAGCGCCGTCTATCTGCCGAACGGCCTGCCGCCGGCACAGGGCGAAGGCGCCCCGCTGCGTCTCGATATGGGGAATCTGGCCGAGACGATTTCCCGCCTCGCCGAGGCCGGGCGCCGTGACTTCTACGAAGGCGAGATCGCCCGCAGCATCGCCGCCGATATGAAGGAGATGGACGGCTTCCTGGACCGTGACGATCTTGCCTCCTACAAGGCGCATTTCGCCACACCGACGCAGCACAAACGCGGCCAGGGCACCATCCATCTGCTGCCGGGGCTGAATGCCGGGCCGACCTTCGCCGACACGCTGGCGCGGCTGCCCGCCGATCTCGGCAAGGGCGCCAGCGACGCCGACTGTTTCGCCGCTTATGCCAGGGCGCTGACCGCCGCCTACCAGCGCCGCATGGAATCGATGGGGCATGATGGCGACATGGCGGGCCAGGGCTGCACCACGCATTTCTGCGTGGTCGATGCCGAGGGCAACATGGTCAGCCTGACCAACACGCTGCTCTCGGTCTTCGGCTCCAAGGTCGTGTTGCCGAAGACCGGCGTGCTGATGAACAACGGCGTCAACTGGTTCGACCCGCGCCCCGGCCGGGCGAATTCCATCGCCGCCGGCAAGCGCCCGCTGTGCAACATGTCGCCGGCGCTGGTGACGAAGGATGGCGAGGGCTGGTTCGCTATTGGCGCGTCCGGCGGGCGGCGCATCTTCCCGGCGGTGTTCCAGCTGAGCCTTTTCCTGGCGGAACGCGGCATGGATCTGGATACGGCGATGCATACGCCGCGCATCAATGTCGATGGGCCGGACAGGATCGAGGCCCACCCGGATCTCGACGCGGCCGCGCTGGCGAAGCTGGAGGAGGTGGCCCCGGTGACGCTGACCGAGCCGACCATCGTGCCGACCAGCTATGCCACACCGCAGGTGGTGCTACGCGAAGGCGGCGTGAATTACGGCGCCGCCCATCCGCATTCCCCGGCGGCGGCGGCGATCACCGTCCTGCCGGGCTGAGGAGGAGAGGGGGAAAGGTTTTCCAACTCTATACCCCAACCCGTCACCCCCGGGCGTGACCCGGGGGTCCAGGGGCAATGCCTGCCTGCGACCTCTCGGTCTGCCGCCCTGGATTGCCGGGTCAAGCCCGGCAATGACAGAAAGAGAAGATCGAATGCCGCCGCCTGAAAGCGGACAGCCCCGCCAGCCTCAGCCCTTGTGGGCGAACTCCCAGTACAGCTTCCGGGCCAGGCTATAGACCGGCCCCGGCTGCAGGCTGCGCTCGCCGATGCCGTTGCAGGGCTGCACCTTGGCATAATTGCCGGTCGAGAAAATCTCGTCAGCATTCACCAGGTCGTTCACCGTCACCTGGCATTCAACCACAGGGGTGCCGGCATCGCGCAGCAGCTTGATGACGCGCTGGCGGGTGATGCCGTTCAGGAAACAGCCGTTCGGCGCCGGGGTCATCACCGTGCCGTCCTTCACCATGAACAGGTTGGAGGTGGCGAATTCCGCGACATTGCCGATCTGGTCGAGGATCACCGCATTCTCGAAGCCGTTCTCGCGCGCCAGCCGCATCGCCCGGCCGCTGTTCGGATAGAGGCAGGACGCCTTGGCGTCGGTCGGCGCGCTCTCCGGCGTCGGCCGGCGATAGGGCGAGATCATCGCGCGGAAATTGCCGGTCGGGTCCGGCATCGGCGATTCATAGACCGACAGCATGAAGCGCGTGGTCTCGGGATCGGGATCGATCCAGCCGCTTTCGGCGAAGAACATCGGACGGATATAGAGCTGCGCGCCGCTGGGGAATTTGCGCACGCCTTCCAGGCACAGCTCATGCACTTCGCCGGCGGTCAGCGGTGCGCGCAGACCCAGCGCCTTGGCCGAGCGGATCGAGCGTTCGCAATGCAGGGCGAGATCGGGCGTGGTGCCCTCGAAGGCGCGCGCACCATCGAAGATGATGCCGGACAGCCAGGTGGCGTGACTGAGCGGCCCCAGCACCGGCGGGTTGCCGTCATGCCATTTGCCATCCACATAGCTGTAAGCCTGCATCTTTCTAACTCCTGGTGGGCAAGCGAAATACCGGTCGCCCGATACGGGGCCGGCATCCTTCTGATCGTTTCTGTGCGAACAGCATAGCCCGGCTTTTACGGCGAGGCCAAGACATGCCGGACCGGCATGACCCGCGCATCAGCCTCGGCACCGCTGCATGGCTTCTCACCGCGTGATACCGCCGCTTGCCGGCCACCGCCGGTTTGACCTACTGTCCTGCCCATGCAGACGAAAATGATTTACACCATGGTGCGTGCGGCGGATTGGCGCAGTGCCGAATCGACCGGACAATATGACGGATCGGCAAACGACAAGGCCGACGGCTTTCTGCATTTCTCGACCGCCGGGCAACTGCCCGGCAGCGCCGCCAAGCACCGGCGCGGCGAAACGGACCTGATGCTGGTCGCGGTCGAGGCCGCCCGGCTGGGTGCGGCCCTGAAATGGGAGCCGGCACGCGGCGGCCAGCTCTTCCCGCATCTCTATGCCCCGCTTCAGCTGTCACTGGTGGACAGCGCCGTCACGCTGCCATTGGGGCCGGACGGGTTGCATGTCTTCCCGCCGCTCGACAACAGCCCAGCCGAAGAAAGCTGAAAGATGGACGCCGCGTCCCTGACGATGCCGCTGCTGCGGCGGCTGCCGCCCGAAACCGCGCACGATCTGACGATCCGGCTGCTGGCCTGCGGCCTGGCGCCGCGGTCCCGCGCCGGCGACGACCCGATCCTGGCGACCCGTCTGTGGGGACTCGACTTCCCGAATCCGGTCGGGCTGGCTGCCGGCTTCGACAAGAACGCCCAAGCCTACCGGGCAATCCTTGGGCTGGGCTTCGGCCTGACGGAGATCGGCACGGTCACCCCCCGCCCGCAGGCCGGCAACCCGAAGCCCCGGCTGTTCCGCCTCTCCGAGGATGCGGCGGTCGTCAACCGCATGGGCTTCAACAATGACGGGATCGACGCCGTGCTGCCGCGCCTGCAAGGCGCGCGTTCCGGCATCCTCGGCATCAATATCGGCAAGAACAAGGACAGTACCGACGCGGTCGAGGATTATGTGAAGGGGGCGGCCGCCTTCGCGCCGCTGGCCGATTATCTGGTGGTCAATGTCTCCTCCCCCAACACGCCCGGACTGCGCGACCTGCAGCGCCGCGAGCCATTTCTGGAACTGGCCCGCGCGGTGCGGGCGGCCCGCGATGCGGCCTGCGCCGCGGCCGGCAAGGCGCCACCGCCATTGCTGCTGAAGGTCGCCCCTGACCTGGACGAATCGCAGATCGAGGATGTCGCGGAGGTGGCCATGACCGCGCCGGCAGAGGGGCTGATCATCTCCAACACCACCATCGCCCGGCCGGCAGGCTTGCGCTCGCTGTACCGCGCGGAAGCCGGCGGCCTGAGCGGCGCGCCGTTGTTCGAAGCCTCGACTGACGTGCTGCGCCGTATCGCCCGGCTGACGAACGGGCAGATGCCGCTGATCGGTGTCGGCGGCATCTCCAGCGGCGCACAGGCCTATGCCAAGATCCGGGCCGGTGCATCGCTGGTACAGCTTTATTCCGCGCTGGTTTATCATGGCCCCGGGCTTCTGGGGCGGATCAAGCACGATCTGGCGGAGCGACTGCGCGCCGATGGGTTTTCCAGCGTCGCAGAAGCCGTCGGGACCGACCGGGATCGGGTGTAGTACAGTGGGCAAGCGGCCCGCCACGGCGAGGGGGATCGGACAATCGTTCTGCAAACGCTGATAGCGGTGTGCATCGCCGCCCTCGCCGGCGCCGCCGCCCTGCTCCTGCCGGTCTATGTGCCGATGGCCATCGACCCGGCCCCGCTGTCGCTGCTGGGTGCAGCCCTCATCCTGGTGTTCGGCCTCGGGCTGCAGGCAACGCTGCTGATATCCTCGCGCAACCGCCGGCTGGCACGGCAGATGGCCTATCTGGCGCGTGACCACCGGGACATGCGGGAAACGCTGGATATTCTGGGCCAGCGGATGGATGAACTCATCAGTCTCGGCGGCGAGGAAACGCCTGCCCGCGATCTGTCGGAAGTGGTGGCGGAAGTCCGCGTGCTGCAGACGCTGATCGAGGAATTGTGGACCAAGCGCGGCGATGAGCCTGCTGGCGGGGAACTGGACGAGGCCGAGCTGGCCGAAGCCGAAATCCTGCCGCCGGCAGCCAGGGGCAAGCGCGTCCTGTCGGCAGCGCGGGATACTGACGACCCGATGCTGAACCCGCGCGAGATCCTGGAGATCGTGCGCGAGGGGCTGCGCGACAACCGCATCGAAATCATGATGCAACCCGTCGTCACCCTGCCGCAGCGCCGGGTGATCCATTACGAATGCCTGTCGCGCATCCGCACCAAGACCGGCCTGCTGATTACCCCGGATCACTATATCGGCATCGCGGAAGAAGAAGGGCTGATCGGCGCCATCGATAATATGACCTTGTTCCGCCTGGTGCAGCATGTTCGCCGCCATCGCGGACCGATGGCGGAAAGCCGCTTCTTCTGCAACATCTCGAACCGGTCGCTGGAGGATTCCGCCTTCTTCGAGCAATTCAGCGATTTCCTGACCGCCAATGCCTCGCTGGCGCAGTCCATCGTGTTCGAATTCGCCCAGGAAGGCTTCCCGGCCGACCCTTCGCCCATCCGCGACAAGCTGCTGGTGCTGGCGGAAGCCGGCTACCGCTTCTCGCTCGACCACATCACCGACCTCGACATCGACCCGGAGGAGTTTGCGGCACTGGGCTTCAAATTCCTGAAGATCGATGCCTCGCTGCTGCTGTCCTATGCCGAGCACGAGCCGCCATTGCTGGATATCGGCCTGCTGAAGGGCGCCCTGGACCGCGTCGCCATGGACCTGATCGTGGAGCATGTCGAAAACGACGACATGCTGTTGCGCCTGCTTGACCATCCGGTGGATTTCGGGCAGGGCTACCTCTTTGGCGGCCCGATGGTCGAAGGGCGCCGCCCGCGCTGATTTTCCGACCGCATTTTAGAAGGAATACGGAGGGACATGTCCGCCTCCCCCACGCAGCCTGCCGCCGCTCAGCCTGCTGATCGGCAGCCGCCGCTTCTCTCCGGCGTTGCGGAGATCGCCGCCGGATATGACGGCTATATCCTCGATGTCTGGGGTGTGCTGTATGATGGCGGCGCCGCCTATCCGGGCGTTGCCGAGTGCCTCACGCAACTGAAGAAGGCCGGCAAGCGCATCGTCGTCCTGTCCAACGCGCCGCGCCGCGCGCAGGTGGTGGTGGACCGGCTGACCAATCTGGGCATCGGCCGGCATCTTTATGACGAGGTGCACACCTCCGGCGAGGAGGCCTTCCTGTCGCTGCGCGACCGCACCGACGAGTTCCACCGCTCGCTCGGCCGCACCTGTGTCGATACCGGCGGCGACCGCTTCCTCGGGTTGCTGGACGGCAGCGGTGTGGAGGTCGTCGGCGATCCGGCAGAGGCGTCCTTCGTGATCGCCACCGGCCCGCTGGAAGGCACCGACCCGATCGAACGCTATGACGATCTGCTGTCGCGCTGCCTGGAGCGCGGCCTGCCGATGCTGTGCGCCAACCCGGACCTGGAAGTGCTGGACAAGGGCGACCGCCATCTCTGTGCCGGCTCCATCGGCGCGCGCTACGCGCAGATGGGCGGCTTCGTGCATTATTACGGCAAGCCGCACGAGGCGGTGTACGCCACCTGCCTGCGCCTGATGAACATCGAGGATCGCAGCCGCATCCTCGCCGTCGGCGATAATCTGGAAACCGATGTGAAGGGCGGCCGGGCGCATGGCACCGGCACGCTGCTGGTGGCCGGCGGCATCCATTGCGACCGGCTGGAGATCACCATGGGCGACCGCCCCGACCCGCAGCGCCTCGCCGCGCTGTACGGGGAATACGGCCTCACCCCGACAGCGACCGTTCCCGCCTTTACCTGGTAAGAAAATGACTCCCGGCGCCCGCATCACCGCCGCCATCGAGATTTTCGAGGCGATCCAGGCTGGCGACACCCCGGCGCCGGCGGATGCCGCGGTGGGCGCCTATCTGAAACAGCGCCGCTATATCGGCAGCAAGGACCGCACCGCCATCCAGGCGCTGGTCTATGGCATCTTCCGCCGGCGCGCGCGGCTCGGCTGGTGGCTGGAGCATGCGAAGGCGAAGGCGCTGCCGCGCAACCTGCTGATCGCCTATCTGCTGCTGGTGGAGAAACTGACCGGGCCGGAGCTGCGCAGCCTGTTCGACGGCCGGCACTATGACCCCTACCCGCTGGAGGATGGCGAGATCGTGCTCGCGGACCGGCTGGTCACCCACACGCTGGAGCATCCGCACATGTCGGAAGCGGTGCTGCTGGAATGCCCCTACTGGGCCGAGGCCGGCCTGCGCGCCGCCCTGGGCGAGCGCTTCGCCGAGGAATTGCGGGCGCTGAACGACGAGGCCACGACCGACCTGCGCGTCAACCTGCTGCTAGGCACGCAGGAAGACGCCATCGCAGCGATGAAACGCGACGGTATCTTCTCCAAGCCCGCCCTCTATTCACCGATCGGGCTGCGGCTGGGCGGACGGCCGGCGCTGGGCGGCACCGAGGCGCTGAAATCCGGACTGATCGAAATCCAGGATGAAGGCTCGCAGCTGCTGGCGCTGCTGGTCGGCGCGCAACCCGGCATGCAGGTGGTGGATTTCTGCGCCGGGGCCGGCGGCAAGACGCTGGCGATGGCGGCGCTGATGCAGAACAAGGGCCGCATCGTCGCCTGCGATGTGAATGCAAAAAGGCTGGAGCGACTGACCGTCCGCCAGCGCCGTGCCCAGGCGCACAACATCGAGCGCCGGCCACTGGCGAGCGAGCGCGATCCCTGGGTGAAGCGGCATAAGGGCAAGTTCGACCGTGTGCTGGTCGATGCGCCCTGCACCGGTACCGGCACCTGGCGGCGCAACCCGGACGCCAAATGGGGCCGCGGCGGCATCGACCTGGCCGAGCTGACTGCCCTGCAATCCTCCATCCTGGACAGTGCCTCGCGCCTGGTAAAGCCGGGCGGACGACTGGTCTATGCCACCTGCTCGCTGCTGGCTGCCGAGAATGAGGATCGCATCGCTGCCTTCCTGGCGGATCATGCCGATTTCCGGCAATTGTCAATCTTTGACATATGGCCAGAAGCGGTCGGCACCGAAGCGCCGCCGGAAGGTTCAATCGTCGAGGGTTATCTGCGGCTGACCCCCGGCCTTCATGGCACCGACGGCTTCACCGCCGCCGTTCTGGAGCGCGCGCCGGAAGCGGAGGCTAAGCCGGCAGACGAACAGGTCGAGGATTGATCAGACCGCGGCGGCAATATCCGTCTGGGTAAAATCCTGCCCCTTGAAGAGCAGTTTTTCCTCTGTTGCCTTTGCAAGAGCATACGCGAACAGATCGCCATAATTCAGTCCGGCAGGATGGCGGCCCTTTCCGTATCGGCGCGCCGCCCTCCGCGCCAGTTCGGCCTGCTCCGCATCGACCGGTACGATTTCACACCCCGCCCGATGCAGGAACAGATCCAGTTCCCGCCCGGCAATCTCGCCATAGCGGGCCTCCAGAACGATTCCCGCCTCGATCAAGGTGCCTGCAGAGACGAGCCTCACCGGATCGGCCGCAATCGCTTCATTGAAAGCGCGCCGTTCCGGCTTATCGGAGAGGATCGCCACCAAAGCGGACGTGTCGATCACCATCAGCGCGGCAACCCGGCTTCGTCATAGCCGACAATCTCCTCCGCACTGCGCCCGTCACGCACCGGCAGGCTGCCGCAACGGCGTGCAATCTCATCCAGCTCCTCGGTCAGAGCGGGGGAAACTTGTCGGGCTTTCAGGCG
Organism: Oceanibaculum nanhaiense; assembly: GCF_002148795.1. Classification (NCBI taxonomy): domain Bacteria; kingdom Pseudomonadati; phylum Pseudomonadota; class Alphaproteobacteria; order Rhodospirillales; family Oceanibaculaceae; genus Oceanibaculum; species Oceanibaculum nanhaiense. Next base: position 28,579 of record NZ_MPOB01000005.1, on the reverse strand, counting down.
AAGCAGCTTCTCCCGCAACGCCTGGGTGACCGCTTCGGTCAGGCTTGTGCCGGTTCGGCGGGCGACTTCCCGGGCCAGCCGATCGGTTTCCTGATCCTTGATGCTGAGCGCCATTTTCTACCTGGGTATAATATTTTCTATACGTAGATATATATGATTTTAACGCATAAACAAACAGCCCGGCGTGAAGCCGGGCTGCTGCTAAATCCGATGGCGAACGCTGCTTAGCGCAGCGGCTCCAGGATCGAGACGTAATTGGCGACAGCGGCGCCGCCCATGTTGAAGATGCCGGCCAGCTTGGCGTTCTTCACCTGCATGTCACCGGCCGTGCCGGTCAGCTGCATGGCGGAAAGCACATGCATGGAGACACCAGTGGCGCCAATCGGGTGGCCCTTGGACTTCAGCCCGCCGGATGGGTTCACCGGCAGCTTGCCATCTTTCTCCACCCAGCCTTCTTCGATGGCGACATGGCCTTTGCCGCGCGGCGTCAGGCCCATTGCCTCATATTCCAGAAGCTCGGCGATGGTGAAACAATCATGCGTCTCCACCAGAGACAGATCGTCAAGGCCGAGGCCGGAGGCGGCGAAAGCCCGCTTCCAGGCAGTCTCGCAGCCCTCGAACAGGGTAATGTCACGTTTTGACATTGGCAGGAAATCATTCACCTGCTCGGCGGCGCGGAACACGATGGCCTTCTTCATCGACAGCGCCGTGTCGGTATCGGCCAGCACCAGCGCCGCCGCGCCATCGGACACCAGCGAACAATCGGTGCGCTTCAGCGGCCCGGCGACCAGCGGATTCTTGTCCGAGACGGTCTTGCAGAAGTCATAGCCCAGATCCTTGCGCAGCTGCGCATAGGGATTGCCGACGCCGTTCTTGTGGTTCTTCGCGGCGATCCGCGCCATCGCATCGGTCTGGTCGCCATGCTTCTGGAAATATTTCTGCGCGATCTGGCCGAACACACCGGCGAAACCGCCCTGAATATCGCTATCCTCCTTCAGATAGCCGGCGCGGATCAGGATATCGCCAACCTGCTGGCCGGAGACCTCCGTCATCTTCTCGACGCCGACCACCAGCACGCGCTTTGCCTTCTTCGCGGCAATCGCGTTCAGCCCCATATGGATCGCGGCGGAACCGGTGGCGCAGGCATTCTCGATGCGCGTCGCCGGCTTGAAGCGAAAGCGCTCATCAGCCTGGAAGACCAGCGAGGAAGTGAATTCCTGGCGCACAAAGCCGCCATTGAAATGACCGAGATAGATTTCGTCAATCTCGTCGGGACCGAGACCGGCATCTTCCAGCGCGGCGACGGCGACCTTGACGATCAGGCTCTCGACATCCTCCGATTCGTGCTTGCCGAACGGCATATGCGACCAGCCGACGATACAGGCGCTCATGACGGTAACTCCCTCTTGCTGCGGACTTCACTGTCCTGTTGCAGCGCACCCTAGCAGAGGCGCGGCAGAGGCCGGAAGCCTATTCATGCGCGTTCTTTCGATATCGGCATTCAGTCCCAGGCGCGCAACCGCCCGACCACGGCAAAGCCTTTCGGATTGTCCGGCAGGGGTCGCAGCACCACGCCCTCGCCGGAAGCCGGGAAAATGTCCGTCAGCGCGGTGATGTTCACCTGATGCGTGACCATCATCATATTGCCCGGTCCCTCGAAGGTCTGGATGCGCACGCGGGCCGCCTCGGTCTGGCCGGGGCCACGCGCCCGGTCCTGGAAGAAGCTGTCGATGGCCGGGAAGGGTTCGGCAGTGCCGAAGGCGAGTTCCGCCGTCTCCGTCGAGCGACACCAGCGGCTGGCCAGCACGCGGGCGACGGGCACCTCACGCTGCCGGAAGGCGTCACCGATGGCGCGCGCCTGCCGGCGCCCCGCCTCGTCCAGATTGCGCTGGGTGGAGCAGTCACCCAGCTGGAAACTCGCCGGATCGCCACCGCCCGGTGCAATGGCGTGGCGGAACAGCACGACATGGCCGCCGTCGCGCAGCGCCTGCCACAGCGCGTCGCCTTCCAGCATCTCGGCACGGGCAGCGCCCGGCAGGGCGACAAAAAGGGCGAACAGAAATGAGAATACAAGGCGCATCGCACACCTCCCTTGCCGGAAAACAGTCAGCAGGAAAGTGGCGCGGAATTGCCTTTCGTCCAGCCGTCAGCCGTTCAGCGTCTCCGTGAAGCGCACCGGCTTGCCGAGGGGCTTGTCCTGCACCTCGCCGTCGCGCATGACGATATTGCCGCGGATGATGGTGGCCATCGGCCAGCCGGTGACCTCCATGCCATCAAACGGTGTCCAGCCCGACTTGTTGGCCATCATGGCGTGGGTGATGGTCTTCTTCGCCTGCAGATCGACCAGCGTCAGATCGCCGTCATAGCCGAGCGCGATGCGCCCCTTGCCGGCGATACCGAAAAGCCGCTGCGGGCCGGAGCAGAGCAGATCGACCAGCCGTTCTAAGGTAAGATTGCCGGCATTCACATGGTTCAGCATCAGCGGCAGCATGGTCTGCACACCGGGCATGCCGGACGGGCTGTCGGGATAGGGCTTGGCCTTTTCCTCCCGCGTGTGCGGCGCATGGTCGGAGCCCAGCACATCGACCACGCCCGCCGTGATGCCGCGCCACAGCCCGGCGCGATGCCGCGCATCACGGATCGGCGGGTTCATCTGCGCGAAACTGCCCAGCCGGTCATAGCAGTCAGGCGCCTCCAGCGTCAGATGCTGCGGCGTGGTCTCGACCGTCACGTAATCCTTCTGGGTGGCGAGGAATTCCATCTCCTCCGCCGTGGTGATGTGCAGCACATGCACCCGCCGGCCGGTCTTGCGCGCCAGTGCGCAGACCCGCTTGGTCGCGTTCAGTGCCGTCTCCACATCGCGCCAGTCGGGATGGGCCCGCGGATGGCCGGCCTCCTTCGCGATATAGGCGCGCTCGCGCAGCCGCATCTCGTCCTCGGCATGCACGGCGACGCGGCGGACGCCATCGGCCAGCAGCGCCTCCAGCGTGGCGTCATCCTCGACCAGCAGAGAGCCGGTGGAGGAGCCCATGAACACTTTCACGCCGCAGCAGCCGGGCAGCCGCTCCAGGCTGGACAGGTTGCCGATATTCTCCGGTGCCGCCCCCATGAAGAAGGCATGGTCGCACCAGGCACGGCCGCGCGCCCGGTTCAGCTTGTCGGCCAGCGCGTCCTCGTCGGTGGTGGACGGCTTGGTGTTCGGCATCTCGAAAACCGCCGTCACACCCCCCAGAATCGCGCCACGCGTACCGGATTCCAGATCTTCCTTGTGCTCGTTGCCGGGCTCGCGGAAATGCACCTGGGTATCGATCACGCCGGGCAGCACGGTCAGACCGGTGGCGTCGAATATCTGCGCCGCCTTCACCTTGCCGAGGTCGCCCAGCGCCACGATGCGCCCGGCGCTGATGCCAATGTCGATCCGTTCCCGCCCGTTCGGCGTGACGGCTGTGCCGCCGGTGACGGCGAGGTCGAGAGAATCGGTCATGGCTTATCCTCCTGCTAACTGGCGACGATGCCGCGCAAATAAACCGTAATGGCGAGCATCATGTCGATGGTTTTCCCGGTTCCAAGCAGCGGCAGCATGATCCGTTCCATCCGGACATGGCCCTTGTTCAGATGATAGAGAGGTACACCAGCCCGGTAACTGGGGACACCTTTCTCGGCCACCTGCACATAATCCGCATAGGTGGGATTGGTCAGAAAGGTCGGAAAGGCCTCGTCCATCCATTTGCCCGTCGGGTCATGGCCCATGGTGCGGACATGCTCGGTGCCCATCAGCCGGCAGCGGAAGCGCATCGGCCAGCCGGGCGCGTCACGCGCCACATCCACCAGCCACAGCCAGCGCAAAAGGTTCGGCAGATCGACCGGGTCGATATCGGAACGACGGGGCGGACGGCCATCGCGGCATCGTGCCTGCCAATAGTCGTATAGCGCCCGGACACGCGCATCCCAGCTTCGCGTGTCGAGAGACGGCGGTTGTTCACGCAAAATGACGATAGGCTTTCAGCAACGGGGAAATTGCGCCCTATATGGCACCACCCACCATTGCTTCAAGCCAAATTTAAAACCCCTCAGGCCGCCCTGGAAAGCAGGCGCGCATTGTACTCCATTAAATCCTTGGCGGCCTTGCGGATTGCCGCGTGGTGCTGTTCGGGAATGTTGGAGAGCATGGGAAGCATCGGTCCCATGTCGCCGATGCCGGCCAGCGTCACCGCCTCGTGCAGCACGCGGATCGGCGACAGCCCGTCGCGCAGATCCTCCAGCCCCATGAAATGCGTGCGGATGTTTTCGGCCTGCTCGTAATCCTTCGCCTTCAGTGCGGCACGCAGCGCCATGGAGCCGGCGGGTGCGACGCAGACCGAGCCGGAGGTGAAGCAGGCCAGCCCGAAATGCCGCAGATGGTCGATGGCCGGCCGCTCGCCGATGCCGCTGACGATGTGGCGCGGGTCAACCAGCTTCACCAGTTCGGACAGATAGTCGTCGCGGCGCGGATCGTCGCGCACGATGGCGTATTTGACGCCTGCCACCATGCCGGCCTCGAACAGGCGGGCAACATTCTCGGGCTCCAGGAAGCCTTCATTCTTGATGTAAACGATAACCGGCTTCGCGTAGGTCTCGACGATGCGGCGGATGCCCGCCTCCGCCCCCGCCGGTGTCGAGGGGAACTGCAGCGGCAGCACCATCGCGGTCGGGAAGGCGCGGTCGCGCAGGATTTTCACCTGGTCGATGGCGCGGCCGAAATCCGGCCCGATTGAGGGGATGATCCAGCTCTGCGGGCCGGCGATCTCCTCCAGCATGTCGAGGATCGCCGGATACTCGCCGACGCCGATATTGTAGAAATTCGCGTTACCACCATACATCAGCGTGGAGACGCCGCCGGCCTCCAGATGCGTCACCAGCGCCTGGTTCGCCGCCTTGTTCAGGCTGAGATCGGCATTGCGCGCCAGCGGCGGCACGGCCAGCACGGAGCGCGCGAGATCGTCGGGCGTGACGGGCATGGTCTTCATCGGGGGCCTCCTTCAGCGAAAATCATTCGCAACGATGGCGCGCCGACGAATTGGGGTCAAGGCCGCACCGGGTTGCATCGCAGCACCTTGCCGCCTAAGTCGGAAAGACATGGAAGGGGGCAGGATATGGCAAACACCGCTTGGAATCTGACAAAGCGCTTCGATTTCCGGGGACAGGAAGTCGCCTACGATATCATCGGCGACGGCCCGCCACTGGTGATGGTCCACGGCACGCCCTTCTCCTCCTATGTCTGGCGCAACATCGCGCGGGAGCTGGCCCGTGACTACACAGTGCATCTCTACGACCTTCTGGGCTATGGCCAGTCGGAGAAGCGCGCGGGGCAGGATGTGTCGCTCGGGGTCCAGAACGGTCTGCTGGCGGCCCTGCTGAAGCATTGGGGTCTGACCGCGCCCTTCATGCTGGCGCATGATTTCGGCGGCGCCACGGCGCTGCGCGCGCATCTGATCGACAGGTGCGACTATCGCAAGCTGTTGCTGGTCGATCCGGTGGCACTGCGCCCCTGGGGCTCGCCCTTCGTGCAGCATGTACGCCATCACGAGGCCGCCTTCGCCGGCGTGCCCGACTATCTGCAGCGCGCCATATTGCGGGCCTATATCCGGGGCGCTGTTCACCGCGAGATGACCGACGCCGAACTGGAACCCTATCTGGCGCCCTGGCTTGGCGAGACCGGCCAGCCGGCCTTCTATCGCCAGATCGCGCAGATGGACATGCGCCATACAGACGAGGTGGAACCGCATTATGGCTCGGTGCGTTGCCCGGTGATGCTGCTCTGGGGCCAGGAGGATGAGTGGATACCGGTAGAGCGCGGCCGGCAGCTGGCGCAGCTGCTGCCAAACTGCGCTTACCGGGAAATCGCCGGGGCCGGGCATCTGATGCAGGAGGATGCGCCGGAGGCCATCGTCGCGGCGGCGCTGTCCTTCTTCAGATAGATAGCCTCACGTCCCGCGCCCCTCGACATCGCGGCGCAGATCGCGGATGACGCTGTCCACATTCGGCAGGTTGGGGTGGATGTCCCGCGCCTTCTCGAAAGCGCGCAGCGCGCCGCGTTTCTCGTCCAGCTCCAGATAGATCATGCCGAGGCCGGACAACGCGCCGAAATGCTTGGGCTCGATGGCCAGCACGCGCTCGATATCGGCGACCGAGGCGGCGAAATTGCCCTGCCGGTAATAGACGGTGGCGCGCTTGTTCCAGCCCTCGGCGAAATCCGGCGCAATCTCCACCAGCTCGTCGAAATGCAGCAGCGCCGCCTCGAAATCCTTGCGCTCCATGGCGCCGAGGCCGAGGCGCATCAGCATGTTCGCGTCCTCATTGCTGGTCCAGGTCCAGATATGCCAGATCTGCGCTTCGAGGATTTGCGCGACCGCCGGATCCTTGCTGGCCTTCAGCTGCTCGAACAGCGGTTCCAGCCGGGCGTCGTTCCGCGAATTGGCGCCGGTCGCCAGCGCCGGTGCGGCACCAGCGGCGAACAGGATCAGCAGGGCGGCAAGCAGGCGCTTCATAAGAAGAGTATGGGTCGCAGAACCCGCCGCGCCAAGGGGGCCGATACGCCGCCGTTACTCCGCCGGCCGCTACTCCGCCGCCTGGGCCGGCGCCTGCGGCTTGTGGAAGGCGGCCAGCAGTTCCGCCTCCTCGACCTTCGCCGTCGCGACATTCGCCTCCTTCACATGGCCGTAGCCGCGCACCTTGTCCGGCAGGCTGGCCAGCGCCACCGCCAGATGGTGATTGTCCGGCGAGAGAGTCTCCAGAATCTCCGCCAGCAGCGCCTCATACTCGGCGATCAGCCGGCGCTCCATGCGGCGTTCCCCGGTCCGCCCGAACATATCGAGGGCGGTGCCGCGCAGCCGCTTCAGCCCAGCCAGGGTGCGGAACGCCGCCATCATCCATGGCCCATAGGCGCGCTTCTTAAGGTGACCGGTCTGCGGATCGCGCTCGGCGAACAGCGGCGGCGCCAGATGGAATTCCAGCTTGTAATCGCCCTCGAACTGCTGCGCCAACTGGCGCTGGAAACTGCCATCGGTATAGAGCCGGGCCACCTCATACTCGTCCTTGATGGCCAGCAGCTTGTGATAATAGCGCGCCACGGCCTCGGTGAGGGCGGCCTGCCCCGGCGTCTGCGCCTGCTCCACCGCACGGACACGCGCCACCATATCGGTGTAACGCTTCGCATAGGCGGCATCCTGATACGCCGTCAGATAGGCGGCGCGCTTTGCCACCCTCTCCTCCAGCGTGGCCGCGATCCTGCGTTCCGGCGCCACGGTTGCTTCGGCGGGGGCCAGCACACGCTCGACCGACGGCAGATCATGCGCGGCGCGGCGGCCCCACAGGAAGGCCTCGCGGTTGAACGCGATGGCCACGCCGTTCATCTCGATCGCCTTGTCGATGGCTTCTGCTGTCACCGGCACCAGCCCGCGCTGCCAGGCGAAGCCCAGCATGAACAGGTTGCTGGCGATGGAATCACCGAGCGCCGCGGTGGCCAGCTTCGAGGCATCGACGAAATCCGCCTTCTGCCCGCCGACCGCCTGCAGGATGGCGTCGCGCAGCTTCGCCGCCGGGAAGGCCAGGTTCGGATTGCGGGTGAAGTCGCCGGTCATGGTCTCCTGCGTGTTCACCACCGCGTGGCTGCGCGCGGCATTCAGCGTCGCCAACCCCTCGGCGCTGGCCGACACCACGATGTCGCAGCCCAGCATCAGGTCGGCGCCGCCATGCGAGATGCGCGCGGCATGCAGATCGCCCGGCGTGGCGCCGATGCGGACATGGCTGAGCACCTGCCCGCCCTTCTGGGCGAGGCCGGCCATGTCGAGCACGCTGACGCCCTTGCCCTCCAGATGTGCGGCCATGCCGAGCAGCGCGCCGATGGTGACGACGCCGGTACCGCCGATGCCGCCGATCATGATGTTGTAGGGCTGATCCAGCGCCGGCAGGATCGGCTCCGGCAGGTCGCCGAACACCGGACGCGGGCCGGTCTGTTCAGCCTTACCAGCCTTGTTCTCTGGGCCCGCCTGCTTGCGCACCTTGCCGCCGACCACGGTGACGAAGCTGGGGCAGAACCCCTTCAGGCAGGAGTAATCCTTGTTGCAGGCCGACTGGTCGATGGCGCGTTTGCGGCCATATTCGGTCTCGACCGGCAGCACGGAGACGCAGTTCGACTGCACGCCGCAATCGCCGCAGCCTTCGCACACCGCCTCGTTAATAAAGACGCGCTTCGGCGGATCGACCATCAGCTTGCGCTTGCGCCGGCGACGCTTCTCCGCCGCACAGGTCTGGTCGTAGATCAGCACGGTGAGGCCCGGCACCTCGCGCAGATCGCGCTGCACCGCATCCAGCTCGTCTCGATGCGAGATCGTCGCCTCGGCCGGGAAGATATTCAGCGGGTATTTGTCGGGGTCGTCGGTGACGATACGCACCGCCTTCGCGCCCTCGGCCAGCACCTGCCGGGCGATCTGATCGACGGTGAAATGGCTGTCGGCGGGCTGGCCGCCGGTCATCGCCACCGCGTCGTTGAACAGGATCTTGTAGGTGATGTTCACGCCGGCCGCGGCGGCAGCGCGGATCGCCAGAGAGCCGGAATGATTGTAGGTGCCGTCGCCCAGATTGGCGAAGATGTGCGGCGTCTTCGTGAAGGGCGCCTGGCCGATCCAGGGCGCGCCCTCGCCGCCCATCTGGGTGAAGGTCTCGGTCGAGCGGTCCATCCATTGCGACATGTAATGGCAGCCGATGCCGGCCATGGCGCGGCTGCCTTCGGGCACGCGGGTCGAGGTGTTGTGCGGGCAGCCGGAGCAGAAATAGGGCGTGCGCTTGAAGCCATGGGTCGGCGCGGACAGCCCCGCCTCCTGCTGGCGCAGCCGCATCACCCGGCCGCGCAGATCGGCATCGTCTGCCTGTTTCAGCAGCCGCTCGCCGATGGCCAGCGCGATCTGGTTCGGCGACAGCTCGCCCGGCGCCTGGAACAGGGTGCGGCCATCCTCGCCCTGCTTGCCCAGGATGCGCGGCCGGCGGTCGGCCGGCACATCGTAGAGAATGTCCTTCAGCTGCGGTTCGATCAGGCCACGCTTTTCCTCGACCACCAGAATCTCCGGCAGGCCGGCGGCGAAGGCAGCGGCGCCTTCCGGCTCCAGCGGCCAGGGCATGCCGATCTTGTACAGCCGGATGCCGAGTGCCGACGCCCGCGCCTCGTCGATGCCCAGCGCGTCCAGCGCCTGGCGCACATCGAGATAGGATTTGCCGGTGGTGGCGATGCCGAGACGCGGTGCGGCACTGTCGATAAGCATGCGGTCCAGCCCGTTGGCCCGCGCGAAGGCCAGCACCGCCGGCATCTTGTGGGTGTGCAGCCGGTATTCCTGCGCCATCGGCTCGTCCGGCCAGCGAATGCTGAGCCCGCCTTCCGGACTCTCGACGCCCTCGGGCAGCACGATCCGTACCCGGTCGGGATCGACCTCGACCGAGGCGGAACTGTCCATCGTGTCGGCCACGCACTTCATGCCGACCCACACGCTGGCATAGCGCGACATCGCCCAGCCAATCAGCCCGTAATCCAGGATTTCCTGGATGCCGGCCGGGTTCAGCACCGGCATCATCGCATCGATGCAGGCAAATTCGGACTGGTGCGGCAGGGTTGAGGATTTGCAGACATGATCGTCGCCGAGCAGCGCCAGCACACCGCCATGGCGCGAGGTGCCGGCATTGTTGGCATGCTTGAACACGTCGCCGGTGCGGTCCACCCCCGGCCCCTTGCCGTACCAGATGGAGAACACGCCGTCATAGAGCGCGTCGGGGAACAGGTTCAGCTGCTGGCTGCCCCAGATGGCGGTGGCCGCCATCTCCTCATTCACGCCGGGCTGGAAATTGATGTGGTTGTTCTTCAGGAACTTCTTGGCTTTCCAGAGCTGCTGGTCGAGCGCGCCCAGCGGCGAGCCGCGATAGCCGGAGATGAAGCAGCCGGTGTTCAGCCCCGCTGCCACATCGCGCTGGCGCTGGATCATCGGCAGGCGCACCAGCGCCTGTGTCCCGGTCAGGTACAGCCGGCCCTGCTGAAGCGTGTATTTGTCGTCGAGGGTAACCGCAGCGAGCGTCATGACATCATCTCCTGCATCCGATTGCGGGTGGGACGTCGCCTGACGTCCTGCCTTGCCCGGATGAACCTCCCGTCCGCTCCAGCCGGGTCCGGCCCAACTGGATACGGTGTGTGATTATCGTCCGGCCAGGGACCGGATCGGCTTTTCTGCCTTTGGTAATAGATGGTAGTGAGCCGGCAGGGTTGCGACAATCGCCCACAGGCAGGGTTGCGAAAAAAGCAACGAACCCTTCATTAGGCATCCGGATAAGCTGCCCTGCTTTTCGAATGGGGCCATCTGGCCGCAATGAAATTTCGCATCAAAACCATCCCGCGATGCACAATATTGTTGCCGCATCGCAGCATCCCCAGGCGCGCCTGGCGGGCGCTCCATCCGGCCTGACGCATCCGGCCTTGCGGAGAGTGGCCGCACCCCATATCTGTTCGCCATGCCCTTCATGCCCCCCGTCTGCTTCATAATTTCCCTGCGCCGCGCCCTGCCTCTGGCGGGCGTGCTGACCGCGCTGGCTTTTCCCGCGCTCGCCCAGACCGCTGGCCAGACCGCCATCGATCACGAGTCGGAATATGCCGCCTGCATGCGCCTGGCGCAGGAAGCACCCGCCGATGGCTACCGCAGCGGCGTCGCCTGGTTCGAGAAGGGCGGCGGCAGCGCGGCCGAGCACTGCATCGCGGTCTCATTGCTGCAGCTGGGCGATTATGCGGAGGCCGCCACGCGGCTGGAGCGGGTGGCCGGAGACGAGTCCCTCGCCCCGCGCCCGGAGACCAGAGCCGGACTGCTGGCCCAGGCAGGCCTCGCCTGGGTCCTGGCCGGCGATGAGCGCAAGGCGGCAAGCGCGCGCGACAAGGCGCTGGAGATCACCCCGGACAATGTCGATCTGCGTATCGATCGGGCGCTGTCGCGCGTGGCGCTGGAGCAGTATTTCGAGGCGATCGACGATCTGAACCGCGCCCTCGACCTGTCACCGAGGCGGATCGATGCGCTGCTGGTGCGGGCCTCGACTTACCGCTATCTCGACCAGCTCGATCTCGCCCGCGACGATGTGGAGCGCGCATTGGCCATCGATCCGGAGCATCCGGATGCATTGCTGGAACGCGGCGTGATTGCCCGCGCCGCCGGCGACAAGAATGCCGCCCGCCAGGATTTCCTGACGGTGCTGAAGCTTACCTCGGAAGGCCCGGCGGGCGATGCCGCGCGGCTCAACCTGGAAGCGATGGATGTGCGCGTCGAGTAGCCGTCAGAAATCCAGATCGGCGTAGTGTTTGGGCGGCGGAATACCGGGAATACGGTCGGCCAGCAGCGGGCGAAAGGCCGGACGGGACTTCACCCGCGCATACCATTCCGTCGCCTCGGCATGATCCTCCCACGGCACATTGCCGAGATAATCGACACAGGACAGATGCGCCGCCGCCGCCAGATCGGCGAGGCTGAGATGGTCGCCGGCCAGCCAGGTCCGCCGCTCGCACAGATAGCCGATATAATCCAGATGGTAATGGATGTTGGTGAGGCCGGCGCGGATCGCCTCGCTGGACGGCTCGCCCAGCCCCAGGAAGCGCTTCAGGATCTTCTCGCCGACCAGATTGCGCGTCACTTCCTCCTGGAACTTGCAGTCGAACCAGGCGACCAGGCGGCGCACCTCGGCGCGCTCCGACGGAATGCCGGGGATCAGCCCGCGTTTCGGATAGGCTTCTTCGAGATATTCGCAGATCGCACCGGAATCGCAGAGCGTGACCGGCCCGTCCGGCCCTTCGTCATCAATCAGCACCGGCACCTGGCCAGCCGGATTTAGTGCCAGAAAATCCGGGCGTCTTTCCCAGATCTTCTCGACACTCATCTCGAAGGCGAGGTCCTTCTCGGCGAGGACCAGGCGAACCTTGCGGCTGAAGGGGGATAACCAGAGGTGATAGAGGGTACGCATTGCTTCCCGAATCGTCGCGGCGCCACCGCATATTGCGTAAAATCAACGCGAAAACGCAAGAAATGGTTGCGGGTGGCACCTATCGCGCTGTGTCCAGCATCGTCTCGATCCGGTCGAGGCAGTGATTCAGAATCTCCGAGCTGTTGGCGAAACAGAGCCGCAGATGCCCTTCGCCGCCCGGCCCGAAGGCGCTGCCCGGCGCCAGCCCGACGCGATGCTCCGCCACCAGCCGCTTGGTGAAATCCAGGCTGTCGGTCATGCCGTCCACCGCGAAGAAATGGTAGAAGGCGCCCTTCGGCTGCACGATGCGCACGCGCGGATGCTGCGAGAGCCGGTCGAACACGAGATCCCGGCCCTGTTTGTAGCGCGCGACCGAGCGGGCGATGAAGGGCTCGCCCTGTTTCACCGCCACCACACCGGCATGCTGCGCGAAGGTGGCGGCCGACGCCGTATTGAACTCGTTCATCTTCAGCAGCGTCGGGATCATGCCGGGCGGGGCGGTGATCCAGCCCATGCGCCAGCCGGTCATGCTCCAGGATTTGGAGAAGCTGTTCAGCACCAGCACCGGGTCGTCCTCGCCCGCAATATCGAGGAAGGAGGGCGCCCGGGTACCCTCGAACACCATGCGGTCATAGACCTCGTCAGCGATGATCCAGATGCCCTTCTCGCGCGCGAAATCGAGCAATGCCTGCTGCTGGTCGCGCGGCATTACCCAGCCGGTCGGGTTGTTCGGCGAGTTGATGAACAGCGCGCGGGTGTCCGCATCGCAGGAATCCATCAGCCGCTCGATATCGAGCTGCCAGCCATCATTGCCCATCGACAGCAGCACCGGCCGCACCTCGCCGCCCATAATGCGCACCGTCTCGGCGCAATTCGGCCAGAGCGGGCTGGTGGTGACGACATTGGTCCCGGCATCGACCAGCGACTGCATAATGATCTGGATGGCATTCATGCCCGAGGCGGTGATGACGATGCGGTCGGACGAGATCGGTCGCCCGCACAGCGGCGTCAGATACTCGGCCAGCGCATCGCGCAGTTCCGGCACGCCGGCGCTCTCCGTATAGAAGGTATGGCCCTGGCGCAGCGCTTCGGCCGCCGCCTCGCAGATGAAATCCGGAGTCGGCTCGTCCGGCTCGCCGAACCACAGCGGCACCACGCCGCCCAGCTTCATGCCGAAATGCGCAACCTCGCGGATGCGTGAATCGTCCAAGCGCAGGATGCCGGGGCGGATACCGGCAGGCGGAATCTGTGTCATCTGGTCCATGTTGCAGGCTCGTCGATTACGGGTATCGCCCTTATGCGGCGGCAAACCCGCCGGGGCAACCCCTACTTCCCCTGCCCCCTACTTCCCCTGAAAGGCCGGCGGACGCTTGGCGAGGAAGGCGGCCACACCCTCACGGTAATCGGCGGTACGGCCAGCCTCGCGCTGCAGGTCGCGCTCCAGATCGAGCTGGCCGTCCAGCGAATGCCCGGTTGAGGCCTGGATCGCCTGCTTGATGAGGCCCAGCGCCTTGGTCGGCTGGGTCGCCAGATGGCGGGCGAGTTTCGCCGCCTCCGGCATCAGCTCGGCATCGGGCAGCGCCTTCCAGATCAGCCCCCACTCGGCGGCGCGCGTGGCCTCCAGCTTCTCCGCCGTCAGCGCCAGTGCCATGGCGCGGGCATGGCCGACGAGACGCGGCAGCAGCCAGGTGCCGCCGCAATCCGGCACCAGCCCGATGCGCGCGAAGGCCTGGATGAAGCTGGCGGATTCGGCAGCCAGCACGATGTCGCAGCACAGCGCGAAATTGGCCCCGGCCCCGGCGGCCACGCCATTCACCGCGCAGACCACTGGCTTCGGCAGGGCGCGCAGCCGCTTCACCAGCGGGTTATAGCGTTCCTCCAGCGAGGCGCCGAGATCGATATCGTCGGAGATCACCTTGCGGTCGCCCAGATCCTGCCCGGCGCAGAAGCCGCGCCCCGATCCGGTGATCAGGATCGCGCGCACCGCCTCCTCCTTCTCCGACGAATCCAGCGCCACCGTCATCTCGGCCAGCATGACGGAGGTGAAGGCATTCAGCTTGTCCGGGCGGTTCAGCGTGATCGTCATCACGCCGTCCGCGACATCGACCAGCAGGGTCTCGTAAGCAGCCATGGAGCGTCTCCCGTTTCGTTATTGTTTCAAGAGGTCGGCGGGCAGCGTGTCGATTTCCGCCAGCAATGCTGCCAGCCTCTCCGCCGCATGTTCGACGATCCGCCGCCCCTTTTCCGTATCGGCCAGCGCCGCATTGCCGATGGCGCCGCTGGCGTTCAGATCCTGCGTCATCCAGGCAAAGCCCGTCTGCCGCACCAGCGGATGCGTTGCCGCCAGATCGCGGTAGCGCGAGGGAAAATCGGCCAGCAGTGCGCGGCGCACCTTCTCCGGGTGCAGATGCAGCATCATCGAGGTCTCGACCGCCCCGCCATGAATGCCATAGGCCAGTTCCTCTTCCGGGAACAGTCCTTCAGGTAATCCCAGATCGAACCAGTTCAGCCCGACCACCAGCATCGACAGGCGCACGCGCAGATCGACCGCGACGATCTCCACGATCTGCGGCTGGCCGCCATGCGAATTGAAGATCACCAGCTTGCGGATGCCGGCGCGGTGCACCGATTCCGCAATTTCCGTCCAGCCGCGGATCAGCCCCTCGGCGGAGTGCGTCAGCGTGCCGGGGAAGGCCTGATGCTCGTTGCTCTTGCCGATCTCCTGCATCGGCAGGGCCAGCACCGGCAGATCGGCCGGCAGCTGCGCCAGCGCCCGCGCCAGGATGCCGGCATTCAGATCGGCATCGACCGACAGCGGCAGGTGCGGTCCGTGCTGTTCGATGGCTGCCACCGGCAGCACGGCGATGGCGCGCGCCCTGTCGAGGGCCGCGATATCGGCGGTCGAAAGATCGCGCCAGTAGCGGCCCGCCATCAGAAATGCTCGTCCCGGACCACCTCGACATCGGACATATAGACGATGCCGACATAATCCTTCAGCAGGCTTTGCGATTCGGTGAGGATGGCGCGGGCGATCTCCTCGGTGGTGACCGCGATGATCATCACATTGTCGAACACCTGCACCACATCGGCACCGCCGCGCATGCCGCGCCGCCCCTTGCCGCCGAGATTGGGCACCACCGTATAGCCGGTCGCCCCCTTCTCCGTTAGCATCCGCAGGATGCGCGGGGCGCGCGCCACCTCGACCACGATCTCGACCTTCTTTTTCCTGTGTGTCGGCAATTCGTCGGTCATGGCGGCCTTCGCGTCAGAGGATCAGCCGGGCCATCGCGCCATAGAGCGGGATGCCGACGATCAGGTTGAAGGGGAATGTCACCCCCAGCGACAGGGTAACATAGAGCGAGGGATCGGCCTGCGGCAGGGCCAGACGCATTGCCGCCGGTACGGCGATGTAGGAAGCACTGGCCGCCAGCGTCACCAGCAGCGTGCCGCCGCCGACTGAAAGACCAAGCATCCAGGCGACACACAGGCCCAGCACGGCGCCGATCAGCGGCATGTAGAGACCAAAGGCGATAAGCCCGGGCCGCAGCATCTGGAAGCCGGAGACCCGGCGCGAAACCAGCAGCCCCATTTCCAGCAGGAACAGGCAAAGCACGCCCTTGAAGGGCGCGTCGAAGAAGGGTTTCACCGCGGCATAGCCGTCGCCGCCGCTGATCCAACCAATGAAGAAACCGCCAACCAGCAGCATGACCGAACCATTGGCCAGCACCTCGCGCAGCAATTCGCGGCGGTCGCCGTGATCCGGCCCCGCCGCCGGATCGCCTTCCAGCGCCAGCGCGCGACCGGCCAGCAGCAGTCCGGCGATGATCGCCGGCGTCTCCATCACCGCCAGCATGGCGACCAGATAGCCCTCATAGCCGATCCCGTCGCGCGCCAGCATCTGCGTCGCGGCAACGAAGGTGACGATGCTGACCGAGCCGTAATGCGCCGCCACGGCAGCGGCGTTCACCCGGTCCGCGCCGGCCAGGCGGCGCAGCAGCGGATAGGCGATGTACGGCATGCCGAAGCTGAGCAGCAAGGCCGCCAGCAGCGCCGGCAGGATGGCAAGGCCAACACCGGCCTGCGCCATCTCCACCCCGCCCTTCATGCCGATGGCCAGCATGAGGTAGATGGCAATGGCCTTGCCCACCGCCTCGGGCATGTCGAGGTCGGATTTCACGAGGCCAGCCACCAGACCGAGCACGAAGCTCAGGACCAGCGGGGAGAGGAGGTTGCCGAAAGCGGCAGCGAAGAGCACGTCCATGGCCGCTATAGCTGCCCTGCAATCAGCCGCAAATCAAGAGCAACTGGCCGGTTAACCCGCGAGCTTCTCCTCGGCGGCTTCCGCCAGGAACCGGCTGCGGTTGCCGCCGCTCGCCGCATCAATGCGGCCCAGCAGATGACGGGGTATCATCACATTCACCCGTTCCGCCTTCAGCAGATCGGGCGAGACCTCGACGAGCAGCATGACGGCATCGCCCCGGTGCGGGTCGCCGGCCAGCATGTCCATGTCCGACGGCGCCGGAACCGGCAACCCTTCGTCCAGCAGCATCTGCAGATGGCCGGCCAGCGCCTCGGCGGCCATGGCCTTCGCTTCCTCGATGCTGTGCCCGGCGGTCACGCAGCCGGGCACATCGGGAAATTCGACTCCGTAGTCGCTTCCCTTATCCTTGCGCAGATAGGCCACATAAGAGGTCATCCCGTCACCTCGTCAGCTTCACGCCGCTTTGCCGTTCGATCGCCTTCACCGTGCCGATGGGCATGTCCCGCTTCGGATGCGGCACCGTCACCAGCCGGCGAAATTCCTCATGCCAGAAATGCCAGTGGCTGCCCGTCGTGCGCTTATGACGCCAGCCCGCAGCTTCCAATGCGGCGATGATCTCACGGCTATCCATATGTGTGTATTATCACACACGCGCAAGAGTCTGTGAAGCCTCACTCCGCCGGGGCGGGCTTCGCCTGCTCGCGGGAATCGCCGCGCTTTTCCCACCAGCTCAGCAGCGCGCCAAGGATGCCCTTCGGCATGAAGATGATGAACAGCACCAGCAGCAAACCGTAGATCGTGCCGTCCAGCCCGTGCACATCGTGCCCGACCAGGATGCGCAGCGATTCCGCCAGCATCAGGGTGAAGACCGCGCCCACCGTTGGCCCAAGCTGCACATACATGCCGCCGGCGATGACCGCGAACACGATCTGCAGACTGATGGCGATGCCCGACATGGTTTCCGGGTTGATATAGAGCTGGTACTGCGCATAAAGCACGCCGCCCAGCGCGGTCATCATGGCGCTCACGACCGTGATGGTGAGCTTGGTGCGGGTCACATTCATGCCGAGCGAGGCGGACGCATCCTCCTCCTCGGAGATCGCCTCCAGCGCATAGCGCGCCATCGACCGGTCCACCAGCTTCCATATCCACAGGCCGAACAGCCACACCGCCAGGGCGATGTAAAAGAACGTCTCCTTGTCGGAAAACTGCAGCGCCATCAGCGAATTCGGCGTATCCGCCGAGCGGGGCGTTATGCCCAGCGATCCGCCCGTAGTGTCGCGCAAGGCCACAATGGTCAGACGCACCACCTCGCTGAGCGCCAGTGTCACCAGCGCGAAATAATGCCCGACGATGCGGAAGCGGAAACAGGGATAGCCGATCAGCACCGCCACAATCCCGGCGAACACCATGGCGATCGGGATACCGATCCAGGGCGACAGGCCGGCATCGTTCCACAGCAGCGTCACCGTATAGGCGCCGATACCGAGAAAGGCGCCATGACCGAGCGACACCAGCCCGAACCGGCCCATCAGCGACCAGCTGGTATAGATGAAGCCCCAGATCAGGATGGTGATCAGCAGATGCAGATAGTAATTGCCCAGCCCGAGAAACGGGATGGTGGCAAGCACCGCGACGGCGATCAGCCAGGGCAG
The DNA here is from genome assembly GCF_002148795.1 of Oceanibaculum nanhaiense. NCBI lineage: Bacteria > Pseudomonadati > Pseudomonadota > Alphaproteobacteria > Rhodospirillales > Oceanibaculaceae > Oceanibaculum > Oceanibaculum nanhaiense. Next base: position 10,648 of record NZ_MPOB01000005.1, on the reverse strand, counting down.
GATACGCGGCATCTCAGCGCCTCCTCGACAGGATGCCTTGCGGCTTCAGGAACATCATCAGGATGAAGAAGGCGAAGGCGATCACATAGCCCCACTCGATGGCGAAGAAGAACCCGCCGATGGAGATGAACTGGCTGAAGATGAAGGCGGCGACGAAACCGCCGATCATATTGCCGAGACCGCCCATGACGCAGATCATGAAGGTGATCGGCCCGAAGCTGAGGCCGATGGCGGGATGCACGTCATATTGCAGCACCAGCAGGCAGGCCGACAGGCCGGCCAGCCCGCCGCCGATGGCCGATGTCATCAGATAGACGCGCTGCGGATTCACCCCCATCAGCGGCATGATCTCGCGGTCCTGGCTGATGGCGCGGATCGCGGTGCCGATATAGGTGCGCGTGAGGAACAGATAGAGCGCTACCATGCCGGCCAGCGCCGTCACGAAGGCCAGCACGCGGGCGAAGCTGAAATACATATCGGCGAATTCCAGCACCGGCAGGCGCAGCCCGATATTGCGGAACTCCACGCCGAACACCAGCGTCGCCAGCGCCTGCAGAAAGAACAGCACGCCGCCGGTCACCAGCAGCTGGTTGATCGGCGCCGCCCCCAGGATCGGCCTTATGACAAGGTAATGCAGCAGCGCGCCAGACGCGGCGACCACGACGATGCCGCCCAGGAAGGCCGGCAGGATCGGCACGCCGTAATAGGCGAACAGCCAATAGACCGCATACATGCCGATCATTACCAGCTCGGCGTAGCAGATCCAGACCACGTCAATGACGCCGAAGACGAGATTCAGGCCCAGCGCCAGCAGCGCCAGCACCCCGCCCAGCAGAATGCCGTTCAGAATTGCTTCCAGAAGGAAGATATCGAAGATTTCCATCGCCCGTGCCTTCCCTCTAAAGCCCGATATAGGCCTTGCGAATTTCTTCGCTGGCCAGCAGTTCCTGTGCATTGCCGGACAGCTTGATGCGACCGACCTCCAGCAGGTAAGCGCGGTCCACGACCCGCAGCACCTGCTGGATGTTCTGCTCGACGATCAGCACGGTGAAGCCTTCCTGCCGGATGCGCTGCACCAGCTCGAAGACCTGCTGCACGATAACCGGGGCGAGGCCGGCGGAGGGTTCGTCCAGCAGCAAGAGCTTCGGCCCGCTCATCAGCCCGCGGCCGATGGCGCACATCTGCTGCTCGCCGCCCGACATGGTGCCGGCCAGCTGGTCGCGCCGTTCCTTCATGCGCGGGAACAGCGAATAGACGAAATCCAGCCGATCCCTGAAATGCGCCCGGGCGGAAGGAATGTAGGCACCCATGCGCAGATTCTCCTCCACCGTCAGGCGGGGAAACAGGCGGCGATGCTCGGGCACATGCGAAATGCCCATCTCGATCACCTTGAAGGGGGCGACGTCACGCAGCGACGCCCCTTCCATGGTGATATCGCCCTTCTCGATATCGATCAGCTTCGAGATGACGCGCAGCAGCGTCGTCTTGCCGGCGCCATTCGGGCCTATAACGGCCACCGCCTCGCCGGCCTTCACCTGGAGGCTGACATCGAACAGCGCCTGGAACGTGCCGTAGCCGGCGGAGACATTGGCAAGTTCAAGCACGGGCCTCTCCCGTCTCCGCGATCTCGACCTGCTCGGAGCCGAGATAGACCTCCACCACCCTGGGGTCGGTCGCGACCTCGCGCGGCAGCCCTTCGGAAATCTTCTCGCCGTGGTCGAGCACCATCACCCGGTCCACGACGCGCATCAGCACGCCCATGATGTGTTCCACCCAGATAATGGTGATGTTCTTCTCGCGGCGGATCATGCTCAGCATGTCGGCCGCCTGGTCCATCTCCTGCTCGTCGAGACCGCCCAGGCTTTCATCGGCCAGCAGCAGCTTCGGCTGGGTCGCCAGCGCGCGGGCCAGCTCCAGCTTTTTCAGCCCCGCCGCACCCAGCCCATCGACCGGCGCCTTCGCATCGGTCGGCAGGTTGACGAGCCCCAGCGCCTCCTCCGCCTGCGCCCAGGCCTGCTGGCGCGAGACCCGGCCATTCTGGCCGTAATAGGCAGCGACCGCGACATTCTCCAGGATCGACAGCCGCTTGAAGGGCCGCGGAATCTGGAAGGTGCGGGCGATGCCCAGATGACAGACATCCATCGGCCGCTGGCCGCCGATATCCTGCCCCAGGAAGCTGATGCTGCCCTCGCTCGGGGCCAGCGTGCCGGCGATCAGGTTGAAGGTCGTACTCTTGCCGGAACCATTGGGGCCGATCAGCCCCAATATTTCACCCTGCTCCAGACTGAAGGACACTTGGTCAACGGCGGTGAACCCACCGAACCGCTTGGTAAGGTTAGACACGGTCAGCATGATTCATCCGCCGTTGCCACGGAAATCCGAACTCTGGTGAAAGCAGGTCGTGTAATGCCTCAGCGGGCGTACACATGCCCCTTCGGCAGCGGCAGCACCGGATCGACCGTCTTGATCGCCGCCGGCCAGACCACCTTGGTGTCGCCATCGATGTACTGCATGACGACCGGGCTGGAGCGCTCGTTCTGGCCCGCCATCTCGGTGCCCGGCCCGAAGAACTTCACGCCATAGCCCTGGATCGTGCCGCCGACCGGAATGTCGGTATCGAGGGCGGCCTTACGCAGTGCCTCGGGATCGAAGCCGCCATACTTCTTGATCGCGCGCGGCAGCACGTCGGTCAGGAAGATCCAGGTCTGGTTGAAGCCCTGGGAGGTGTGCGGCGGCACCTGGTCGGCCTTTGTCTCGGCCTTGTAGCGCTTCACCATCTCGGCGGTCACATCGCCCAGGCCCGGGGCCAGTGTTTTCGGGTCGAGCAGCTGGGCCGCCACCGGATCGACATTGAAGATGTAATTGGCGTCGTCGCCGAAGGCCTCGCGCAGCTTGTCGATCTGGCCGTAGCCGGCGCCATGGCCGATCAGCGCGCTCCATTTCAGGCCCAGCTCACGCGCCTGGCGCAGGAACAGGGTGATATCCGGGTTATAGCCGGTGTGCAGGATGACGTCCGGCCGCTCGCGACGCAGCTTGGTGACCAGGCTGGAGAGGTCGGGCGCGGTCGCGGCATAGCCTTCCTTCAGCACGATGTTCATGCCGAGTTCCTTGCACTTCGCCTCATTGCCCGAGGCGACGCCGGCGCCATAGGGGCCATCCTCATAAATGATGGCGATGCGCACGTCCTTCGGGTCCTTGCCCAACTTCGCCTTGGCGTTCTCATGGGTGAAGATGCACGACGCCGCGCCGAACTGGTCGGAATGGACCTGGGCGCGGAAGGCATATTGCAGGTTCTTGCCCTTGAACACGGACGAGGCGACGCAGACATTCGCCCACATGAACTTCTTCAGCTGATCGACGCGCTGGGCCATCGGCACGCAGTGCGCGCTGGAGAACACGCCCATGATGAGATCGACCTTCTCCTGTTCCAGCAGGCGGGTCATCTCGTTGATCGCCACTTCGGCCTTGGACTGCGCGTCGGCGTAGGTGGCCACGATCTTGTGGCCCTCGACACCGCCGCGCTCATTGATGATGTCGATGGCCGACTTGGTGCCGATGGCGGCGGCCTGCGACCCGCCGGCCGCGAACGGGCCGGTATAGTCGAAGATCACGCCAATCTTGATATCGGCCTGGGCCGGGGCTGCGGCGAGCAACGCGACCGCCGCGACGGCGCCCACGCAATAGCCCTTCATCCTGTTGTGCAGGGTCATCGTTATTCCTCCCATGTTGCGACCCGTTTTCGGGTTCGCTTATTTAGTTTATGCGCAACATGTTCCCGACGGGGGAAGGGGTTGTCAACGCCGAATACAGAAGGGAACGCTCATAGTACCCGTTCATGCGTCATAAAGCGCGTTGATCGCCTCTTGCCGGGCATCGGCTTTTGCCTATACTCCCGGCGACTTCCGCATCCCCCTAATCTACGTCAGAAGGCGCGTTTCCCATGGCGGACAAGACTATCAAGAAGGTCGTACTGGCCTATTCCGGCGGCCTGGATACTTCGGTGATCCTGCGCTGGCTGCAGGATGCCTATAATTGCGAGGTGGTGACCTTCACCGCCGATCTCGGCCAGGGCGAAGAGCTGGAGCCGGCCCGAAAGAAGGCCGAGATGATGGGGGTGAAGGAAATCTTCATCGACGATCTGCGCGAGGAATTCGTGCGCGATTTCGTCTTCCCGATGTTCCGCGCCAACGCCCTTTATGAAGGGCTGTACCTGCTTGGCACCTCGATCGCCCGGCCGCTGATCTCCAAGCGCCAGATCGAAATCGCCGAGCAGGTCGGTGCCGATGCCGTCGCCCATGGCGCCACCGGCAAGGGCAACGACCAGGTGCGCTTCGAGCTTGCCTATTACGCGCTGAAGCCGGACATCAAGGTGATCGCCCCCTGGCGCGAGTGGGACCTGAATTCCCGCACCAAGCTGATCGACTATGCCGAGAAGAACCAGATTCCCATCGCCAAGGACAAGCGCGGCGAGGCGCCGTTCTCGGTCGATGCGAACCTGCTGCACATCTCGGCCGAGGGCAAGGTACTGGAAGACCCGTGGGAAGAGGCACCCGACTATGTCTATTCCCGCACCGTCGATCCCGAGAAGGCCCCGGACAAGCCGACCTATATCGAGGTCGAGTTCGAGAAGGGCGACGCGGTCGCCATCGACGGCGTGAAGCTGAGCCCGGCCGAACTGCTGACCAAGCTGAACGAGTTGGGCGGCAAGAACGGCATCGGCCGCCTCGACCTGGTCGAGAACCGCTATGTCGGCATGAAGTCGCGCGGTATCTACGAGACGCCGGGCGGCACCATCCTGCTGGCGGCCCATCGCGGCATCGAGAGCATCACGCTGGATCGCGGCCAGGCGCATCTGAAGGATGAGCTGATGCCGCGCTATGCCGAGCTCATCTACAATGGCTACTGGTTCTCGCCGGAGCGCGAAATGATCCAGGCCGCCATCGACGCCTCGCAGAAATATGTCAGCGGCACCGTGCGGCTGAAGCTCTACAAGGGCAATGTCGATGTGGTCGGGCGCAAGTCGCCGTTCAGCCTGTACAGCGCCGCGCATGTCACCTTCGAGGAAGACACGGTCTATGACCAGCGCGACGCGCAGGGCTTCATCAAGCTGAACGCGCTGCGGCTGCGCCTCGCTAAGAACGCCCGCGGCTGACCATGAAAGGCAGGCCCGGTATTCTCTTCCAGACAGGAAGCCGGGCCTGCCTTTTCACGATGGCTGGCCGGTCCGGCCAGCCTTGGGGACGCTGAAACCCATGCTGCGCACCGACCTCAGCCATATACAGGACCCGCGTCTGGTGCGGCTTGCCGATTACTGGCAGGACAAGCGCCGCGACAGGAGCATCCCCTATCGGGCCGATATCGACCCCGTGGATTTCCCGCGGCTTCTGCCCAATGTCTGGCTGGTGCAGTACGAGCCAGCGCAGGACCGCTTCCTCTACCGGCTGTCGGGCGAGGAAATCCGGCGCGTGCATCCGGGCATTGCCTTCGGGCGCTATATGGACGAATTCCTGTCGCCGCAGGCCCTGGCCCGCATTCAGCCGCTATACCGTGACGTTCTGGGTCTCGATGGCGGAACGCCGACAATCCTGCACATGCAGGGCTTCGTCTATCGGATGAGCGAATACGGCCTGTCGGCGACCGGCGAAAGGCTGGTGCTGCCGCTGCTGGACGGCGATGCAGAGCCGCGCTTCATCTTCGGCGCGACCCTCTACCGTTTCGATCCCATTCCGAGGACCGCACCGAACGGCGATCCGCCGATCACCCGGACCGCGATCCCTCACACTCAGTGGACCAGCGAGACGCCGGCGAAATAAGGGTGGCCCAGCAGCAACAGCAGGAAGCCGGCCAGCGCAATGCCGACACGGCGCCAGCCGATGCCCGCCCAGTCGAACCGCGTGCGGCCCTCCAGAATCGCCATGAAGGGCAGGATAGAGGTGGTCATCGCCAGCGGCCCCCATTTCGCCCCCATCTTCCGCGCGCGCTTGGCATCGACCGCAACCATGCCGCCAAAGGCCAGGATCGCCAGCCCGGCAAACAGCACGATGCTGGCCTGATCGCCATTCGCCGCCAGATGCGACAGCGCCCACAGGCCGATACCCCACATCACCGGATGGCGGGTGATGCGAAAGATGCCCGGCGCCGGGTCGGGCGCCTCGAAGGCCCGCTCGCCGCCCAGCGCGGTCGGGTTCGGGGTCAGATAGCCCAGCACCACCAGCAGCACGGAGAACGGCATGATCGTGAAGACGACATGCCGCGTCCAGGGTGCGGGATACCAGACATCGACGTAAGGTGCTGCACCATAGGCGAGCAGCATCCAGACGAACAGTGCGCCCGAGATGGCGGAATAGGCGATCATGAAGCCGCGCTCGCCGATGGCCTGCACGACGCCGGCGCGGACCGGCTGGCTGGCCAGCAGGAAATGCGCCCCGACAAAGGTCACGGCAGCGACGAAAAGAGTCTCGATCGATCCGGTCATGGCATGGACTATACTGTAAACCGATTACAGCAGCGATAACGGGAACGGACATGGCCGAAACGAAGGATTTGCGCGCAAGGCTGCGGGAGGAAATCCTGACGCTGACCGAGGCGCGCGGACCGGGCAAATCGATCTGCCCGACGGAGGCCGCGCGCGCCGTCCGGCCGGAAGACTGGAACCGCCTCATGAGCGAGACAAGGCGCGTCGCCATCCAGATGGCGGAATCCGGCGAGATCGAGATTCTGCGCAAGGGCAAGCCGGTGGCGCCCGACGAGGTGCGCGGCGTGATCCGGCTGCGCCGGCCCATCGCCTGAGCTTTGAATCTGGCCTGAGCTTTGAATTCTGCCCAACAATGCTAATCTACAGGCCATGAGCAAAGGCACGAACGGCATGGAACAACCGAAACAGCGCATCTCGACCCATCGCGTTTCGACGACGGCGTTGGTGCAGCTGTCCGTGTTCCTGGTCTTTGCCGTGATCGGGCTGCTGGCCCTGCCCTACGCAGCCGAAAGCGCGCTGCTGGAGCAGCTCTGGGTCGCGTTCTGCGCGACAGCGGGCTTCTAGAAAGGGCGGATGCCGCGGTTCAGTGACCGGCGTGCGGCTTGGCTCCGGCCTTCATCTGGAAGCGGCGGCCGCAATAGGGGCAGTCCACCTTGCCATCCGCGCCAAGGTTGAGAAAAACCCGCGGATGTCCCAGCGCCCCGCCGCCGCCATCGCAGGCCACGCGGGTTTCCGTTACGTCGATGGTCTCGACAGGCTGCATGGTCGTCGCCATGTTCATGTTCCGCCTACTCCGAGGCCTGGCTAAGGCCCGATGATTTGCCCATTCGCTCGCCGGATGATACCCATTGCCGCCCCGCGATCAACAACCGAGTGACCCGATGACGGTTTCCGCCGACCGCAAGCCGACAGATCAGCCCGAGAATGCCCCCGAGAATGCCATCGAGATATCGGGCCTGACCAAGCTTTACCGTGGCAAATCGGGCGAGAAGCTGGCGCTCGACCATGTCGATCTCGCCGTGCCGCGCGGCAGCCTGTTCGCCCTGCTGGGACCGAACGGCGCCGGCAAATCGACGCTCATCAACATCCTGGCCGGGCTGGTGCGCAAGACCGAGGGCAGCGCGCGCATCTGGGGCATCGACATCGACGCCCATCCGCGCCAGGCGGCCAGCGCCATCGGCGTGGTGCCGCAGGAGCTGAACCTCGATGCCTTCTTCACCGCGCGCGAGGCGCTGGACATCCAGGCCGGCATGTATGGCGTGCCGAAAGCCGAGCGCCGCACCGACGAGATCCTGGCCCGCATCGGCCTGACCGACAAGGCGGACGCCTATGCGCGCAGCCTGTCGGGCGGCATGCGCCGGCGCCTACTGGTCGGCAAGGCGATGGTGCATAACCCGCCGGTGCTGGTGCTGGACGAACCCACCGCCGGCGTCGATATCGAACTGCGCCAGCAGCTGTGGAACGAGGTGCGCAAGCTGAACCGCGAAGGTGTGACGGTGGTCATCACCACGCATTATCTGGAAGAAGCCGAGGAGCTGTGCGACCGCATCGCCATCATCAACCATGGCAAGCTGGTCGCCTGCGAGAGCAAGGAAACGCTGCTGCGCCGGATCGATGGCAAGACGCTGAAGATCACGCTGGCCGAGCCGGTGGCGATGGTGCCGCCGGCGCTTAGCCCCTTCGAGCCCGAATTGCAGGAAGGCGGTCGGCTGCTGGTGCTGCAATACCGGCCGAGCCGTATCCGCATCGGCGACATTCTGGACGCGCTGGCCGCCAGCAAATTGGCCGTGGCCGATCTCTCGACCGAGGAAACCGATCTCGAGGATATTTTCCTGCAGCTGACCGCCAGTAAGGGTTCGGGACAGCGCAAGCCGGCCACGGCGGCCTGACCGGAAAGCCAATGCTGATGCGCGCGATCCTGCCCTTTCTCGCGCTTCTGCCTGTGCTTTTCATGACTGCCTGCACGCCCGGAATCGCCACCCTGCCGGGCGGAGCTTCAACCGAACCCACACTGCACGCCCTACCGGTAACGGGTAACGCCCTCGCGCCGCCAAACACATTGCCCGTCGCCGAAACGCAGGGCGCGGCCCGCATGCCGGACGGGGCGGAACTGCCCTATACGCGCTGGCTGCCGGCCGGACAGCCGGTGCAGGGCGTCATCCTCGCGCTGCACGGCTTCAACGACTACCGCAACGCCTTCGCCACTGCGGGGCCGCTGCTGGCCGCCTCCGGCCAGGCGGTCTATGCCTATGATCAGCGCGGCTTCGGCCAGGCGCCCTCCCGCGGCCGCTGGGCCGGAACGGCGCGCCTGACCGGCGATCTGAAGCAGATGACCGACCTGGTGCGCACGCAGCACCCCGGCGCGCCGGTCACGCTGCTGGGCGTCAGCATGGGCGGTGCCGTCGTGTTGTCGGCGCTGGCGGCGCCGATGCCGCCGGCGGCCGACCGCGCGATCCTCGTCGCCCCCGCCGTCTGGGGCCGCGCCACCATGCCGTTCTACCAGCGCGCCGCGCTGTGGCTGGGCGCCCATACCGTGCCCTGGATGACGCTGACCGGGCGCGGTCTGAAGCGCTGGGCCTCCGATCATCTCGACATGCTGCGCCGCCTGGGTCGCGACCCGCTGGTGGTGAAAGAGACCCGCATTGAAGCGATCTGGGGCCTTGTGAATCTGATGGATGCGGCGCTGGAGGCCGGCCCGCCGACCGCCGTGCCCAGCCTCATCCTGTATGGCCAGCACGACCAGATCGTCCCGGCCCAGCCGCTGTGCCGGCTGCTCGACCGCGACTGGGCGCAGGCCCCGAACCAGCCGCGCATGGCGCTCTATCCCGAGGGCTGGCACATGTTGCTGCGCGACCTGAACGGGCCTGTCGTGCTGCGTGACGTGATGGCCTGGCTGGAGGACTGGGAGGCGCCCCTGCCATCGGGCAGCGAAGCACCGGACGGCTGGCCCGACAGCCTGTGCGGGGCGCAGCGGAGCGCGGCACCGGCTTCGTGAGCCGCCCCCTTCTTCCCTATTTGCATCGCCACGCGGTTTCGCCTATGGTGCGCCTCGCAAAATGATGGCCGCCTCTGCTTTGCAAGGTTGGCACCGGATGCACCCGTAGCTCAGCTGGATAGAGTACTGCCCTCCGAAGGCAGGGGTCACAGGTTCGAATCCTGTCGGGTGCACCACTTTCCCTCCCATTCAGACTGTAACTGCGAACGAACTGGATCAGGGCGCTGCCCCAAGGACCACGGTGTGGGGTAGCCCGCCCTTGGTAAACCTGTGCTGACAGCCCGTAATCAGACCGCAATTCCCGCTGCCGCCAGCGCGGCCTCGATCGCGGCGGCCTCGCTTTCATGCTCCTGGCCGCTGCGCATCGGATACACGCCCTTGTAGCAGATGAAATAGGCGAGCGTCAGGCCGGGCTGCCGGTTCTCATGAGCCTCCCCGCCGCCGGTTTCGCCGATGGATTGCGGGGCCATGCTGCCATCCGGATCGGCATTGGAAAAAAGCCGTTGTCCGGGGCTGTAGGCCAGGGCCACGCCCTGCCGCGGTCCCGGCAACAGGTCGCCGGAATCCGGCGGAACATAGCCGGTAAAGCTGTGCGAATGCGGCGGCAGCTCGTTGATCTGCAGTGTAACGCTCGCGTCGCCTGCCGTCTGGCCCAGCGTCCGGTTGCTGAGGCCAGCCCCCTGGCCAATGCCCATCACCGCCGTGGAACCCAGATTGGGGGTGCCGAATGTCTTGTCATTGACGCTGCCGCCGAAATTCCAGCCCAGTATCGTGAAAAGCATCGCCATCCTTTGATCGCTTTGGCTGGGCATTGGCAGCAGCCGGCCATCGCAGGGCAGCCAGCCATCCGGCGTGAAGGGCAGGCAGGCAAGGCGGATTTCTCCGACATAGGCATCATCCAGTTCGCCAAAAACCTTACAGACAACATCACCGTCGTAGCGATCAGGGAAATAGCCATTCTGTGCCTGGATGTAGTTCAGCGCCATGGTCGGCATCATGTTCTCGTGCGCGTCCGCCGTGGTGCCACCGCTGCCACCAACTGTCGCCAGGAAGCCCGGATCGAACACCGTCGGCGTGGAACTGGGGCTTGGCAATGCGTAGGGGCCCATGGCGGGGATATCGTCCTGACGGAGAACACGCCGCAGGGCTGCTGCTTCGAATTCCGCCTGCCCGCGCGT